>DASWME010000001.1:0-11285 GCA_036399915.1 Thermoanaerobaculia bacterium
GGCCCAGCGTGTTCGGCGGTGCGATCGCCGGTTCGATCTCGACCAGTTTTGGATTGCGAAACTTCGTCAGCTCAAGCCGCCCGTGCCCATCTGGGGTCCGCATCATAACGATGTCGACTTGGACACTTTCGAGCCCGTTGATGCGGTCCACCCACTCTCCCTCGACCGCCGCCTCACCCTCCAGCTCCAAACCGAGCTCGGAAAAGAAAGCGATAGCGGCTGCAAGGTCGTCGACGACGACGCTGACGTGGTCCAGTCTCTTGATCGTCATTTCCCCAGTATAGGAGAGGCAGAGCGCGACGGTCAAGGTTGACTGTTCTTGCCGCGACAGTCTAACCCAGCCGACCACCTGTGGGTTAGGCGGGTTTGTTAAGTGTACTAAGCCAGAGAGTGCTCTGTGGCGGATATGACGGGGCCTTCCTGGTCCTCTACTTGAGGAAGGGAAGGCCCCTGTCCCTTTTCCCAGCCGCTTGTGCCACCAGACGTGTTGACGTTGATTAGGAACTGTTGTACCGTTTAACCAGCTGAGAGAAGCACCAAGGAGGGTCCAGGCTGATGCCACTGCAGCTTTTCCTCTCTCACATCCATGAAGAAGCGCAACTGGCCCTGAGGCTGAAGCGTTGGATCGAAACCACGTTCTCGGATCGCATAGAGGTCTTTGTCAGCAGTGACAGAGGAGCTTTCGCTCGCGATGCGAACTGGCTCAGGAAGCTCAGCGGCGCGTTGAGGACAACCGATCTCCTTCTACTTTTGGCCAGCCCCCGCTCGCTTCAACGTCCGTGGATCAACTTCGAGGCGGGCTGTGCTTGGGTCCGGGATACGGATATCATTCCGCTTTGTCACTCAGGCCAACGAAAAGAGGCTCTTCCTCTGCCGCTTTCATTGTTCAATGCTGTCGAGATCCTCGAGCCATCTGGCTGTGAAGAGTTTCTCGAGGGACTTAGAATCCGGCTTCAGGAAACCCATCTTGCGCCAGTTTCCTTTACTCAAATGGCCCAAGAATTGAGAGATTCTGCGACAGACGACGAAAGAGCCAGACGAGCGGCATTTCGTGACCCTCTCGACGGGTTGCCCTATACTCTTCTGGAGAACTTCTGCAAGATTTATCAGGCAGAAGACTTGCCGGGAAGGCTCAGTGCGATCGTGAGAGATCCTGAAGCTTCAACAGGGCAAGCTCGCCACGCCTTCGTGGAAGATCGAGTAGAACATTTGGTGTTTGGGCCCTATGCACCATTGGAGAAGAACGGAAAGCATGTAGCGTTCTTTGGGCTCAAGCTGGGGGAAATTGCTTCCTTTGGGCCCGTGGCTCTTCTCGACGTCGTCGGTGGACATTATGCTACGCGGCATCTCTATGGCGGTGACTTCCCTAAACGGGCCTCATATCACACCTTCGCGGTCTACTTTGTGGTCGATGAGCTACGCGATATGGAATACCGCGTGCTGGCAGAACCTCATGCAGGTGACACCTGGATAGACTTCATTGCCGTTGCCAGCATCGGAGACCTCCCGCCCCGGCTACGGGAAAGGGCGGCAATCCAGTGAACGGCCTCACTTCAGGCGCTCGCGCAGGAAGGCCACCGTCCGCGGCCAGGCCTGCTTCGTCGCCTTGAGGTTCGCTCCGTCGCGGTCCTCCTGCGCCCGCAGGAAGCCGTGGCCCGCGCCCTCGTAGACGTGGGGCTCGTAGGTCTTTCCAGGCTTCTTCATCTCGGTCTCGGCCGCGGGAATGGTCGCGTTGACGCGGGCGTCGTCGCCGCCGTAGAGGCCCAGCACCGGAGCCTTGATCTTGGCGAGGTCCGCGGCCTCCGGCGAGGTGCCGTAGTAGACGACCGCGGCGTTCAAGGCCGGCTGCGCGGCTGCGTAGGCGAAGCTCCGGGCGCCTCCCCAGCAGAAGCCGATCGTGGCGCTCTTGCCGTTCGCGGCGGGGAGCTTGACGGCGTAGTCGCGGACGGCGTTCAGGCGGGCGGTCGCCTCCTCGGGGGTGAGGCCGCGCACGAGCTTCACCACGTCGTCGCGGCTCGGCACGGAGTCGGTGCCGCCGCCTTGCGGGCCGAGGCCGGAGATCAGGTCGGGGGCCACGGCGATGAACCCCTCGCGGGCGAGCTGGTCGGCGACGCCGCGGATCCAGTCGCTGAGGCCGTAGATCTCATGGATGACGATGACGACGCCGGCCTTGTCCTTGCGCTCGGGGTAGACGACCCAGGTCCGGATGGGAGTCCCGCCGGAGGGGAGCTTGATGTCCATGTATTCCCCGTGGCGCGGGGACTTCTCCAGGGCGGTCTTGGCTTGCTGCTCGGAAGGCGGCAGGCTCTCGTCGCGCGGGGCAGGAGCGGGCGCGGCAGCCTGCGCCGGGGGGTTCTTCGGCGGAGCCTCAGGCTTGGCCTGAGGAGGGTTCTGGGTCGGGAGCACCAGGAGAGCGGCAGCGATGAGCAGGGTCCACATGGTCAGCCTCCGATCAAGTTCGCGCCATTTTAGGCGCGGATGGCGCCCCTAGGATCGATGACGGCGGGATCTGGCGGGTCTGGGCGTCTCCTTCTCCGTTCATTCCCCTAGCCGATCCGTCCCCTCCGGAGGACGAACCGGCCGGTTTTTCTGGAAAATCCCCCGGCACCTGTCTTGCTGAAGCGTGGGAGCGTACGGCGATGTGAACCCATAGACTTCAGGAGGAGGAGAACCATGAAGGCGCTCCGTTTCACCTGTCTCGCCCTGGCGCTCGTGGCGCCGGCCCTGGCGGCAGCCTCGGTGACTCCCGCGGTGGACCCCAAGCCGTCGAGCTCCTTCGGCACCTCGATCGACGTCCGCGTGGTCAACGTCGAGGCGGTCGTGACCGACCGCCGGGGGAATCGGATCGCGGGGCTGTCGGCCGCCGATTTCCGGCTGCTGGTCGATGGCAAGGAGGTGCCCGTCGACTACTTCACCGAGGTGGTGGAGGGGGAGATGGCCGCACCGCCGGTGGAGGAGGGAGCGCCGGCTGCCGCGGCCTCGTCCGCTCCCGGCGGCAAGGTGGGGACGAGCTATCTCGTCTTCATCGACGAATCCTTCTCTATCGCCGCGCAGCGCGACGTCGTGCTGCAGCGGTTCATCCGCGACCTGAAGCGGCTCCGGGCCGGGGACCGCATGGCGGTCGTGGCCTTCGACGGCCGCAAGATCAACCTGCTGCGCGGCTGGACGGAGGACCGTGAGGCGCTGCGGCGGATCCTGGCGCAGGCCCAGAGCCGGCCCTCGCAGGGTATCGCGCGCCTGGCCATGCGCCGCACCGAAGGGGCTGTCGGCGATCTGATCCAGGACGGCGGAGCGGCCTTCGTCCTCTATGCCGAGGTCGAGAGCGCGGCCGCCGCCGCCGCGGCGGCGATGCGCGGCATCTCCACCCCGCCGGGCCGCAAGGTCTTCCTGCTCCTCTCTGGCGGCTGGCCGCTGTTTTCCGGCGAGCACCTGATCGCGGATCCGCTGCGGGAGATCCCCAGCGCCTTCTACACGCCGCGCCCGGAGGAGCTGTTCGAGCCGGTGACGGACACGGCCAACCTCCTCGGCTACACGATCTACGCGGTGGACGTGCCGGGTCTCGACCCCGAGTCCACCTGGTCCGATGCCCGCTCGTCCGGAGCGACGAATCACGGCTTCATCACCTCGGACTGGGAGCGGGGGACGCACGCCACTCTGGAGTTCCTGGCCGGCGAGACCGGGGGCAAGGCGGTGCTCAACTCGGCGCGGCTGAACGCCTTCGAGCGGGTCGAGGCGGACACCCGGACCTACTACTGGCTCGGCTTCACCCCGCAGTGGCGGGCCGACGGCAAGCGTCACGACATCCGCGTCGAGGTGCGGCGCCCCGGCGCCCGGGTGAGGGCGCGCAGCGGCTTCTCCGACCTGTCGCGGGAGGCGGAGGCCCAGCTCCAGACGGAGAGCCTGCTGCTGTTCGGCGGCGAGGAGGGGGAGAGGCGCCTGCGGGTGAGGGCCGGCGAGCCCCGGCGGGCGGGCCTCTGGAAGATGGAGCTGCCGGTGATCCTGGAGATCCCGGCCTCGGCGCTGACGCCCCTGCCGGCAGACGGCGGCTACGAGGTGCAGGCGACCCTCTCCATGGGAGCGCTGGACCGCTGGGGCGAGCGCACGCGGCTGGCGAGCGTGCCGCTCCGGCTCACCCTGCCCGCGGCGCCGGGCCCGGGAGTGTACGCCCGCTATGAGACCGTGCTCAGGCTGCCCAAGGGGCCGCAACGGCTGGTCTTCTCGGTCGAGGACGCCACGGGCGGCGGCCGGGCGTGGGCCGAGGTGGACGTCGAACCCTAGGAGCGGCAGAAAGAAATGGCCGCCCCGGCTTGTTGTGGAGAGCGAGAACTCCCGGGGCGGCTCCAGGGCGGTCCCGTCTTTCGCTTTTCGATGGAGAGATTTCCCATGAGAAAGTACCGCTCAGGATGGCTGGCCGCAATGGCCCTCCTCGCCGCGTTCCTGCCGGCTGCGGCCCAGCCGCCGCGGGCCGAGCCGCAGCCGCCGGTCTTCGGCGAGCAGATCGAGGTGCGGGTGGTCAACGTCGAGGTGGTGGTGACCGACCGGCAGGGCAACCGGGTGGCGGGTTTGAGGCCGGGCGACTTCCGCCTCAAGGTGGACGGCAAGACCGCTCCCATCGAGTATTTCAACGAGGTGCGCGGTGGCCAGGCCATCGCCCTGGGCGCGGGGGAGCCGGAGTCGGCGGCGATCAAGGGTCTGCCGAGCCTGGCGCCGGGGAGCCCCGTGGGCACCAGCTACCTGGTGTTCGTCGACGACTTCTTCGCGATCGGTCCGCGCCGCAATGAGGCGCTGCGCGCCTTGAAGGGGCAGCTCTCGCGGCTCGGCCCGGAGGACCGCATGGCCATCGTAGCCTACGACGGCGGCCGGGTGGAGATGCTGACGAGCTGGACGAACTCCGAGCGGCAGCTCGGGGCGGCCATCGAGCAGGCCATCGGCCGGCGCTCCTTCGGGGTGGCGCGCCTGGCGGAGCTGCGCAGCTTCGAGTCGTCGCGCCGCATCGGCGGCGCGACCTTCGAGCCGGGTCCCCGGGGGGCGTTCGCCCAGCGGCTCGACATCCAGGAGCTGGAGTACGCCGAGCGCCTGGCCGCGCAGACCGAGCGGGCGGTGGCGGCGGCGACGAGCACGCTGCGCGGCTTCGCCTCCCCGCCGGGGCGCAAGGTGATGATCCTGCTCGCGGGCGGCTGGCCCTACTCGCCCGTCGACTACGTGGTCAACAACCCCAACCGGCCGATCTCCGAGCGCGACGTGCCGCGGGGCGACGAGATCTTCCGGCCGCTGGTGGACACGGCCAACCGCTTGGGCTACACCCTCTACCCGGTCGACGTGCCGGGAGTGGAGAGCGAGATCGCGGACGCCTCGCTCGCCGGGCCGCCGCGGGGCGGCCTCAACATCCGCGAGCAGGAGCACCAGGCCTCGCTGCTGTACGTGGCCGACCAGACCGGCGGCAGGGCGCTGCTGAACTCGCAGAGCAAGGATCTCCTGCCGGTAGTCGAATCCGACACCCGCTCCTACTACTGGCTCGGCTTCACCCCCTCGTGGCAGGGCAACGACAAGCGCCACCGGGTGGACGTCGAGGTGCTGAAGCAGGGGCTCAAGGTCCGCTCGCGCGACAGCTTCCTCGACCTCTCGCGCAAGGTCGAGACCACCATGATGGTGGAGAGCGCCATGCTGTTCGGCGGCGGCCCTGAGTCGGCCTCGCTGCCGGTGCAGATCGGCAAGCCGGTTCTCGCGGGCCGCAGGGAGATGGACGTGCCCATCGCCCTGGCCATCCCCGTGGACGCGGTCACCTTCGTGCCGCTCGACGGCAAGTACGTCGCCGACCTGGAGCTGCGGGTGGGCGCCATCGACACGGGCGGCAACCGCGCCTCCGTGCCCTTGATCCCGGTGGCGCTGAGCGCGGAGACCCAGCCGAAGGCGGGGACCTCGGTGCGCTACGAGACCCGGCTCCGCCTGCGGCGGCTTCCCCATCAACTGACGCTCGCGATCTTCGATCCGCTGAGCGGCAAGATCCTCACGGCGCAGGCGGACGTGGTGCCGCCGGAGAGGTGAGGCGCGGCCGTCCCGTATAATCGGGGCGGACGGCGTCCAGAAAGAAAGGTCTATGAGGTCATCGCAGCGTCTCTTCGTCGCACTTTCCCTGCTCCTCCTGGCCCTGGGGAGCTTCGGGCCCCGGGCCGGCGCCCAGGCGCGCAAGCCGGGCCAGCCGGTCACGCCTCCCAAGAGCACTTCCGAGGCCGAGGGCCAGTTCATCGACACGGTGAACGTCAGCGTCGTCAACGTCGACGTCTACGTCACCGACAAGCAGGGCCGGCCGGTGACCGGGCTCAAGCGGGAGGACTTCCAGATCTTCGAGAACCGCCGGCCGATGGAGATCACCAACTTCTACGCCGTCACCGCGGGGAAGGCCGTGACGCCCATCCCCGAGGCCCAGACGGCCGCGGCGCCGTCCCCGGCGGCGCCGGCAGCCGCGCCGCCGGTGCCGGCCCAGCAGGAGCTCGACCGGGTGCAGACGCCGGAGGACCAGCGGCTGCGCCTGGTCATCTACATCGACAACTTCAACCTCCGGCCATTCAACCGCAACCGGGTGATCCGCGAGCTGCGGGCGTTCATCGGCCAGAAGCTGAGCAAGGGCGACCAACTCATGCTGGTCACCTACGACCGCGAGCTGCACGTGCGGCGCACCTTCACCAGCGATCCGAGCCTGATCGCCGCGGCGATGACCGAGCTCGAGAAGATCTCGGCCCAGGGGGTCCACGCCGACTCGGAACGCCGCGACGCGCTGCGGAGCATCCAGGACTCGCGCACCGTGGCCGAGGCGGAGAACCACGCCCGCACCTATGCCCAGTCCACCTACAATGACCTGTCGTTCTCCATCGACGCCCTGAAGAAGCTCGTCGACTCGCTGGCCGGCATGCCGGGGCGCAAGGCGGTGGTCTACGTGAGCGACGGCCTGCAGATGATCGCCGGCCAGGACGTCTTCTACGCGGTGCAGAACAAGTACGGCGAGCGGAGCACCAGCCTCACCCAGACGCTGGAGTTCGACTTCTCCCGCCGCCTCACCGAGCTGACGGCGCAGGCCAACGCCAACCGCATCACCTTCTATACCATCGACGCCGCGGGCCTGCGGGGCTATGAGTCGAACTCGGCCGAGAATGCCGGCGGTCCTCCGAGTCCGGGCTTCACGCAGCTCATCGACGGCGTGCGCATCGCCAACCTCCAGAGCACGCTCCAGCTCATGGCCGAGAAGACCGGCGGAGTGGCCGTGATCAACACCAACGTGGTCACGCCGGCCCTGGAGAGGATCGCCCGCGACTTCAACACCTACTACTCGCTCGGCTACACACCGACCCACTATGGCGATGGGCGGTACTACACGATCGAAGTGAAGGTGAAGAACCGCAAGGACCTCCAGGTGCGCCACCGCGAGGGCTACCGCGACAAGAGCACCGACGCGCGGATGAACGACGGCACCCTGGCGGCCCTGAACTTCCCCTTCGAATCGAACCCGCTGGGCGTCTCCCTGGAGTTCGGCCAGGCGCGGCCGCGCGAGGACGGCTTCTTCCTGGTGCCAGTCCAGGTGCGCATCCCCATCGGCAAGCTGGTGCTGGTGCCGCGCGAGCAGACGGAGGACGCCAGGGTGCGGCTGTTCATCGCCGCCATGGACTCGAGCGGCGGCACCTCGGACGTGCAGCAGGCGCCGGTGCCGATCAGCATTCCCAAGGCCGAGGTCGCCACGGCGCAGGGCAAGCCCTACGTCTACTCGGTGACCCTGCTGATGCGCAGCGGCGACCAGCGGGTGGCCGTGGGCGTGCGGGACGACGTCGCCGCGCAGGAATCCTTCATCAGCCGCGCAGTGAGGATCGGCCGCTGACCGAGGGCAATGGTTTTTCCTCCCCCTGGGAGAGGGCAGGTTGGACAGGGGAGGTCAGGAGGGGTGGATGGCCGGATGGATCGAACTGTTCCGCTCGCTGGGTGAGTCGCTGCTGGAGGTCTGGCGGGCCGAGCTGGCCACACTGCAGGACGACTTCGGGCGCTCGGGGAGCTATCTCGGCCGGGCGCTCGCCTTCTTCGGCGCCGCCGTCATCCTGCTGTTCTGGATCGTCGGCCTGCTGCTCTTCGTGCTGATCGCGCTGCTGCACGTCTGGCTGCCGTGGTGGGGCGCCTCGCTCATCGTGCTGGCGCTGTTCGCGCTGACAGCGGGCATCCTCGCCGGGCTCGGCATCAAGCGGCTGCGCAACGTGGAGAATCCCCTCGAGACCGTGCGGCGGCGGGTGGACAACCATCTCGACTGGTGGCAGCACGGGCTGCTCGCCCAGCCGAAGACGCTGGACGTGGAGAGCGCCGCCGCCGAGAACGGGGAATCGCTCGGGAGGGAGCTGCCATGAACCGTCTGGAAGAGGCCCGGCGCGAGGCCGAGCGCCGGCTGGAGGAGAGCCGCCGCGAGGCCGAGCTGCGGCTGGCCGAGGTGCGCACCGCGGTCAGGACCGAGGTGGGCATCGTCCCGAAGAAGAAGTATTGGCTGATGGCGCTGGCGGCCGGGGCCGCGGGGTTCGCCGTCGCGGTCCGCCGCGGCCGGCGACGGAAGAAGAAGCTCAAGCGGTAGGTGCGCGTAGGGGCGGCCCCGGGTGGCCGCCCTGGGGGAGGAGCGATCAGCCGCCCGCAACGGGCCGCTTGAAGACCATGGCGATGTTGTCGGTGGCGCCGGTCTTGAAGTTGACCGAGGTGATCGAGACCAGCTCCCAGCCGTCCTCGCCCAGTTGATTGAGCTGCGGCGCGGCGTTCGGGTCGAGACGGTAGTTCTCACTGCGGATGTTGATGATCTTGTACTCCCACTTGCTCATGGCCACACGCTCCTTCCCAAAGCTCGATCGGGCATACGCCTTCTCGAACGCCCGTCCATTGTAGCCGAATCCCTGAAAAGCCCGTCATCGCGCTGTCCCCACGCGGAGACAGTGCGATCCCGTCTTCATTCAAGAACCGTTCCAGACGATCTCGACCGGGGCTCCGCGGGGGACCCCCCAGCGGAAGGCGAGGTCCTCGCCGTTCATGGACAGCTCGACCGTGCCGAGCGAGCCGGGGACCATCGCCGCCTCGCCGGGCGGGATCTCGGCGTAGTGGCTGGCCCGCCGGGCGATCGAGAAGCCTCCCACCTCGGCGCGGCAGTCGCCGGAGGGGAGCCAGCCGACCGGGATGTCGGTGACCAGGTTGCCGTAGCGGTCGACGTGGAGGACCCGGCCCGAGATCCGGCTCCCGCTCCGCCGCGGGGTCGTGAAGGTCAACCGCACGGGGTCCGGGATCTCCGGGCCGAGACCCGCCTCGGGCTCCCCTCGGAGCAGGGAGGCCGCCACCGGCGCGAACCGGTCGCGGCCGTGGAAGGTCTGCCCCGGGCCGGGGAGGAAGAGATCGCTCCGCTCGACCGAGCGCACGGAGACGGCGGCCGGGAGGAACGGCGTGAGCAGGCCGTTGTCGGGCGCCACGAAGAGGGCCGAGCGGGAGCGCACGACGAGCATGCGCCGCGCGCTCCCAACACCGGGGTCCACCACGGCGAGGTGGACGGTGCCGGAGGGGAAGGTCAGGGCCGCCGCGCCGAGGAGGAACGCCCCCGTCTCGACGTCGCCTGGCGGCACCTCGTGGGAGATGTCCACCAGCGTCACGCCCTGGGGCCCCAGGCGCAGCACCGTACCCTTGACGGCGGCGACGTAGTAGTCGCCGGTGCCGAAGTCGGTGAGGAGGGTGAGGATGGGCATTCCGGATTTTGGATACAATCCCGCCTCGTGTCCGCCCCGTCCCGCCGTCTCCTGCTGTTTACCAAGCCTGCCCGGGAGGGCCGGGTCAAGACGCGCCTGATCGGGGATCTTACCGCCGCCGAGGCGGCCGCGCTCCACAGGGCCTTCCGCGAGGACCTGCTCGACCGGCTGCGGACAGGGGACTTCGAGCTGCGCCTCGCCTGGGCGCTCGATCCCGGGGAGGAGGTCCCGGCCGGACCGGTGCCGGGGGTGCGCCAGCAGGGGGAGGACCTCGGCGAGCGGCTGTACCGGGCCCTCTCCGCTGCCGCGCAGGACGCCGCCGCCGTGGCCGCCCTGGGCAGCGACCATCCGACCCTGCCGCTGGAGCTGGTGCACCGCGCCTTCGAGAGGGTGGAAGCCGGCGCCGACGTGGTGCTGGGGCCCGCCGAGGACGGCGGCTACTACCTGATCGCCCTGCGCGCGGCCGCCGTGGCCTGGCGCCTGTTCGAGGAGATCGACTGGAGCACCGAGCGGGTGCTGCCGGCGACGCTGGAGCGCTGCCGCGAGCTGGGCCTCGCCGTCGAGCTGCTGCCCGCGGCCGCGGACGTGGACACGCCGGACGACCTGCGCCGCCTGGCCGCGCGCCTGGCGTGCGACGACCTGGGCTGTCCCCGCACCCGCGAGCTGCTCGGCGCCTGGCGGCGGCTGCCGGTTGAGGGAGCGGCTTGCGGATCCTGACGGCCGAGGCCATGCGCGAGGTGGACCGCGCCGCCATCGAGGACCTGGGCGTCCCCAGCCTGGTGCTCATGGAGAACGCGGCGATCGGCGTGGTGGAGGCGCTGGGCCAGGCCTTCGCCGAGGCCGCGTCCGCGGCCGTCTTCTGCGGCCCGGGCAACAACGGCGGCGACGGGCTGGCCGTGGCGCGCCACCTCGCGGTGCGCGGCTGGGAGGTGCGGATCTTCCTGGTCACCGGCGGCCGCCAGCTCTCGGGCGACGCCGGGGTGCAGCTCGGCATCTGCCGCAAGGCCGAGCTGCCCATCCTGGAGATCGCCTCGGCCGAGGCCCTGGCCCCGGCGATGGACGCGGCCGCCGAATGTGACGTGGTGGTGGACGCCCTGTTCGGCACCGGCCTCGGCCGGCCGCTCGAAGGGCTCTTCGCCCAGGCGGTCGATGCCGTCAACTCGCTGCCGGCCCCCTGCGTGGCGGTGGACCTGCCGAGCGGCCTCTCGGCGAGCCAGGCGCGGCCCATCGGTCCCCACGTCAAGGCGGACCTCACGGTCACCTTCGCGGCCCCCAAGGTGGCCCACGTCTTCCCGCCGGCCGCCGACGCCGTGGGCGAGATGGTGGTGACCGATCTGGGGATCCCGCCGCGGCTGGTCGAAGACGCCGAGGAGGAGGCGGGGGACCTCCACCTGCTGATGGGCGAGGAGCTGGCGGACCTGCTGCCGGAGCGCGAGCCCGGCACGCACAAGGGGGACTACGGGCACGCGCTGATCGTGGCCGGCTCGCCGGGCAAGGCCGGGGCCGCCATCCTGGCCGCCCGCGCCGCCGTGCGCGCCGGCG
>DASWME010000002.1:0-14537 GCA_036399915.1 Thermoanaerobaculia bacterium
GCTGCGCCGCCGACGTCGGGTGGATCACCGGCCACAGCTACATCCTCTATGGCCCGCTCGCCAACGGCGCCAAGACGGTGATGTTCGAGTCGATCCCCACCTACCCGGACGCCGGGCGGTACTGGCGCATGGTGGACGATCTGGGGATCAACATCTTCTATACGGCCCCCACAGCCATCCGGGCCATCGCCCGCGCGGGCGATGAGTGGGTGAAGAAGTACCGGCGCGACTCGCTCCGCATCCTGGGCTCGGTGGGCGAGCCGATCAACCCGGAGGTCTGGCTCTGGTACCACGACGTGGTGGGCGAGGGCCGGTGCGCCGTGGTGGACACCTGGTGGCAGACCGAGACGGGCGGCATCCTGATCACGCCGCTGCCGGGCGCCACCCCCTGCAAGCCGGGCTCGGCGACGCTCCCCTTCTTCGGCATCCGTCCGGTGATCGTGGATGACCAGGGGCGGGAGCTCCCAGGTAACGACGTGTCAGGGAACCTCTGCCTGCGCGGCACCTGGCCGGGGCAGGCGCGGACGATCTACGGCGACCACCGCCGGTTCCAGCAGACCTACTTCTCCCAGTACCCCGGCCTCTACTTCACCGGCGACGGCTGCCGGCGGGACCAGGACGGCTACTACTGGATCACCGGCCGGGTGGACGACGTGCTGAACGTCTCGGGCCACCGGCTGGGCACGGCGGAGATCGAGAGCGCCCTGGTGGCCCACGACGCGGTGGGCGAGGCGGCGGTGGTGGGCTTTCCCCATGAGATCAAGGGGACGGGCATCTTCGCCTACGTCCATCCGACGCCCGGGTACGAGGGCTGGGACCGCGAGGAGCTGGTCGGCATGCTCAAGGAGCAGGTGCGGCACGCCATCGGGGCCATCGCGACGCCGGACCGCATCCAGGTCGTCTCCGGGCTCCCCAAGACCCGCTCGGGCAAAATCATGCGCCGCATCCTGCGCAAGATCGCGGCCGGCGAGTACGAGGAGCTGGGAGACATCACCACCCTGGCGGACCCCTCGGTGGTGGAGAAGCTGGTAGACGATCATCGCTCCCACGCCGTATAAAAAGGGGGTATACCCATATTCCGCAGCCGTGCTAGACTGTTCTCAGCGCTTCGTTGGAGGCCCCCTCTCTCCGGTCTGGCACGTCCCCGGCGGTGGGGACCCCATCCCGATCCCCGAAATCGCTGAACAATCCATGCCTCGCCCCGCCGCGACGGCGATCCCCGGAGGCGCGTCCACAGCGCTGCGCCGGGCTTTCCTGCTCGCCCTCTCTCTCGGCCTTGCCGCCCTCCCCGCCGCGGCCGCGGTCCAGGGCTTCCACTACACCCGCGAGATCGAGGTGCCCTCGCCCGGCTGGGTCAGGGTGCCGCTCGACCTCGCCGCCCTCCAGCACATGGCGCCGGGAGCGGCCGACCTCCACGTCTTCGCGCCGGCGGGAAGCGAGGTTTCCCTGCGAGTCGAGGCCGCCGCGCCCCATAGCGAGCGCCGGCCGCTGGTCGTGCCCAGGCCCGGCCGCGTCGGCGACGGCTGGGAGCTGGTGCTGGACGCGGGAGCCGATCCGCTGCCCCGCGAGCGGCTCTTCCTCCAAGCCGTCCGCCCGCCGCTCGCGCCACCGGACCGGATCGAGAGCAGCCCGGACGGCTCGGCCTGGCAGCCGCTTGCGGTGACCGAGCCCCTCCGGACTGACGGCGGAGAAGACTCCGCCGGATGGGTGTCGGTGTCGTATCCCGCGACCGGGGACCGCTACCTCCGCCTCCACTGGCCGCGGGGAGCGGAACCGCCCAGGATCGCGGCAGCCGAGGTCGAGGCGGTCACCGGGCCGACGCTGTCGGTGACGACCCGCGACGCCGAATGCGACACGGCCCGGCCGGGCGAGGCCTTCTGCACCTTGACCCTGCCGGCCCCCGGTCAGATCGTGCGGCAGCTCACCCTGGAGATCACCGGGGCGGGGAACGTGGGCCATCTCCTCGACGAGCCACGCGAAGCGCACTGGTACCCCTTGGCCGAGGGGGTGTGGCAACGAACGGGCGGACGGACGCGCCACCTGATTGCGGGCGGACCGGCGCCGGTGGCGGACTCCGTCCTCCGCCTCGAGCTTTACGGCTCCACCCAGGATCCCCCGCGCCTCGCGAGCTGGAGTGTCGAGATCAAGGTCCAGACGGTGCTCTTCCGGGCCGGGGAGGCAGGACGCTACACGCTGGCCTACGGCGGCGCTCCGCGAGCGGAGGCGCGGCAGGAGGAGGCGGTCGAGGCCGCCGACGCCGTATGGCTGGAGGCGGGCGCGGAGATCGAGCACGCCCCGCCGCCCCTGCCGGTCACGGCGACCGCTCCTTCCGTCCGCCTGGAGTCCCGGCGCCTCGCCGCCGCCTGGCGGGTGGTCGCGCCTTCCGCGAAGCCGCGCTTCCTGGTCCGCCTGGAGCTGCCGGACATCGTCTACGGCGCCACCCGGGCCGATCTGGGGAACCTGCGGCTGGTGGCGGGGGAGCGCCAGATCCCTTTCTATCGCTGGTCGCCGGCCGCTCCCGCGCTGGTCGATGGAAGGCAGGAGCTGGAGCCCAGCCCGAGGGGCCGGCGGTCGGCCGAGAGCGAGGTGGAGATCCACCTGCCCCAACCCGGCCTGCCGCTGACGGAGCTGGACCTGACCGCTCCGGCCGGACTCCTGCGGCGGACCATCGGGGTGCGCTATCTGGAGCCGGCCCGCAACCCCCGCAAGGAGAACGGAGCGCGCAAGGAATCGCAGGCTGCCGTGCGGCAGACCTGGGAGTGCCATCCCCAGCCGCCCCTCCCCTGCCGCGAGCGGCTGTCCCTGCCCGGCCGCGCGCCGCAGGTCCTCTCGGTGCGCTTCCACGATGGCGACAACCCGCCACTCGCGAGCGTGGAGGCGGACGTCTGGCGGCGCCGCGACGTGCTCCTCTTCGTCTGGCCGGAGGTGGAAGAGGATACGCCGGTGCGCCTCCTCGCTGGGCCCGACACCCTAAGCGCCCCGTCCTACGATCTGGGAGCCCTGGGCGAGGCCCTGCTGAGCCATCCCTGGCAGCCCGCCGAGCTGGACCTCGAGGGCGAGGCCGCGCCCGCGAACGAGCCTTGGTGGAGCCATTGGGTGAGGCCGATGATCCTGCTGATCGCCGCCGTCGGCCTGGTGCTCCTCCTGCGGCGGATCCTGGCGGAGGCGTAGAGGAGATAAAGCCGATTGTGAAGGGAGAGAATGGCTCCTCGGGAGGGACTCGAACCCCCAACATTTCGGTTAACAGCCGAACGCTCTACCGTTGAGCTACCGAGGAACGTGGAAAGAAGCCCCCCGGGCCTGGCCCGGGAGGCGGAATTCTAGGCGGATCGGATTGCGGTGTCAACGCGGCGTAGAAGCTACACCGAGTTGTCCAGGAACGGCTTCAGCTTCGTCGCCCGGCTGGGGTGACGGAGCTTGCGCAGCGCCTTGGACTCGATCTGACGGATGCGCTCGCGCGTGACGTTGAACGACCGGCCCACCTCTTCCAAGGTGTGCTCGGAGCCGTCGCCCACGCCGAAGCGCATCTTGAGCACCAGCTCCTCGCGCGGCGTCAGGGTCTTCAGCACCTTGCGGGTCTGGTCCTTGAGGTTCGCGAAGATCACCGACTCGATGGGCGAGACGGCGTTCTTGTCCTCGATGAAGTCGCCGAGGTGCGAATCCTCCTCCTCGCCGATGGGCGTCTCGAGCGAGATGGGCTCCTGCGCGATCTTCATGATCTTGCGCACCTTCGAGGCCGGCAGGTCCATCCTCTCGCCGATCTCCTCCGCCGTGGGCTCGCGGCCCAGCTCCTGCACCAGCGACCGGCTGGTGCGGGTCAGCTTGTTGATGGTCTCGATCATGTGCACCGGGATGCGGATCGTCCGCGCCTGGTCGGCGATGGCGCGGGTGATCGCCTGCCGGATCCACCAGGTGGCATAGGTCGAGAACTTGTAGCCGCGGCGGTACTCGAACTTCTCCACCGCCTTCATCAGGCCGATGTTCCCCTCCTGGATCAGGTCGAGGAACTGCAGGCCGCGGTTGGTGTACTTCTTGGCGATGGAGACCACCAGCCGGAGGTTGGCCACGATCAGCTCCTCCTTGGCCCGCTCGCAGGTCGCCTCGCCCAGCCGGATCTTGTTGATCGTGGCCGCGATCTCGGCGTGGGTGGTGCCGTAACGCTCCTCGAGCTCGCGCAGGTTGCCCCGGTACTTCTCGATGCGGCGCCGGTGCAGGGCCTTCAGCTCGTCGTTGGTCTCCCGCTTGAGCGCCGTCTGGGCGCGCTTGATGTCCTGCTCGAAGCGCGAGAACTGCTTGTCGATGTCCTTCAGGAAGTCCACCAGCCGGTTGCGGGTCTGGAGGCTGAAGTCGATCGTGCGGATGTCCTTGGCGATCTTGGCCACCAGGCGGTCGATGTCGCGCTCGATCTCCAGGTACTTCTCGCCGTCCGGCTTGCAGCGTTTCTGGCGCTTGCGCAGCTCCTGGATCTCGCGGTCGTTGTCCGCGATCTGCTCGAAGATCCTCAAGTTCCCCTTGATGCGGTCCGCGGCCTTGGGATCGAGGGGCTCGTCCGGATCGGCGGCGATCAGCTCGCGCAGGATGCGCTTGTCCTTGGCGGCCATCTCGTTCAACCGCAGCAGCTCGCGCAGGACCACCGGGTTCTCGCACAGCGCCTCGTAGATCATCCACTCGCCCTGCTCGATGCGCTGGGCGATCTCCACCTCGCCCTCGCGGTCGAGCAGGGGGACGGTCCCCATCTCGCGCAGGTACATGCGCACGGGGTCGTTCGTCTTCTCGTGGGTGGCGAGACCGAATTCCGTCGTCTCGTCTTCCTTCTTGTCGAACTCGCTCGCGCCGGACTCGAAGTCGTCCCGGTTCTGGTAGCGCTCGGGACGGTCGATGACGTCGACGCCGAGATCCGCGAACCGGAGGTAGATCTCGTCCAGCTCGTCCGGGAGGCTCACCACCTCCTCGGGCAGCATCTCGTAGATCTCGTCGTAAAGAAGATAGCCCTTCTCCTTGCCCAGCTCGATGAGCTGCTTGACCGAGCTGTACTTCTCTTCGACGGGTGTCACGCTCGAAATCGTCAATGTGCCTCCTCTCGGCTCCGATCGGGCTTCAGGACACGAAAAGGGCTCATGCGAGCCCGTGGTTCGCTCCCTGCCGGGACCCCCGATGCAGGCTGCGGCTCAACCGTGTCTTCTCGTCCACAAGGCGGTCGCGGAGCGCATGATCCCCCTTGCGCTGTGCCTCGTTGATCTCTCCGTGCAGCTCCTTGAGCCGCTGCCGCCGCCAGCGGTCCGCCAATTTGTCGAGGGACTCCAGAAGCCCGATTCTTCCGGAAGTAGACTCTCTTTCTAGCACAATTTTCGCTAAACGGGCAACCGTTCCCTCGTCGTCGCCCAGCCTGGACTTCACCTGCTGGAAATCCGGGGGGGCGCCGGCTCCTGCATATAGAGTGCGGAAGGCCTCGTAAATATTCCTGCATCCGGTGTCGAAGAAGACCTCGGGCGGGGGCAGCTCCTCCAAGGCAGGGATCTGCGCCCCTTCCTCTCTCTGGAGAAGCCGCTCCAGGACCTGCTCCTCCAGGCTCCGCACGACGCGGGGGCCGCCGCCGTCGGGAGCGGGCCGCGAGGACGGCCCCTGGACTTCCTTTGCGCTCACGCGCCGGGAGAGCATCTCGACGGGGATCCCCAGCCGGTCCGCGGCGAGCCGGGCGTAGCTGAAGCGGAGTATCGAGTCCGGGATGGGCCGCAGCAGCTCGGAGACGGCTGCGGCGGCCTTGGCTTGGCTCCAGGGATCGCGGGCGGTGCCGGCGGGGATGGCGTGGTCGAGCTCGGCCATCACCGCGTCCTCGGCCCCGTCCACCGCCGAGCGGACCGCCTCCTCCCCCTGCTCCAGCCGCAGGGAGTCCGGATCGTGCGAGCCGGGAAACCGCGCCCGCCGCACTCCGAGCCTCTCGGCGAGGAGCAGAGGCAGGGCCCGGCGGAAGGCGTTCTCGCCGGCGCTGTCGCCGTCGTAGGCCACCACCACCTCCTCGGCGTAGCGCGAGAGGAGCTTCGCCTGCTCGGGAGTGAGCGCGGTGCCCATCCCCGCGACCGCCCCTTCGAGGCCGCAGGCCACCGAGCCGATCACGTCGAAGTACCCTTCACAGAGTACGGCCCGACCGGTCTCCCGGATCTCCCGCTTGGCGAGGTGGAGCCCATAGAGGAGGAAGCCCTTGTGGAACCGGTCGGTCTCGCTGGTGTTGACGTACTTGGCCTTGTCGTCCCCCAGGGTGCGCCCGCCGAAGCCCACCAGCCGCCCGGACGGGTTGTGGATGGGGAATATCAGCCGGTGCCGGAACCGGTCGTAGAGGTCCCCGCGCTCGGACCGCCCCACCAGCCCCGCCGCTTCGAGGTCCGCCTGCGGGACCCGGGGATGAAGGGCTTGGAGCAGGTTCTTGTACCCCTCCGGGGCATAGCCGAGCCCGAAGCGCTCCACGAGCTCCGGGGGGATGTGCCGTCCCTCCAGGTAGTCGCGGGCAAAGGGCGACTTCCGGAGCTGGTCCGTGAAGAACTCGGCCGCCGCCTGGAGCGCCCCCTCGAGGTCCCGCTCGGGCCGGCCGCCGGCGAAGCGCGCCTCGGCGCGGCTGGGCAGCGGGATGCCGTAGCGCATCGCCAGGGCCTCGATGGCCGCCGGGAAGTCGTCGCCGCTGGTCAGCATGTGGAGCTTGATGGCGTCGCCGCCGGCGCCGCAGCCGAAGCAGTAGAAGAGCCCCTGGACCGGATCGACGCTGAAGGAGGGGGTCTTCTCCTTGTGGATGGGGCAGAGCCCCTGGTAGCGCCGGCCGGCCTTGCGCAGCCGGGTGTGATCGGAGGCGATGGCGACGATGTCGACCGCGTCGCGCACCGCCTGCACGAGCTGGGGGGTGATGTGGACGTTGCCGAGGGCCATGGCTGCCGGCTCAGGCGCCGCGGAAGGTCACCACCGTCGCGCCGTCGCCGCCTTCGTTGGGAGCGCCCGCGCGGACGTCGGCGACGCCCCGATGACCTCTCAGGTGCTCGCGCACGGCCTGCCGCAGCCGGCCCGAGCCGTGGCCGTGGATGACCCGCACCTGCTTGCGCGACGCGAGCAGGGCCCGGTCGAGGTACGAGTCGAGCTGCTCTAAGGCCGGCTCGACCCGCAGGCCGATCAAGTTGATCTCGGACGGCACCGCCGCGGCTTCGTCGAGGTCCTCCCGCGCCGTCCGGCCGGCGGCGGGCCGTGCTCCCCGGGGCGCGGTCTCCCTCTCTCTTCTGGAGGACGCCTCGCCGGGCGCTGCGGGGGCCAGCTCGCCCGGTCGGCACCGCACCCGCTTGCCGCGGACGAGCACCTCCGCCCGGCCGTCCTCCAGCTTCTCCAGCACCCCCTGCCAGCCGAGCCCCAGGTGGCGCACGGGCTCGCCCACCACCAGCGGCCCCGTGGCCGCGGGCTCCTCCTGCCCGAACGCGGGCGCCGCGGCGAAGAGGCTCTCCACCGCCTCGGCGGCCAGCCCGCGACGGCGCCCCTCCTCGAAGCGCTCGCGCAGGCGGTCCACCTCGCGGCGCAGGCGCTCCGCCGTGTCGCGGCGGAACTCGTCCAGCTCCGCCTTCATCCTGCGTGCGACGCTCCGCCGCTCCTCCTCCAAGGCCGCCCGCTCGTCGGCGAGCCGGCGGCGGAGCTTCTCGGCGTCGGCGTGCTCGGCTTCCAGCCGCTCGCGGGTCCCGGCCAGCTCCTGGCGCACCCTCTCCACCTCGGCGATCAGGCGGCGGAGGTCGCGGTGCTCGGAGCCCAGCCGCGCCTCGGCCCGGTCCAGCCACTCCGCCGGCAGCCCCAGGCGGCGGGCCAGGGCCAGGGCCTCGCTCGCTCCGGGCGGGCCGGGGACCAGCCGGAAGGTGGGCCGGCCGGTGGCGGGGTCGAACTCCATGGCCGCGCAGGAGGCGCCCGGCAGCTCCAGGGCCGCCGCGGCGAGCTGGGCGAGATGGGTGGTGATCACCCCCAGGCTCCCCTTCTCGAGCAGCCCTTCGAGGAGGGCCACGGCGAGGGCCGCGCCCTCTTCCGGATCGGTGCCCGAGCCCAGCTCGTCGAGCAGGATCAAGCTGTCCGGCCCAGCTCCCTCCCAGGCTTCCCTGAGGCGGAGCAGCCGGCCGCTGAAGGTGGAGCGGTCGGCCAGCAGGTCCTGCTCGTCGCCCACGGTCGCCACCAGGCGGGAGAAGAACGGCACGCGGCTTCCCGGTGCGGCCGGGACCGGCAGCCCGCACAAGGCCAGGAGAGCGAGGATGCCGGTGGTCTTCAGCGCCACCGTCTTGCCGCCCGCGTTGGGGCCGGTCACCACCAGGATCCGCCGGTCAGGCGCCAGCTCCACGTCGAGCGGCACGATGTCGCCCTCGTGCCCGGCCTGGCCCAGCGCCTCCTCGCGCACCGCGGCCAGGCAGGGGTCGAGGAGGGGGTGCCGCGCCGCCAGCAGCCGCAGGTCGTGCCGCGCGCCGATCTCGGAGAGGACGGCGCCGCAGCGGCCGCCGAAGCGCACCGCGGCCTGCAGGAGGTCCAGCTCGCCGAGGAAGCTCGCGTGCTCGCGCAGCGCGGGCAGCGACGCCCGGGCGGCCTCGATCAGCTCCATCAGGATGCGCCGGCGCTCCGCCTCCTCGTCCTCGACCGACTGCTGGAGCGTGTTGTTCGACTCCACCACGTCGAGCGGCTCGAAGTAGAGGCTCTTGCCGGTCGCCGAGCGGCCGTGGACGAGGCCGCCGCTTCTGCCCCGCGCGCCGGACTGGAGCACCACCACCAGCCGGCCGCCCCGCATCGGGATGGTCTCCTCCGAGAGGTCGTCCTTGTGGCCGGCGACGAAATCGCCCAGCTCGCGGTAGATCTGGTCGCGCACGGTGCGGATCTGCCGGCGCAGGGCGGCCAGCCGCGGGCTCGCGTCCTCCCGCACCTCGCCCCGGCGGTCGAACGTGCGCTCGATCCGCTGGAGCAGCGGACCGAGGTCGGGCAGCTCCCGCACCCTCGCCGCCAGCGCCGGGCAGGGGGGGACCGCCTCGCGGATGCGCACCGCCGCGGCGCGGCTGGCCCTGCCGAGGTCGGCCAGCCGCACCAGGTCGATCCCCTCCAGCGGCGGCCGGCCGCTCGTCAGCCGGACCAGCAGGTCCCCGAGCGGCACCTCGAAGTCCGGCACCAGCCCCCGCTCGCCGACGAGGCGGGAGGTTTCCTCGAAGAGGACCCGGCGCTCTTTGAGCTCCGCCTCGCGCTCACAAGGCCGCAGGGCGAGCACGCGCTCGCGCCCCAGGTCGCTCGCCGCGAAGCGCGAGACCACGGCCAGCAGGCTGGGAAATTCCAGCGCCTGCGCCGTCGCCTGGGAGAGGATGGAGGACGGGGAAGGAAGAGCTTCGCTCACCAGGGTGAGTTTAGCAGCGACCCCTCACCCCTCGCCGCTACCGCAACCCCGGCCGCCGCGCCCGCGGGGGACCGGTCACGTAGCGGGACACCTCGGAAAGGGCGTCCAGCGTGGCGTACCCGGTCTCCACCAGCCGGCGGAAGAACAGCAGCGCCGCCGCCACCCCCTGGCGGATGTCGCGGGCCCGGAGGATGGGGAGCAGGTCCCCGGCGAGCTGGCGGATTTCGACGCCGCGCCCCTCCCGCGTGTAGAGGATGGCGAGGTCGAGCAGGACCGCGGCCGCCTCGACGCCCAGCCCTTCGAGGAGGAATCCCTGCCGCGCCTCGAGGAAAGCCGCCTCGGCCGCCTCCGTATCCCCGCAGCCCTCCGCGATCTTCCCCTCCAGGTGCCGCAACCGCACGAGATCGGGCCCGTCCCCCTGCCGCTCGTACAGCGGCCTCGCCCGCCGGAGCGTCCGCAGCGCCTCCTCCCGCTGCCCCGCGTCGGCGAGCAGCAGGGCCAGGCGGTGAAGGCCGAACGGGACGAGCGCCGGCTCCTGGCGCTCGTCGAGCAGGGCCAGGCCCTCCCGCAGGAGCCGGATCCCCTGGGACGCCGCCTCCGCATCCAGGGTCCAGCCCCGGATCGTCCCCTTCTGGACCAGCACCCGGCCCTGGAGGTGCCGTTCCTTGAGCATCCGGTACAGGCCGAGCGCGCGATCGAGCAGCCGCTCCGCCTCGCCGAGCTTCCCCTGGTCCGCCATCAGGCGCGCCCGGATCTCCAGGAGCTCCGCGCCGTCCAGAGGATCGATCCCCTCCGCAAGCGGCGCCTCGGCCCTGGACAGGGCCGCCTGCGCGCCGGGCAGATCGCCGGCCAGCCGGCGGGCGTTCCCGAGCCAGGCCCAGGCCAGACCCAGCAGGCTGCGGGCGAGCGTGGCGCCGCAGCGGCGGGCGTCGAGCCGCTCGGCCACGGCCACCGCCCACTCCGCCAGCGCCGGCTCCCCCGTCCGCCGGCTCTCGCCGATCAGCAGCTCGCAGAGAGCGGGAGTATGGAAGCGTTCCTCGGCCGCGATCCGAGCCAGGCCGGCGGACCGCGACAGGTCCAGCAGCTCGGACAGCCGGAGCGGCGCCTCCCGGCCGTCGATCCGGGCCTGCCGCTCGCTGCGGGATCCACGCTCCGCGAGACGCTGGAACACGCCACCATAGCTCGCGGGATGGACCGGCTCGTCCGCGGGCGCCAGCGCATGGCGCGGACGCTCCTCGCCCAGGCTCCAGAGGCGCCGCGTCACCGCCACGCAACGCTCGCAGCCCGCGAGGAGGTGGCGGACCACCCGGCGGCACTCCTGCGGGCCGGTCTCGTTCCGCATGAACCGCTCGAGGAGCCGGGAGTCGGGATGATCTTCCGTCATGACTTTCCAGGTCACCCCCCGCCGGGGGTTCGGGTCTGCGACTCCGATTTACGTTCCGACTTTGTTCTGAGCACCGAAATCGGGAACTGGCGAAGCGCTCGACGGGACGATTATAGAGGAAATGTTGTCAAGGGCAACAACTTTCGCGGGCCGTGGACACGGCCTTGGAGAACAAAGGTACGGCTGTGCAGAATCTTTTTCCTGGTCCCAAGTCATTGATCCACATAAGTTTGCGCTTGCCACGCGGCGCCGGAGAAGGTACATTTCCGCTCATGTCAATCTTCAACGGACTTGGAAGGGCCTTACGCTGGCTCCGCGACAGGCAGGGCAAGAGGCAGTACCAGGTCGCCGACGCGGCGGGAATCACCAAGGCGATGCTATCCGCCTACGAAACCGGCAAGCAGAAGCCGTCGCTCGACACCCTGGAGAAGATCCTGGCCGCCTTGGAGTGCGATCTGAACGACCTGCACAACGCGCTGCAGATCGTCAACGAACGACCGGAGGCGATCCGCCGGTCCGGCGGCGGCGATTGGCAGTCGTTCGTCCGTAACCCGCAGGACGCCCCGCAAGAGGCCGGGGACGCGGGCGGGCTCAACGTCTACCGCCTCCTGGGCCTCAACCGGCAGCTCCCGCCGCAGGAGGAGCAGGCCCTGAGCGAGATGCTCGACGGCTTCCACAAGCTGATCCGGTATCTCCACAGCACCATCTCCCCGGCGCCCGCCGCCGAGACCAAGCCGGAAGAAGAGCCGAGCTAGCGGTGGTTCCCCTCCACGCGGAACCGCCGCAACGGGCTCTCTCCCCCCGTTGCGAAGCCCCTGCTTTCTCTTCCCTGACCCCGCGCACGCTTCTTGCACCGATCGAGGCGCGGCGGGATCGCGCGGCTCATTTCCCACGATCCTCAACTAGAGTCGAACAACGGCGTGCGGAGAGAGCGATGGTGGTGAGGCAGCTCAGAGACGATCGATCCCGGACCGGTCATCGTCCGGCCGGCCCTCGCTCCCTCCGCCGGGGGTGTTCTCGTGGACGGTGAGCTCGAGCGTCGGATCGCCCGGCTGCGCCAGGGCGACCACCTCTGTCTGATCTATCACAGCGCCGCCGAGCAGACGGCGGCGCTGGTGCCCTTCATCAAGGCCGGGCTCGCGGCCGGCGAGCGCTGCCTCTTCGTCGGCCACGGCACGAGCGGCCGGCGGCTGGAGCACGCGCTGGCGCACGCCGATGTCGACGTGACCGCCGAGTGCGAGCGCGGCGCCCTCGTCTTCCTGACGCAACGCGAGCACTGGCTCCCCCAGGGACGGTTCGATCCCGGGGCGATGATGGACCTCCTGCGGCAGGCCGAGCAGCAGGCGCTCGACGACGGCTTCTCCGGCCTGCGGGCCACCTGGAACATGGGCTGGGTCCTGGAGGGGGCCCCTGGTGCTGAGCGGCTGATCGAGTACGAGGCGCACCTCAACCGCTTTCTCACCGGCAGCCGCACCTGCGCCCTCTGCCGCTATTCCCGCGACGGCTCCCCCGCCACGTTGATCGAGGACGCCCTCCAGACCCACCCCCTGGCCGTGCTGGGAGACCAGATCTGCCGCAACTCCTACTACGAGCCCCCGGACCTGGTCCTCGGCGACCGCTCGCCCGAGGAGCGCATCGACTGGATGATGGCCCAGATCCAGCGGACCCGCACCAACGAGCAGAAGCTGGAGGACGTCAGCCAGCGGCTCTCGCAACAGCGCGCCGCCCTCGAGCGGGCCGACCGCGCCAAGGACGAGCTGCTCTCCATGCTCGCCCACGAGCTGCGCAACCCGCTGGGCACCATCAGCAACGCCCTGCAGGTGCTCCGCCTGAAGGGCGAGGGGGACGAGACCTGGAAGCGGGCCATCGACGCCGCCGAGCGCCAGGTGCTCCATCAGGCCATGCTGATCGACGACCTGCTGGAAGCCTCCCGCGTCACCCGCGGCCAGGTCGAGCTGCAGTGCGAGGGCTTAGACCTCGGCGAGCTCGTGCGCGACACCGTGACGGGGTATCAGGAGAGCTTCGCGAAAGCCGGCCGCACGCTCGACCTCGATCTCAACGGCGAGCCCCTGCTCGTCCGCGGCGACCGGCTCCGCCTCTCCCAGGCCCTCTCCAACCTGCTGGACAACGCGGCCAAGTTCACGGGGCCCGGCGGGCGCATCAGCGTGCGGGCGGCGCGCGGCGCCGAAGGCAAGCGGGCGGAGGTCACGGTGCGCGACAACGGCGCCGGCATCGAGCCCGAGGAGCTGCCCTACGTCTTCGAGGTCTTCACCCAGGGAGACCACAGCCTGGACCGCGCACTGGGCGGCCTCGGCGTCGGCCTCGCCGTGGTCAAGGGCCTCGTCGAGATGCACGGCGGCGAGGTCGTGGCGCGCAGCGAGGGCCCGGGCAAGGGCTCCGAGTTCACCTTCCGGCTCCCCCTGGAGCCCGCCGCCGTCGAGACCCGGCCCGCCGAGGAGGAGGTCGCCGTGGCCGCGGCGGCCCCCAGCGCGCGCAAGATCCTGGTCGTCGAGGACAACCCGGACGCCGCCGCCACCATGCGCGACTTCCTCGAGCTGTCCGGCCACGAGGTCGAGCTCGCCGCCTCCGGCGCCGACGGCGTCGCGGCCGCCCGGCAGTTCCACCCGGAGGTGGTGCTCTGCGACCTCGGGCTGCCGGGCATGAGCGGCTACGAGGTGGCGGCCGAGCTGCGCCGCGACCCCGCCACCCGCTCGGCCAAGCTGATCGCCGTCACCGGCTACGGCCGCGAGGAAGACCGCCGCCGCTCCAAGGAAGCCGGCTTCGACCTGCACCTGACCAAGCCGGTCGATCCCGCCCAGCTCCGGGCCCTGCTCCAGGAAACGCCGCGGAACACCACGCACTGAGGCGCTACGCCGGCAAGAACGCGTACCGCAGCACGAACAGCACCGCCAGCGCGTAGATCAGCCAGTGCACCTCGCGCCAGCGCCGCGCCGCCGTCTTGACCAGCGCGTAGACCACGATCCCCGCCGCCAGGCCGTGCGAGATGTTGAAGGTGAGCGGCATGACGAGGGCGGTGAAGAAGGCGGGCGCCGCCTCGGTCAGGTCCGACCAGTCGATCTCGCGCACCGCGCGGACCATCAGGATGCCCACCAGGATCAGCGCCGGCGCCGTCACTGGCGTGAAGCCGCCCGCGTCCGCCTGGCTCACCATCGCCACCAGCGGGGTCAGGAACAGCGAGACCAGCAGGAGCGCGCCCGTGATCACGTTGGCGAGCCCGGTGCGCGCTCCCACCCCCACGCCCGCTCCGCTCTCGATGTAGGAGGTCACCGGCGAGGTGCCGATCAGCGCGCCGCCCACCATCCCCAGGGCATCGGCCGCGAGCGCCCGCTCGAGGCGCGGCATCTCGCCGTCGGCGCGCAGGAAGCCCGCCTCGTGCGCTAGGCCCATCAGGGTGCCCAACGTGTCGAAGAGCGCAAAGAAGAGCAGCACCAGCATCAGCGGCACGTACTCGAGCCGCAGGGCGCCCCAGAGGTCGATCGCGAGCCCCGGCAGCGCTGCCAGGGCCGGCACCGAGACGAGCGACGGCGGCGCCTTGACCTGCCCGGTGACCGCGGCCGCCGCCAGGGTGGCAGCGAGCCCCCAGAAGATCGCCGTCCGCACGCCGGCAGCCATCAGGATCAGCGAGACCGCGAGGCCGAACAGCGTCAGCAGAGCGGCGGGCGCGGTCAGGTCGCCCAGCCCCACCATCGTGTTGCGGTCGGCGCGCACGATGCCGCCGTGCTGGAGCCCGATGAAGGCGATGAACAGGCCGATCCCCAC
>DASWME010000003.1:0-5972 GCA_036399915.1 Thermoanaerobaculia bacterium
GCCGCCGCGCGGGTGGCGGTGGCGGCGAGCGTCAGCCGGACCGCGGCCGGCTCGCCCGCCGCCAGCGCCGCGGCCTGGCGCTGGAGGTCCGCGTGCTCCGGCGAGAGCGCCGCGACGATGCCGGCCGGCAGGGGCGCGGCCTGGAGCAGCCCCAGCAGGGCCACGGCGGCGAGGGCCGCCGCGGGCGCCGCCGCCGGGCGCAGCGCCGCGGGGCGGTCCACCGCCAGGGCGGCCAGAGCGAGGATGGCGAAGCAGAGGGCCCGCAGCAGCGCCTCCGCCCACGGCGTCACGCCGCCGAACGGCAGGGGCCCCCCCATCAGCAGGAGGGCGAGAAGGATGGCGAGGAGACGGCCGGAATGACGTATCATGGCGCGGACCCGAACACGTTCGACAGCGGAGCCGTGGCAGAGCACGGGCATGCCCGCCGGGGGGAGACCATGCGCCTCAAGTTCCGAGCCTCGATGACTTTTATCCTCTTCTTGATAGCTGGAGGTGCCGGAGCCCAGTTCCTCCAGTATACGCCGCCGGGGGGGCCCGAGAGGCCGCCCGAGTCGCGCCAGGAGCAGCTCGAGCGCGAGCTGGAGGCGGCGCGCTACCACCTGGGACCGGTGCGCGTGGCGCCCTGGACGACCCTGCGCGATGTCTCCTATGTGCGCAACTTCTTCTCCGCCGGCCAGGAGCCGCCGGACGACGTCACTGCCACCCTCGGCGCAGGCTTGCGCGCCTACCTGCGCAACGGCCGCAAGATCACCTGGACCGCCCAGCTCCTGCCCGAGTACGTCTGGTGGAGCCGGCAGCCGGAGCGGCGGCGCCTCAACGGGCGCTACCTGCTGGGCGTCTACGGCTTCTTCAACCGCCTCACCCTGGAGGCGCGGGCCGGCCGCGAGCAGCAGCAGCGCATCGTCACCCCGGAGGTGCCGGTGCCGGTCAGCTCCAGGAGCGACGGCGGCGAGATCCTCGCCGAGGTGGAGGTGACCCGCGCCCTCTTCGCCTTCACCGCCGTCTCCGTCCAGCAGCAGGACCACCTGGTCGACGAGCTGGCGGACCCGCGCGAGCGGGACCTGGGCCGGCTCGGCCGCGAGGAGCGGATCGCGCGGGCCGGGCTGCGCTGGCGCCCGCGCCGGCAGTGGTCGGTCGCCCTGGGCGCCGAGCGCTCGGAGGTGGACTTCGACCGCGGCAGCGTGGACCGCTCGAACTCCGGCACCGCGCCGCTGGCCGAGGCGACCTTCGAGGGCCGCCGCCTGCGCTTCCAGGCCGGCGTGGCGGCCCGCTCCCTCGAGGCGCGCCAGGGGGCCGCGTTCGTGCCCTACGACAAGGTGACGGGCAACGCCGCCCTCTCCCTGGTCGCCGGCAACCGCCTGAGCTGGACGGTCTACACCAGCCGCAACCTGGTCTACGCGCTCTCCCCCGCCTACGCCTACCTCGACGACGAGCGGCTGGGGACCTCGACCACCGTGGGCCTCGGCCGGCGCCTCCAGACCCGCCTCTTCGTCGAGGGCGGATCCGACGACTACACCGCCTTCGCGCCGGCCGCGCCCGGGCGCCGGGACGACCTCTTCTCCTACGGCGCCTCGCTGACGCTGGAGATCGGCCCGGGCCTCGCCTTCGGCGTCCAGGCCGTGCGCTCGGAGTTCGACTCCAACCTGCCGGGCGGCGACCGTTCCTACACCGCCGTCGGCACCACGGTCAACCTCCTGGGGGGCCGCTGACGCCTGGCACTGGACCGCGGGGCCGTTGTTGCAGTACCATAGATCCAAATCGATAAGGTTCGCACAATGAAGAGGATCGTCGTCTGCTGTTCGCTCCTGCTGTTCGTGTACGCCGCCGGCGCGGGTGCGCAGGGGAAGGACTCGACCTACCGGATCGGGCCCCGGGACCTCTTGGACATCCGCGTCTACGAGGACGACAAGCTCAACGGCCAGCGCCGGGTCTCCGAGGCCGGCTACATCAACCTCCCCCTGCTCGGGGACGTGGCCGTGGCGGGCCAGACCACGGCCGAGGTCAACCAGGTGCTCAAGAAGCTCCTGGAAGAGAAGTACATGCAGCGGGCGTCCGTGGACGTGCAGGTGCTGGAGTTCCGCTCGCGCCCCATCTCGGTGATCGGCGCCGTCAAGCAGCCGGGCAACCTGGCCTTCTCCGGCCGCTGGACGCTGCTCGAGGCGCTGACCGCCGCCGGCGGCCTGGCCGAGAACCACGGCGGCGTGGTCCACGTGCTGCGCCGCGCCGACAACGGCCTCTCCGATCAGGTGACGATCGACTTGGACGACCTGCTGGTGCGGGCCGACCCCAAGGTCAACGTGCCGATCTTCGCCAACGACCTGATCAACGTCCCGGGGACCGTCGAGGTGACGGTCTACTGCCTCGGCGAGGTGACGCGGCCGGGAGCGCTGGCCTTCAAGAGCAGCGAGCGGATCACCCTGCTCGCCGCCATCGCCCACGCCGGCGGCCTGACCGACCGCGCGTCGAGCAAGATCCTGATCAAGCGGGCGGCGCGCGCCGAGGGCGCCCAGCAGATCACCGTCGATTTCAAGAAGATCCTCGCCGGCAAGGAGCCGGACGTGGAGCTGCGGCAGGGCGACACCATCGTCGTCAAGGAGTCCTTCTTTTGAGCCCCCTGACCCCCGTCCCCCAGCAAGAGGAGCCGGAGCTCGTCCCCGGGCCCGAGTCCGAGTTCAACCTGGCCGAGTACCTGGCCATGGTGCGCCGCCACTGGAAGCTGGCGGCGGTCTGCTGCCTGCTCGGCCTCTCCGGCGCCGGCGTCCACTACGCCATCACGCCCAAGGCCTACCAGGCGACCTCCACCATCCAGATCGAGCGCCGCAACCTGACGCCGCTCGGCAACAGCCAGAACCCGTGGCTCGAGAACTACTGGAACATGGAGTTCTATCCCACCCAGTACGAGCTGCTGCAGAGCCGCGGGCTGGCCGAGCGGGTGGTCAAGAGCCTCGACCTGATGGAGGACCCGGACCTCAACCCCGCGCGGCGCGACGGCGCGGGCGGCCCCACGGCCGAGGACGACGAGGCGGTGCTGGGAAGCCTCGCCGACCAGCTTCGGGGCGGGCTCTCGGTCTCGCCGGTGCGCAACACCCAGCTCGTGCAGCTCTCCTTCCACGCCTCCTCGCCGGAGTTCGCCGCCCGCGCCGCCAACGCCTTCGCCGAGGCGTTCATCGACATGGGCGTCGAGGACCGCTTCGCCACCGCCGGCAAGGCGTCCACCTTCCTCGGCTCGCAGATCGAGACCCTGAAGCAGGAGATCCAGGACAAGGAAGCCCAGCTCCAGGCGTTCAGCCGCCGCAGCGACATCGTCACCCTCGACAAGGACTCCAACTCCAGCGTCACCCTGCAGCGGCTCGAGGCGCTCAACACCCAGCTCATCGACGCCAAGCGGGAGCGCATCCAGAAGGAGGCGCAGTACCACGAGACCATGAACGGCCCGCGGGAGTCGATGGCCGACAGCCTCTCGGGAGGCGTGGTGAGCGACCAGCGGGGCCAGCTCCTCAAGCTGGAGCGCGACTACGAGGCCAAGCTCAAGGTCTACAAGCCCGACTTCCCGGACATGATTGCCCTCAAGACGGAGATCGACAAGGCCCGGCAGCACCTCAATGAGGCGGTCCAGGAACAGGTGCAGAACGCCCGCGGCAGCGCCTTCGCCGCCTACCAGTCGGCCCGGCGCCAGGAGCAGAGCCTGGAAACCGAGATGCGGAAGCTCAAGAGTGAGGCCATCGACCAGAACTCCGCCGCCGTCGAGTTCACCAACCTCAAGGTGGAGATCCAGACCCGGCGCGACCTGCTCGACGAGCTGCTGCGCAAGCAGTCGGAGACCGAGGTCGCCGTCCGCCTGCAGGACACCCGCGAGTCCAACGTGCGGATCATCGACAAGGCCCTGGTGCCCGGCGGGCCCTTCCGCCCGTCGCTGCGCCAGGACGTCAGCTACGGCCTGCTGCTCGGTCTGCTGTTCGGGATCGGCTGCGCCGTGCTCGTCGAGTTCCTCGACCGCACGGTCAAGGCGCCGGAGGAGATCGAGCGCCGCCTGGGGCTGCCGGCCCTGGCGGTGATCCACGACCTCGCCCAGGCCGGCAAGGCCTACGGCTACTCCGGCAACGGCTATGGCTACGGCTACGGCGAGGAACCGGCGGGCGAGAGGCCGCGGGTGCGCGCGAGCCGCACGGCGTCCGCCGGCTGGCTGGAGAAGAAGAAGGCGCCCGCCGCCGCCGCGCCGCCGGCGCCGGCACCGAACCAGATCGAGCTGGTGCCCCACGAGCGCCCGCGCACGCTGATCTCCGAGTCCTACCGCTCGCTGCGCACCGCCCTGCTGCTCTCCTCGGCGCGCGAGCTCAAGGCCATCGCCGTCACCTCGGCCGTCGCCGGCGAGGGCAAGACCGCCACCGCGTCCAACCTGGCGGTGGTGCTGGCCCAGCTCGGCCGGCAGGTGCTGATCGTCGACTGCGATCTGCGCAAGCCGCGGGTGCACCAGGTCTTCCGCGTCTCCAACCGCTGCGGCCTGGTCAACCAGCTCACCGCGACGGCGGATCCCGAGTCGCTCTTGCTGCCGACCGAGGTGCCCAACCTGTGGGTCACCCCTTCGGGGCCGATCCCGCCGAACCCGTCGGAGCTGCTGGCCTCGGACCGCATGCGCGAGTGGCTCCGCGCCGTGCGCTCGCGCTTCGACTTCGTGGTGATCGACACGCCTCCCGCCCTCGCGGTCACCGACGCCACCATCGTCGGCATGCTGGTCGACGGCGTGGTGCTGACCCTGCGCAGCGGCAAGGTCACGCGCGAGGAGGCGCGGCTCTGCCGCGACCGCCTGCGCCAGGCGGGCATCAAGGTCCTGGGCGCGGTGCTCAACCGCTACCGCTCCCTCCACACCGGCCTCGGCAAGCGCTACCGGTACTATGAGTCCTACGGCGCCGAGGAGCGCGAGCCGAAAGCCGGATCGGCCGCCTGATGATCGACCTGCACTGCCATATCCTGCCGGGCGTCGACGACGGCGCCCAGAGCCTCGAGGAGGCGGTGGCCATGTGCCGCCTGGCCGCCGCCGACGGCTGCGCGGCCATGGTGGCGACCCCCCATCAGCGCCGGGGCGAGTGGTGGAACGCCGACCGCGGGCGCCTGGCCGCCCTGGCCGAAGAGATCCAGGCCGCGCTGGGCGAGGAGCTGCGCGTCCACCTGGGCGGCGAGGTCCACGTCGACTCCGGGCTGCTCCCCGAGGTGGAGAAGCTGCCCGACGGCAGCGGCATCCTCCCCCTCGCCGGCTCGCGCTACCTGTTGATCGAGTTCGGCTCGAGCGGCACCCCCGCGGAGAGCATCCACCTCGTCCATGAGCTGGCGGTGAGCGGCTGGCGGCCGGTCATCGCCCATCCCGAGTTCATCCCCTGGCTGGCGCCCGACCCGGAGCTGGTGGCGCGCCTGGTCTCGCTCGGCGCCACGGTGCAGGTGACGGCGATGAGCGTCACCGGCGACTTCGGCCGCCGGCCCCAGGCCGACTCCTACGCCCTGCTCGACGCCGGGCTCGTCCACTTCGTCGCCAGCGACGCCCACGGCCTCCGCCGCCGTCCCCCCGGCCTCCAGCGCGCCTGCCGCATGATCAAGGGCCGCTGGGGCGAGGAGACGGCCCGCCGCCTCACCGCCGACAACCCCCGGGCGGTCGTGGAAGACCGCCCGCTACCGGAAGCGCCATGAAGCCGAAGCGCCTGTTGCCGATCCTCCTCCTGGCCGCAACGTCCGCCGGGTCCGCCAGGGCCGCGGGTGCCGCCGCGGACCCGTTCTACCTCAGCCTGCTGCGCGACGGCCAGCACGCCTCCGACCGCAAGGAGTACGCGGCCGCCGCCCGCGACCTGCGCCTGGCCTGCTTCGGCATGCTCGACGAGCCGCGCCAGCTCGCCGATTGCCTGGCGCGGCTCGCCCTGGCGCAGGACCACCTCAACGACGTGGACGGGTTCCGCGACACTTTCCAGCGGCTCGCCGAGATCGAG
>DASWME010000004.1:0-30009 GCA_036399915.1 Thermoanaerobaculia bacterium
AGGTGGATGGCCTGCGCCTCGGTGTGCCCAGCCGTCCAGTCGCGCCAGAGGGCCAGCTCGGCGAGAGAGGAGACGGTGGGGGTTAGCCGGTAGCGGGCGTAGAGGGCGATCTTGGCGGGCCGCGCCGTGCCCAGCACCAGGATGGGCACCTCCACGCCGGCGCGGCGGATCTCGGCCCCCTCCTCCAGCAGCGCGACGCCGAGCCAGTCCACCCCGGCAGCCTCCAGCGTGCGGGAGATGCCCACGGCGCCGTGGCCGTAGGCGTCGGCCTTCACCACCGCCATGGTGAGCGCGCCGGAGCCGGCGAGCCGCTCGCGCACCCTGCCCAGGTTGTGCTCCAGGGCGGCCAAGTCCACGTCCACCCACGCGGGACGCAGGGCGGCCTGGAGGTCCTCCACCCCCGGCGACCCTTCGGCCGGCGGCGGGACCTCAGAACGGAGCGGTGGGTTCCATCCCATGCCGGTCGAGGTTCCGGAAGCTGGTGGTCTCGCCCAGGAAGACGAGCTCCACGGTGCCGGTCTCGCCGTTCCGGTGCTTGGCGATGATCAGCTCCGCGAGCCCCTTGTTCTCCTCCTTGGGGTTGTAGATCTCGTCGCGGTAAATGAACGCCACCATGTCGGCGTCCTGCTCCAGGGAGCCCGACTCGCGCAGGTCGGCGAGCTGCGGACGGTGGTCGCTCCCCCGCCGCTCCGGCTGGCGGGAGAGCTGGGAAAGGGCGATGACCGGGATCTCCAGTTCTTTGGCGAGCTGCTTCATGCCGCGGCTGATGGCCGCGATCTCCAGGTTGCGGTTCTCGTACTTGCCGCCGGCCTGCATGAGCTGGAGGTAGTCGAGCACCAGTACGGCCAGGCCCCGCTCCGCCTTGAGGCGCCGGGCCTTGGAGGCGACCTCCAGCAGTGTCGGGCTCGGCGAGTCGTCGATGAAGAGCGGCGCGTCGCTGATGGTGCGGACGACCTGCATGATCCGCGTCCACTCCTTGGTGGACACCCGGTTCGAGCGCAGGCGGGAGAAGGAGATATCCGCCTCCGAGCAGAGGATGCGCAGCGCCAGCTCCTGCTGGCTCATCTCCAGGGAGAAGATGCCCACCGTCCGGCGCTCGCGGATCGAGACGTGCTGGGCCATGTTGAGGGCGAAGCTCGTCTTGCCCATGCCCGGCCGGCCGGCGATGATGATGAGATTCCCCCGGTTCAGTCCCTGGCTGATGCGGTCGAAGTCGGTGAAGCCGGTGGGCACCCCGGTGAGCATCGAGCCGGGGCGCTCCTGGAGATCGTCCAGCGTCGAATGGAGGACGTTCGAGAGATGGACGAACCCGCGCTGGATCGCCTCCTCGCCCAGACCGAGGATGGCCTGCTCCGCCCGTCCCAGCGCCTCCTGCGCCTCGAGCCCACCGTCCAGACAGTTGCGGATGATCTGCCCCGACGTCTGGATGAGCCGGCGGCGGACCGAGCGCTCCTTGATGATCTCGACGTAGGTGTCGATCCGCCCGATGTCGGGCAGGTCGAGGTCGAGGCCGGTCAGGTAGCCCAGGCCGCCGACGGAGTCGAACTGCCCCCGCTGCTCCAGCTTGGCCTGGACCGTCCGCAGGTCGATCTCCACCTGCTCTTCCTGCAGGTCGAGCATGGCCTGATACAGGGTCTGATGGCGCTCGTGGTAGAAGTCCTCGGCACGCAGCCGTCCCGAGATGGTGGGCAGGATCGACGGGTCCAACAGGACGCCGCCGAGCACCGCCCGCTCCGACTCCTCGCTGTGCGGGAGCGTCTTCTGTTCGGGGAGGAGGTCGATCATGGGACGGCGCTTGAGGAACGGATTCCGCCATTCTCCCGCGAGCATAGGTGGGGGCGCAAGGACCAGACCGCCCACTTGACGAGATCGCGCCTCTCGGATACTTTTTCCTCTCCCTCCGTGCCTTTGACGCTCCCGGACCGCGCCGCTACTCTGGTCCGGGAAGGAGATCTGTCCGCCATGGCCACCGCCGCTCTCGACACTCGCCGCTGGACCCGAGAGGAGTATGAACGGCGCGTCAATGAGGGCTACTTCCAGCCTGGAGACAGGGTGGAGCTGGTCGATGGGGTGCTCTACGAGATGAGCCCCCAGAGCGGTTATCACGCCGATGGGGTCTCGTTGGTTGAGTATGCCCTCCGTCCGCTCTACCCGGAGGGCTTCTATCTCCGCATCCACATGCCTCTGGCCCTCAGCTTCGACTCGGAGCCGGAGCCGGACATTGCAGTGGTCTCGGGGCGTCCTGGCGACTACAGCCCTCACCACCCTACCACCGCCATCCTCATCGTCGAGGTCGCGGACAGCTCCCTCTACCACGACCGCAAGCGCAAGGCGAGCCTCTATGCCCGGGCCGGAATCCCGGAATATTGGATCCTCAATCTGGTGAAGAGGTGCTTGCAGGTTTACCGGCACCCAAAGGACAGCGTCTACACCACCCGGTTCGTCCTCCGCGCCGGGGATACCGTCTCGCCGCTCGCCGGGCCCGAGGCGTCGATCCCAGTGGCCAGCCTGCTGCCGCGCAGGTAGGCGGGCAGGCTTGACGAGATCGCGTCTCCCGGATATCTTTTCCTCCCCTTCCGTGCCTTGACGCCCCCGGACCACACCGCTAGTCTGGTCCGGAAAGGAGATCTGTCCGCCATGGCCACCGCCTCTCTCGACACTCGCCGCTGGACCCGAGAGGAGTATGAACGGCGCGTCAATGAGGGCTACTTCCAACCTGGAGACAGGGTGGAGCTGGTCGATGGGGTGCTCTACGAGATGAGCCCCCAGAACAGTTTGCACGCTGCGGGCGTGCGTGCAGCGAACGAGGCGTTGCGGCCGGTCTTCACCGAAGGCTATGACATCCGTTCCCAATTCCCCCTCGCCCTAGGCGACGACTCTGAACCGGAACCGGACATCGCTGTTGTTCCCGGAACCTGGGGGGACTACATCGATTCTCACCCGACCACCGCCGTTCTGGTCGTCGAGGTCGCGGACAGCTCCCTTTACCACGACCGCAAGCGCAAGGGGCGCCTTTATGCCCGCGCCGGGATTCCGGAGTATTGGCTGCTCAACCTGGTGAAGGGATGCTTGCAGGTTTACCGGAACCCGAAGGACGGCGTCTACACCACCCGGTTCGTCCTTCGCGCTGGGGATACCGTCTCTCCCCTTGCCCGCCCCGAGGCGTCGATCCCGGTCGCCAGTCTGCTGCCGCGCAGGTAAAGCTCCACCTCATCAATCTTCAAGCACGCCCTGGGAGCCGTGTTCCGCGTCCGGTGATCCGGGAGCGTATATACTTCTCCGTCGCTGAATTCAAGGAAAGGAGGACTCGTGCGGAAGAGGTCCATTCCGGAGGCTTTCCCGTTGCTCGCGCTCGTGGCGCTCACCGCGGGCTGCGCCACGGCTCCGCCTGCTCCCCCGCCAGCCGCACCGAGCCCGGCTGCGGTGAGCGCCGAGCCGGAGCCGGCCGTCCGGAGCTGGGTGGGGCTGGGATCCCAGGGGGCCTTTGCCCGGGCCATCGTCACCGGGTCCGGCGCCTCCTGTCCGGAGCTGACCGTGGATGGATCTCCGCAGCCGATGACGGCCCGGTCCACACCCCAGTCGTGCTTCGACGTCCTGGTCTGCGAGGCGCCGGTCCCCGCCGGAGCGTCGTCCGTCTCCATCGGCGCCACGAAGTTGCCTCTGCCACCCCAAAAGATCCACAGGATCGCCATCATCGGCGACACCGGCTGCCGCCTCAAAGGTAGCTCCTGCTCGCAGACGACCGGCTGCCAGCCCGACTGCGAGGCCACGAACGTGCAGGCCTGCAACGATCCCGAGGAGTGGCCCTTCGCCGCCGTCGCCGGACTGGTGGCGAAGGCTAGGCCGGACCTCGTCGTGCACGTGGGCGACTACCACTACCGCGAGGCGCTCTGCCCGCAGGGAAACGCCGACTGCGCCGGGAGCCCCGCGGGCGACAACTGGCCGTCGTGGAAGGCGGACTTCTTCGCTCCCGCCGCGCCGCTGCTCGCCGCCGCTCCCTGGGTCTTCGTGCGGGGCAACCACGAGGAGTGCTCGCGCGCCGGCTGGGGCTGGTTCCACTTCCTCGATCCCGGAGCGCTCCCCGCGACCTGCAACGACGATCCGTCTCCCTACCCGGTCGCTCTGCCGGGGCTGCAGCTCCTGGTCCTCAACACCTCGGCCGCCGACTCCGAGTCGTCGGGCTTCTACGCGCCGGCCTACCAGACGCTCAACCAGCTCGCCGCCCAGGGCTCCTCCCCCTCCTGGCTCCTCTCGCATCACCCTCTCTGGGCGTTCCTCGACGATGCGGGCGAGCTCGTCCAGGTCACGGAGGTCCTGCAGCAGGCCCTGGGCTCCGGCGGCCTGGGCTCCAGGATCGGCCTCGTCGTCGCCGGCCACATCCACCTCTTCGAGGCCCTGGGCTTTGCGGCGAGCCCGCCGCGCGTGCCCATCACCGTCTTCGGCATGAGCGGCACCAAGCTGGACGATCCCCTCCCGGCGTCGCCCGTGGGGCAGACGATCGACGGCGCCCAGGTCACCGCCGCCGATACGCGCGACAGGTTCGGATACGCCCTTGCCGAGCCTGACGCGGACGGCTGGAAGCTCACCGTCTACAGCGTGAAGGGAGACCCGAAGGTCGTCTGCGACGTCGAGGGCACGTCGCTGAAGTGCAAGGGCCAGGAGTGATTGCACGCCGGGGCGATCTACCTACGAGGCCTCACCCCCTGACCCCCTCTCCCTGACGGGAGAGGGGGGACCTGAGTGGGACAGACCTTGCCTGTAGAGTGCGCTCTGCGCACCAATTATGGCCGTCATGATGCGTTCAGCGCATCCTACCGTCACCCCCGTTCATCTGGGTTCCCCCCTCTCCCGTCAGGGAGAGGGGGCCAGGGGGTGAGGATTCAAAGGGCTTGCCTTATGATCCGTGCAACAGACTATCCGGAGGAGAGAGAACCCGTGAAGGATGATGCCGCAGCCCTGACGCGCAGAGCACTCATGAAGGCCGGCGTGGCGGGAGGCGCGCTGGCCCTGGGCGGTCCCCTCCTCCCGGCTCCGGCGGAAGCCGTGGTCAAGGAGACGGCGGCCCCGGCTCCGTTCGAGCTGGAGGAGGCGACGATCGCGCAGCTCAAGGAAGGGCTCCGCTCCGGCGAGCACACGGCGGTGTCGCTCGTCGAGACGTATCTCGCCCGCATCGAGGCGCTGAACCTCAAGGGTCCGGAGCTGCGGGCGGTCATCGAGGTCAATCCGGACGCGCACGCCATCGCCGACGCGCTCGACGCCGAGCGCAAGGAGAAGGGCCCGCGCGGGCCGCTGCACGGCATCCCCATCCTGCTCAAGGACAACATCTCCACCGCCGACCGGATGACCACCACCGCCGGCTCGCTGGCCATGGAGGGCTCGATCCCCTCCCGGGACGCCTTCATCGCCGAGCGGCTGCGGGCCGCGGGGGCCGTCCTCCTCGGCAAGGCGAACCTCTCGGAGTGGGCCAACTTCCGCTCCGAGCGCTCCACCAGCGGCTGGAGCAGCCGCGGCGGGCAGTGCCGCAACCCCTACGCCCTCGACCGCGACCCCTCGGGCTCCAGCTCGGGCTCGGCGGCCGCGGCCGCCGCCAACCTCTGCGCCGCCGCCGTGGGCACGGAAACGGACGGCTCCATCATCTCCCCCTCCTCCCGCTGCGGCATCGTCGGCCTCAAGCCCACCGTGGGCCTGCTCAGCCGCTCGGGGATCATCCCCATCGCCCATACCCAGGACACGGCGGGGCCCATGGCCCGCACGGTGGCCGACGCCGCCATCCTCCTCGACGTCATGACCGGCGTCGACGAGCGCGACGAGGCCACCCGGGCGAGCCGCGGCAAGGCCGCCGAGAGCTACACGAAGCTCCTCGATCCGGACGGCCTCAAGGGAGCGCGCATCGGCGTGTTCCATCCCCGCTCGCTGGAGGACGATCCGCTGGCGAACGGCGTCCTCAAGGAAGCCCTGGCGGTGCTGAAGGACCGGGGCGCCGTGATCGTGGACCCGGTCAAGATCGAGTCGGCCGGCAAGTTCGGCGACGCCGAGTACGAGGTGCTGCTCTACGAGTTCAAGGCGGACCTCAACCGCTACCTGGCCGAGCTGGGGCCGAGCGCGCCCGTCAAGACGCTCAAGGAGGCCATCGAGTTCAACGAGAAGCACCGCGACCGGGTGATGCCCTACTTCGGCCAGGAGATCTTTCTCAAGGCGGAAGAAAAAGGCCCGCTCACCGACGCGGCGTACAAGAAAGCCCTGGAGACCTGCAGCCGCTACGCCCGCAAGGAGGGGCTCGACGCCGCTCTCGCCAGCCACAAGCTGGACGCCCTCGTGGCGTCGAGCGGCGGGCCCGCGTGGCTCATCGACCTGATCAACGGCGACTCCGGGACCGGCGGCAGCTCGTCGCTGGCGGCGGTGTCCGGCTATCCGAACATCACCGTCCCGGCGGGCTACGCCTTCGGCCTTCCTCTCGGGATCTCGTTCATCGGCGCGGCCTGGAGCGAGCCGAAGCTGATCAAGCTCGCCTACGCCTTCGAGCAGGCGACGAAGGCCCGCAAGCCGCCGCGGTTCCTGCCGACGGCGGACCTCTCTCAGGCCTGAGCCGCGTGAGGAGAATCCTCGCCGTCCTCGGCCTGGCGCTGCTCGTCCTGATCGCCGTCATCCTCGTCCGGACGGCCCTGGTGAAGTCCCGCCAGGTCCAGGCGGAGCCGGTCCGGGATCTGACGATCGACGCCCGTGCGGCCGCCGGGCGACTGGCGGGAGCCCTGCGCTTCCCCACCGTCTCCCACGAGGGCGGCGCGAACGTGGAGGCCGGGGCCTTCCTGGGCCTCCATCAGTACCTGGAGCGGAGCTTTCCCAGGGTCCACGCAGCGCTCGCCCGCGAGCCGGTGGCGGACTACAGCCTGCTCTATACCTGGAAGGGGCGCAACCCGGCTCTGCCGCCCATCCTCCTGATGTCGCACCTGGACGTGGTGCCGGTCGAGCCGGGCACGGAGCGGCAGTGGGTCCATCCTCCCTTCGCCGGCGCGATCGACCGGGGCTACGTCTGGGGCCGGGGCGCGCTGGACGACAAGGTCGGGGTGCTGGGCCTCCTGGAGGCCATCGAGACCCTGCTCGCCCGCGGCTTCCAGCCGCAGCGGACGGTCTACCTCGCCTTCGGCCACGACGAGGAGATCGGCGGCCGGAAGGGAGCGGCGGCCATCGCGGCGCTGCTCGAGCGGCGGGGAGTGCGCCCGGAGCTCATCCTCGACGAAGGCGGCGCCATCATCGAAGGTATGGTCCCCGGGGTGGACCGGCCGGCCGCCATGGTCGGCACGGCCGAGAAGGGTTCGCTGAGCGTCGAGCTGGTGGCCACGAGCGAGGGCGGGCACTCCTCCATGCCGCCTCCGCACACGGCCATCGGCCGGCTGAGCGCCGCCATCGCGAGGCTCGAGGACAACCCCATGCCGGCGCGGATCGGCGGCGCCACCAAGCGCTCCTTCGAGTACCTGGCGCCCGAGATGCCCTTCGGCCCCCGCCTGGTGCTCGCCAACCTCTGGCTCTTCGGCCCGCTGGCCGAGCGGCAGTTCGCCTCGGAGCCGGCCGGCAACGCGCGCATCCGCACGACCACGGCCGCGACCATCTTCCAGGGAGGGGTCAAGGAGAACGTCCTTCCCCACCGCGCCCGCGCCGTGGTGAACTTCCGCATCCTGCCGGGGGATACCATCGCCGGGGTTCTGCGCCACGTCCGGACGACGGTCGGCCCCGGCATCAAGGTGGCGCCAGTGAGCCCTTTCAACAGCGAGCCCTCGCCGGAGTCCGACGTCGCCGCGCCGGCGTTCGGGCTGATCCAGAAGACCCTCGCCCAAGTCTTTCCCGGGAGCGTGGTCTCCCCCAACCTCCTCCCCGGGGCCACGGACACCCGGCACTACGTTCGCCTGAGCCGCAACGTCTACCGCTTCGCGCCGGTTCGCATGAAAGCGGAAGACCTCAGCCGCATCCATGGCACGAACGAGCGCGTGGGGGTGGAGAACTACGGAGAGGTCGTGCGGTTCTACGCGCAGTTGCTGCGCAACGGGGCGGGCTGACCTAGAACTTGAACAGCGCGTCGAAGGCCGAGCGCGCATCGCCGGGCGAGGGCTTGTCGCTGTCCCTGCCGAACTCCTGGACGAGCTTGGGGGTGAAGAGGGGGCACTCGTTACGCTCCCGCTTCTTGGGCACCCGCGCCGGGATCTCGTCGTTCCTGCGGCACTCCCAGCGGACCGAGGTGTCGAAGTTGACGCAGTTCGAGCAGGTGTGGAGGTCGGCGCCGCAACGGGCGCAGGTGGCGTCGAAGGGCAGCGGCTCGTCGCCGACGATGGGCCGCTTCTCGCCGCAGGCGGCGCAGCGGAAGACCGACTCCGAAGGCGCTCCGAGGCCGCGGCCCCGCGGGCCTTCCTTCTTCTCGCGCGGGCCCTGCAGACCCGGCCGGGGGCGCTCGTCCCGGCGCTCGGAATCCTGGTAGCCCCGCTGCCTGTACTTGCGGTCGTCGGACATCTCGATTCCTTTTAGCAGGCGGATCGATTCTCGTCAACGCGGGCCCGCTTCCACGGGCATCCTTATTGCTGACAACCATCTCCGTCCATGCCCGCACCCTCCCGCAAGCTCGCCCGGCTCGCCCAGCGCGGGGCGCTCGCCCTGGTGAGCGCTCTGCTGGCGCTCGCCGCGGGTGAGGCCATTCTGCGCCTGCTCTCCCGCGATGCCTTCTACGTCTGGCCGCCGCACCTGCACCAGGAGCTCCATCCCACTCCGGACATCATGCCCGGCGTCAGCGGCACCTCGCGGTTCGAGATCAACTCCCTTGGCCTGCGCGGAGACGAGCTGTCGGACGCCCGGGATGTCCGCATCCTGGCCCTGGGAGGCAGCACCACCGAGTGCCTCTACCTCGATCAGACCGAGGCCTGGCCCCACCTCCTCCAGGAGAGGCTCGGCCCCCGCGTCTGGGTGGGCAACGCCGGCCGCAGCGGCCGCAACACCCGCCACCACCGGCTGCAGGCGGAGAAGCTCCTCGATCAACTGCCGTCACTGGACGCCGTGATCGTGCTCGTGGGAGTCAATGACCTGTCTATACGCCTTTCGCGGGACACCGCGTGGGCGCCCGTGGACTTCGCCTCTCCAGAAGAGGTAGACCCTCTGATCCAGGAGGCCTTCGAGATCCGCCCTCCGCAGTTCGCCGCCGGTGCTTTCTATAAGAGGACCGCTCTCCACCAGGCGCTGAAAAAGCTCGGCCGCCGGTTGCGGACCGGCGGAGCCACCCAGGACCCCTCGGGGCGAAAGTACCAAGTCTGGCGTCAGCACCGCCGAGAGGCTCCGGCCATGCGAGATCGCCTCCCGGACCTCGCTCCCGCCCTGGCGGAGTACGCCGAAAACCTCCGCGCCATCGCCCGGTCCGCAGCGCAGCACGGCGTGCGGATCGTCTTCGTCACCCAGCCCGTCCTGTGGCGGGACGACCTACCTCAGGACCTCCAGCGGCTCCTCTGGATGGGTGGCGTCGGCCGTTTCCAGGAGGAGGGCGGCCACGAGTACTACTCCGTCTCCGCCCTCGCCGCCGGCATGGACGCCTACAACCGCACTCTCCTCGCCACCTGCCGCGAGATTCCAGGAGCCGTCTGCGTGGACCTGGCGAGCCTCCTGCCTCGGGACACCACGGTCTTCTACGACGACGTCCACTTCAACGAGGCGGGCAGCCGGCGGGTGGCGGGGATTCTGGCGCAGCGGCTGCGGACCCTCTACCCCACCTTGAACTCCGCCACCACCGGCAGGTGATCGCTCGCCACGCGGGCGACTTGGAGGCGGCAGGAGTGGACCGACACCAGCCGCAGGCCGCGGTGGTAGATGCGGTCGAGCCCGCCCTGCGGGGAGAAGGCGGGATAGGTGGGGATCGAGCGGTAGGGACCACGCTTGCGCTCCGTGGCGTTGCTGAAGCCGAGGCCGTTGGTGAACATCGGCTGGAGCAGCGAACGCCAGTCGTTGAAGTCCCCGGCCACCAGCATCGGCGTCCCGGGGTCCACCGAGCTGAACTCCTGCGATCGCCTGAGCAGCTCCACCTGCTTGCGCCGCTCGCGGGCCGAGAGACCCAGGTGGAGGTTGAACACCTCCAGCGGGCTCCCCGTGCCGTCCAGCTCCAGGGTGGTGTGCTGGCAGCCGCGGCGGATCCAGCTCTCGGCCACCGAGAGGTCGATGTTCCGCTCACGCAGGATGGGGAACCGGCTCAGGGTGGCGTTGCCGTAGCGCCCCTTGCGCAGGCTGACGTTGTGGCCCAAGGCGAAGTGCGGGTACCCGGCCGCCTCGGCCAGCTCCTGGGCGAGGTTCAGCTCGCGTGAGCGGGGCGCGCCCTCGTCCACCTCCTGGAGCATCACGATGTCGGCGTTGTAATGCCGCAGGATCCTCACGATCCGCTCCGGACGGAACCGGCGATCGACCCCGATGGCGCGGTGGATGTTGTAGGTGATGACGCGCAGCAGCAAACCCGAGGCTCCCGTCTCCTGAACCTCGAAGCCGCGTGTTTTCTTCCACTTCGACGGCCGCAGGGCGTTCAGGGGATATAGTAGCCGGGTGCCTCGCGTCTTCACCATCGGCCATTCCACCCGTCTCATCGAACCGTTCCTCGAATTATTGGCAGAACATGATATCCGAAGGCTCGTCGACGTGCGACGCTACCCCGGTTCCCGCCGTCATCCGCAGTTCTCGCGCGACGCCCTGGCGGCCTCGCTCGCCGCGGCGGGCGTCGAGTACGTCCATGAGCCGGACCTCGGGGGCCGCCGCGCCGCCCGTCCCGACTCCCCCCACACCGCCTGGCGGGTCGAGGCCTTCCGCGGCTACGCCGATCACATGGAGACCCCGGAGTTCGGCGCCGCCCTGGAGCGGCTGATCCGGTGCGCCGCCGGGACGCCCACGGCCATCCTCTGCGCCGAGGCCGTGCCCTGGCGCTGCCACCGCCGGCTCATCTCCGACGCCCTGCTCGCCCAAGGCGTCGAAGTCCTGCATATCCTGGGCCCGGGCCGTGCCGACCCGCACGAGCTGGACCCCAACGCCCGGATCCTCCCCGGCGGCCGGCTCCTCTACGCCGGACCCGCCGGCGACCAGCCCTCCCTGTTCTAAGATGCAGACTCCGGAGGTGATCGTATGAACCTGAGCCAGACCCTGCTGCCCGAGTTCGACCACGAGATGAGCACCACCCGCAGGCTCCTCGAGCGGGTACCCTTCGACAAGGCTTCTTGGAAGCCGCACGAGAAGTCCACGAGCCTCGGCAACCTGGCCATCCACCTGGCCCAGCTCCCCTCCCTGGTCTCCAGGGCCCTCCATACGGACGAGCTGGACTTCAGCCGCGGCTATACGCCGCCCAAGGTGGAAACGACCCAGGAGCTCCTTGCGCTCTTCGACCAGCACGTGGCCGAGGGCCGGGACGCCCTGGCCAACGCCGATGACGAGGCGTTCCTCGAGCCCTGGACCATGCGCAGCGGCGACCGCGTGATCTTCCGGCTGCCCAAGGCTGGCGTGGTGCGCACGATGGTCCTCAACCACGTCATCCATCACCGCGGCCAGCTCAGCGTCTACCTGCGCCTCAACAACGTCCCCCTGCCGTCGATCTACGGCCCCACGGCGGACGAGCCGATGGTCTAGAGGCGGCTTTAGGCAGCCATCGCCGCAGCGAACGGGTTCTCATCGGCGCTGGGCCCGTACACCGAGGGCAGCGGCACCTCGAGGAGCCTCAGATAGACGGTGAGCTGGCCTCGATGGTGATACACGTGGTTGAACATCAGGCTGCGCACGAGCTCCGAACGCGGTATGGTGAACAGCTCCCGCTCGCCCGCGGTGAACCGCCAGGGAGCGGCGGCCGCCTCATCGTCGAGCTCGGAGAGGAAGGCCCGGGCTTCCGCGACCGAGGCTTCCAGCGTCGAGAGGATCTGGCCAACCCCCTCCGGCATGGGGGGACTGAACTTGGCCGACCTGGCATCGAACTCGTCGAGCCGGCCCATCCGTGCAAAGGCTCCCGGAAGCGACGCGATGTGGAGCGCGAGCGGACCCAGCTTCATCGACTTGGGATGGGGCTGCCAATCCAGCCGGTCGGCCGGCACCCGCTCCAGCACGCGGCGCGTCGAGGCCGCCTCCCGCTCCAGCTCCGTGACCAGGGCATGCGCTATGTTCGGCATCGTTTTCCTCCTTGGAAGATGGTGACTTGCATTTTGCAAGCGGGGAGACTTTACGCCAGTGACTTGCATTTTGCAAGCCTGAAGTTCTAACCTTGTCTCATGCCCTCCAATGCCAGCTCCTCCTGCTCCCCGGCGCGCTCGGTCTGTCCGATCGCCAACGCCCTCGACCTCCTGGGCGACAAGTGGACGCTGCTGGTCGTGCGCGACCTGCTCCTGTTCGACAAGCGGCGCTTTGGCGAGTTCCTGAGCTCTCAGGAAGGGATTCCCACCAACATCCTCACCGACCGCCTGCGCCGCCTGGAGGAATGCGGCATCGTGACCAAGGTCGCCTATCAGAGCCGGCCGCCGCGTCACGAGTACCACCTCACGGCCAAAGGCGCGGATCTCCTCCCCGTCCTGCGCACCCTGGTCGACTGGGCCAACCGCCACATCCCCGGCGCCGCCAAGCCGCCCCCCGGGTTCCTGGAGAAGGCGGAGGAGGCCGTCAGGAGCATCCGCGACACCGCGACGCCCGACGGCCGGCACGGGAGCGGACGAGAATAGACGGCGGAGGGTTTCCGCCCCCAGGTCGAGAGGTCGGCGGATGGGCGCGAGAGGTCCGGAGGAGGCCCGCTGATATACAGTTGCGGGCTTTGTATATACAAAGGCCGTCCGCCTGGCTCTCGAGTCGGCCGCTTCATATCATTTGTCGGTCGCTTTATCGACAGGAGCCGCCCGCAAGGGTCTCGAGGAGGCTGCTGCATATCATTTGTCGGACTTTGTATATGAAGCCGCCGCCGCTTGGCCTCCGCAAGAGGCCCGCGGACCTCTTCGGGCCGCCGCTTGAACCCCAGCGCCGGGGTTTTGATATACAAAGCTGGACTTTGTATATCAAGCGGCCGACTCGAGACCTCCAGCGGCCACCGCTTCATATCAAGCGGCCGACTTTGCATATACTTGGTGGACCCGAAGACCGTCCGGCGGAGGCAGGAGATGAGACGAAAGCGTCAACCTGGGATGATGTTCACGAGCGTCGAGGTCAACGAGGAGCTGTACCTAAGGGCCTGGAATCTCAGTGGGATCAAGACGAAGAAGGCGTTCTTCGACGAGGTGCTGCGGACCTATGTGCAGCTCTACGACCAGGCGCAGGTGACGTCGCTGCGCGGCAAGCTGGTGTGGGACGGCAATCTCGACGATCTGCGGAAGGACCGCGGTGCAGATCCTCGTTGACTCTTCGGTCTGGATCGACTACTTCACCGGCAGGGCCACGCCGGAGACGGGCTCTCTGGACTCCCTGATCGGCCGCTCTGCCCTGGCGGTGGCGGACGTGGTGGTGGAGGAGGTCCTGCATGGCCTGAGGGACGAGGTGCACCGGCGGCAGGCGTGGGACGCGCTCGTCAAGTTCTGGCTCATCGAGGTGCGCGGGTTCGATCTCGCCCTGAAGTCCGCCGTGAACTACCAGACCCTGCGGGCCCGCGGCATCTCAGTGCGCCCGGCCGAGTGCCGCCTCGCGACCTTCTGCATCGAGGAGGGCTTCGCCCTCCTCCACTCCTGGCCGGGGTACGAGCCGTTCGAGAGGTACCTGGGGCTCACCGTGGCCCCGCCAGCGTAGGCGCGCCGCCGCAGCCCGTTGTCGGTGACGAAGTAGAGCTTGCCTCCCGCCGCGTACAGGCTGGAGGGAGCGGAGCCGCCGGTATCCGAGGTGTTGAGGTCCGCCAGGAGTCCCGTGCCCTGGGGCGTGCCGTCGCTGCGCCAGAGTTCGAGGCCGTGCTCAGGGTCTTGGTTGGTGAATAGGAAAGACCCTCCGAGGGAACTACCCGGGAAACGGTCGCCGATCGTGAAGAGCGTCTGGACATCCGTCAGGTAGACAGTCCCCTGCCCTGTACCGTCCGTGCGCCAGAGCTGGTAGAGGTTGTCGCTGCCGAGAGCGAAGAAAAAAATCTTCCCTTGCGCGGGGTTGAAGTGAGCGGGAGAGGAGCTGCAGCTTCCTGGACAGAGATCCTGGAACATGTGGGTGCCCGCGGCCGTTCCGTCCGTGGTCCACAGCTCCCCACCGTGCACGCCGTCGTTGCCAACGAAGAAAAGAAGATTGCCGGTCACAGCGTTGCTGATATCGAGGCCGCCCCAGCAAGCTCCGGGACAGACGTCCTGAATCAGCCGGGTGCCCTGGCGGGTGCCGTCGGTGATCCAGGGCTCGAAGCCGTGCACGCCATCATCCGCCTGGAAGATCATGCGGTTTCCCAAGGGTACCCGCGGCAGGTAGACCAACACATAATCCGCCGAATTGATGGGGGTGACTCTGGTGAGTTCCTGGGTGCCGCGCGAGGTTCCATCCGAGGCCCACAGCTCTTGCCCCTTGGCAAGGTCGTAGATCAAGAAGAGCAGGCGGTTACCCAGCACTGTGGCATCGCGGATGATATGCGTGAACTGCGGAGACCGGAGGTTGGTCAAGGACACCGTGCCTCGGGCGGTGCCGTCGCTCTTCCAGAGCTGGACGCCACGCCGGGGCACCGGAGCGGCGAAGAAGAGCTTCCGACCTATAGTGCGGAGGAGCTGCGGCCCTGGGTGGAAGGCCGAGCCCGGCACGGGGTCGCGGACGAGCCGGGTGCCGCGCGCCGTGCCGTCGCTCGTCCAGAGCGCGGGCCCCTGGACGCCATCGTCGGCCTGGAAGAAGAGCCGACCGTTGAGCTCCGTCAGCTCGTCCGGATTCGAGCCTGCCGGCCCGGGACGCACGTCCGCCACCAGGAAGGTCCCCGCCGGGGTGCCGTCGGAGCGCCAGAGCTCCATGCCGTGAATGCCATCGTCGATCGTGAAGTAAAGCAGGCCCTGGGTGGCGATCCACAGACGCCAGGGGCCGGATCTCGGCATGCGTCCCCTGGCCAACTGGAACGTGTGCGACGGCAGGCCGTCCGTCACCCAGAGCTCCGTCGGAAAATTGGAGTGACTCGGGGGATCCTGGGCGTACAGCCCGAAAAAGTAGGACCTCTCGGTCCGGGCCACGAAACTGGGATGGGAGGAGCACTCTCCCGGGCAGGCGTCGACGACCTGGAAAGTGCCGGCCGCGGTGCCGTCCGTCCGCCACAGCTCCCGCCCGCTCTCGCCGTCGTCGGCGGAGAAGAACGTCAATCCGCCCACGGTCACGTAGCGCCGGGGATTGGAGCTTCCGGGGACCGAAGTCGGGTTGATGTCCTTGACGAGGTGAGGCGTGAGCCCCAGCGCAGGCGCGGACGCGAGCAGGGAGAGGACCAGCGGCATGCACGAGCGGAGACGCATCGGGCTTCCTCCAGAGGTACGGCGAACGCGGTAATTTTATCAGAGTCAGCGAGGACGGCAGGGCGGCGGCTGAGCAGCTGGATCCTATATTACCTGAGGACCTCCGCGAGACTCAGGGTCCAGCCGTAGGGACCCGGCGCTTGACTTTCCTCGATCCCTAGAGGATTCGGAGAAAAGCGAGGAGCGCGGACCGCTCCTCCTGCGTGAGATGGATGGGGTGGTTTCGCCCATCGGGTGAGGAGTTGTAGTCGGGTCCGTTGAAATAGTCGACGACCCCTTCCAGCGTCGCGACGGAGTTGTCGTGGAAGTAGGGACCGAGTTGGGAGATCCGGCGGAGCTGGGGCACCTTGAACTTGTGCAGGTCCTCGAACCTCCCGGTCGCCCCCGCCAGGCCGACATCGTCGACCACCGGCACGTTCACCGTCGCGCCGTCCGCCCGCACGAGCGGGAGGATCAGCCGGACGCGCTGGCCGGCTGCGACGTCGAAGTAGCGGAACTCGAGGTTGAGCGCGTTCTTCTGCGCCACGCCGATGTCGAACGCGCGGTGGTACGGGGACGGCGAGCTCAGCGGCGGGTTGTTCACGTGGTCGCGGTTGCTGAACACGTTCGGCAGGTTGTGACAATCCATGCAGGAGGTGCGGAACACCTCGGCGCCGCGGCGCTGCTGGGCGTTGGTGATGGGCACGGTGGCGAACGGGTCGGAGATGAGGCGCGGGTAGTCGGGGTGGTTCGGGTTCAGCAGCGCGCGCAGCGCCGGCGGGTCGATCTGCTCCTCGATGAAGCGGGAGATGTCCAGGAGCCGCCGGTTCTGGTCGTCCGGCGGGAAGCCTGCCGGCGGCGCGTTGGTGATGTCGTCGAACCGGAGATCGCCGTTCTGGGTGTGCGCGAACACCTCGCCGCGCGTGGTCTCCACCAGCTCGCGCAGGCGGCCGTCGTTGAGCAGCCCGAAGGTGAATACGGTATTGATCAGCCGCTGCGGCTTGCGCCAGAAGAAGACCCGGCGCTGGGCGCCGGTGGCGGGCAGCAGCGGGTTGAACCGCGTCGGCCGCTGGAGCAGCAGCCCCCGCTGGTCGAGGTTCTGCAGCCCCAGCGGCTCGTCGCCGGCGTCCGCCCGCAGCCCGGTGAAGAGCACGTCGTTCGCCGGGACGCTGGCGGAGAGCGGGAGCGGCGGCAGCCCGAGGAACAGGCCCGGGTCCGGCCGGTGGCAGGTGGCGCACGTGCGGCCGTTGGAGATCACGCCGCCGGCGACCAGCGAGTGGCCGGAGAAGAGCGCCTGGGACGGGTCCTGCGACACGCCGTCCGCGCCGAGGCCGAAGCCGGCCTGGCCGCGGGCGGGATCCCCGCGGCTGCCGATGCGAGGCGGGAACTCCACCTGGTCCGTGTACCGGATGGACTGGTTGAACTGGTCGCGCAGGGACTGCTGGGCCTGGACAGTGATCGCGGTGCCGGTGACGCCGGCGGTGCCCGCGATGATCGCGAGGCCGGCGAGGACGGGAGCCGTTGTCTTCCTGGGGCCTTTCATGGCCGTCCTCCTAGTTGGGGCATCTCGCAGAAGCGGGGACCGTGGATGTGCGGGTCGACCACGAACGAGTGACAACCTGGTCCGTTGCCTCCTTCCAGAGGGACGATGCCGGGCGCCACCTGCAGGATCACCGCCTGCAGGCTGTTGCGGTAGCCGCTGGGGATGCCGCCCTGGAACACCGTCTCATTGCCAATGAAGGCGACCCCGCTGAAGACGTAGGGCTCGAACCCGTTGGTCCTCGGGAACGGCTTCCTCTCGTCCACGGTGGTATCGAAGACCAGGCCCCGCTTGAGTATGTCCCGGAAGGAGAACTCGTACCCGGGCGTGCCCGGCGGCAGCCAGGGCGAGACCCAGGCGCGGAGCTGCCCGAGGGTGGGCTGCACGGGGTGGCCCTCGCAGAGGTCCAGCGGGATGTACGCGGCCAGGGCGAACGAGTAGGCGCCGCCCTCAACGGTGGGGCGGTCATAGGGGACGGTGTACTCATGGAACAGCGAACCGTCCCGGTTCGCGAGCATCAGCTTGGTGCTCTGCAGCGCGAACACCGGGATGGAGACCCGGATCGTTCCGGCCGGCTGGCCGCCCGGGAAATCCCACTGGCTGCCCGCGAAGAGCAGGGTGCGGGCGTCGTAATAGAAGTCGTTGATCCCTCCCTGGGTGATGATGGTCCAGAAGCGATAGCCGCCGTTCACGAAGTCCTTGGGTGCGTCGTGATGCGGGTTCGAGAAAAAGTCGACTCCCTCGGTGCGGTGAACGGCCGGGCGAACCGGCACCTTCTTGTACTTGAGCTGGAAGCGGACCGTGTTCGCCTGCTTGTCCCAGTCGATGCGGAAGACGCCCCGCGCGTTGGCGCAGTCGCCGTCCGGCGGCGTGAAGACATAGTCCTCGATGCCGGCCGCGGTGCCCCGGAACATCGGCGACACCAGCGCGCCCCGGTCGTCGTCGCCCAGCCAGACAGGGACCAGCATGTCCTCGTCGGCCTGCGTCCATCCGGGAGCCAGCGCTCCGTCCAGCGCCGGCGCTGGCCGCTCCGCCCTGGGAGCTTCGGCCGCCAACGGCGTGGCGAGCAGGATGGCGCAGGTGAAAAGCTTGAGCACCTTCATCGGGTCCTCCGTTCCATCTGGAGAACTGGCTGGCTCCCCACCCTTTGTGGCTCATGGAGCGACACAACTGAAGAGAGCGCCTTTCCTACAAGGACGCGCCAGCCGCCACGAAGCGAGCCTTCTCTTCGGTCCGAGACCGCTTTGGGGATTGGAAAGGATCCTACCCGGCCCTGGCGTCCAACGGCGAGTACAGCAGGTCGAGGAGCTGCTTCTCCACCGCCCGGAACTCGGGCGCCGACTTGAGGGCCACGTCGCGCACGGCGAAGTAGGGGACATCGACCTTGTGCAGGATGCGCGCCGGCCGCGAGGAGAGGACGTAGATCGTGTCGCCCAGGTAGACCGCCTCGGAGACATCGTGGGTGACGAAGAGGATGGTGTTGTCCTCGGTGCGCGAGACGTCCAGCAGGAGGCTCTGCATCCCCCAGCGGGTCTGCGGATCGAGGGCCCCGAAGGGCTCGTCCATGAGCACGACCTTGGGCCGGTTGATCAAGGTGCGGGCGATCGCCACCCGCTGCTTCATGCCGCCGGAGAGGTCCTTGGGGTAGCGGTCCGCGAAGTCCGCCAGCCCGACCGACTGGAGGTACTTCTCCGAGCGCTCCCGCCTCTCCGCCTTGGGCACGCCCTGGAGGCGCAGGCCGTACTCCAGGTTCTCCCGCACGGTGAGCCAGCCGAAGGAGGTGTAGGCCTGGAACACCATGCCGCGGTCGCGCCCCACGTCCTCGACCGGCTTGCCGTCGAGCAGGATCTCCCCTTCAGTCGGCGGGAGGAGCCCCGCGATGGCCTTGAGGATGGTCGACTTGCCGCAGCCCGAGGGGCCGAGGAAGACCACGATCTCCCCCACTCCGGGCTTGTCGAGGATGTCGAAGGAGATGTCCCGCACCGCCTCCGTGCGCCGGCCGGAGCGGTCGACGTAGGTGACGCTGAGGTGCGACACCCGCAGCTTGGGCACCCCCTCGCCCGGCTCGTGGCGGTAGGAGGGGGCCTGGCGCGGCGGCGTTTGGACGGTGACAGCGACCGTCCCCGGCTCGCCGGCGGCGGGAGGGATCGGGGGAGAGGTGGGGTCCTCGTAGTCGCTCATGCCGTCTCCCGCCAGCGGAAGAGCACGCCGCTGATCATGCGGATGATGAAGTCGGTCAGCAGGCCGATGCCGCCGATCACCAGCAGGCCGGCGAACGACCAGGAGGCCTTCTGGTGGGTGCGCGCCAGCTCGACCATGTAGCCCAGCCCGTGCTCCGGGTTGACCGCCTCGGCGAGGATGACGTAGGTCCAGGAGATGGCGTTCATCACCCTAAAGGAGTCGAAGATCTCGGGCAGGGCCGCCGGCAGCAGGACCGTGCGGATCACCTGCCAGCGGGAGGCGCCCAGGGTGAGCGAGGTCTGCACCAGCTCCTCGGGCACCAGCCGGATCGCCGTGACCACGACCGGCAGCAGGTAGACGAAGACGCCCAGGAAGAGGAAGGCGATCTTCTGCTTCTCGTAGATCCCGAACCAGAGGATGAGCAGCGGGATGAAGGCCGAGATCGGCATGTAGCGCAGGGGCGCCATGATCGGCTCGAAGAAGCGGTTGACCGGCTCGAAGGCCCCCATCAGCACCCCCAGCGGCAGGGCCACGGCCGAGGCGAGGAGGAAAGCGAGGAAGATGCGCCGGCTCGAGATCAGAATCGATCCCCAGAGGTCGTACTGGAGAAAGAGCTGCAGGGTGCCGCGCAGGGTCTCGGTGGGAGACGGCAGGAAGTCAGGCGGCGCGAAGCCGCCGTAGGTCAGCAGGCACCAGACGGCGGCCACGAGGAGAGGGGCGATGAGCCCCAGCGCCGTCGCGGTCGTTCGCGGCAGCGGCTCGCGCAGGGCGAACAGGGTGGATCTCTTGCGTGCCATGGCGGTTGATTCTACGTTGCCGGTTGCTGCGCCGTGGGGGCCCTCACCTCCCCGGCCCTCCTCTCCCAGAGGGAGAGGAGGGAGAACAGCAAGATCTCCCGCAGCACGTTCCCCTCTCTCCCTTTGGGAGAGAGGGGCCAGGGGAGTGAGGGCCCGGCCGGCCGGGTCTCTCCTACTGTGTCGCCAGCACCACCTTGATGTCGGTCCGGCGGTTCAACTGGCGTCCCGACTCCGTGGCGTTGTCGGCCACCGGGTTCGCCGAGCCGCGGCCGATGGTCTGGAAGCGGACCGCCTCGATGTTGGGGAAGCTCTGCAGGATGTAGTTCTTGACTGCCAGGGCCCGCCGCTCAGAGAGCGTCATGTTGCCCTGGGGCGAGCCGGTCGCGTCGGTGTTGCCCTCGACCCGCAGGTAGGTGTTGCCGAAGGAGGTCATGGTCTCCCCCAGCGCGTCGAGGACGATGTAGGAGCCGGCCATGATCTCGTCGGAGCCCGGAGTGAAGTGGATCTGGATCTGCTTGTTGATGATCGCCCGGTCCTTCTCCGACGGGGCTTTGGCCGCGAGCTGCGGCTCCTCGACCCGCTGCCCGGGGTAGTCGGCGGCCAGGGCCTGGAGGAAGCGGGCGTCGGCCCAGTCCTTGGCCTCGACCGGCCGGGTCACCAGCCCCTTCTTGCGCCAGATGATGAAGGCGGTGTCGAACAGGGTGTCGTAGTGCGACTTGCCGCCGGCCAAGCCGTAGAACTGGGCGTTGTCGGCGTAGGGCGTGAGCTTCAGCCCTGAGAGCATGCCGGAGACGGTGTCGGAGTCGAGCTTCAGCGCCTTGCCGACCAGGGCATAGGAGCCCTGCGGGTCGTTCTTGATCATGTCGATCCCCTCGAGCCAGCCATGGACGAAGTCGCGCACGGTCTCGGGGGCGCGGTCGATGAGGTCCTGCCGGGCCACCAGGGTGTCGGCGATGATGTTGGTCGCCGCGGCGGTCGACACCAGGACGTGCGCCTCGGCGCCGCGCGCCTCCACAGCGCCCGAGAGGTCCGGCTCCCAGGTCACGGCGGCGTCGACCTGCTTGGCCTTGAAAGCGGCCGCGGCGGCGGGGGCGTCCGTGGTGAAGATGATGTTCTGCTCGACGGCCGCGCGGTCCGCCGGAGAGAGGCCGGACTGGGCGAGCAGGTAGAGCAGCAGGAAGTGCGAGGGGGTGAACTGCGTGCAGGCGATCCGGTGGCCCTTGAGGTCCTCGATCGACCGGATCGAGGCCAGCGAGACGATGCCGTCGCCGCCGCGCGACCAGTCCTGCATGAGGATCGACTTGGCCTTCTGGCCCTGCTCGGCGAGGATCGAGGCCTCGCGGGCCCAGTTGTCGACCGTGTCCCACATGATGTCGACGTTGCCGCTGCGGAAGGCCGCGAGCTTGGCCGCCGGGTCTTCCAGGAGCACGAACTTCACGTCCAGCCCGTACTTCCTGCTGTAGCTCGAGCCCGGGTTGGGGTCGAGGCCGTTGTTGAACACGATGCCGGGCGCGTGGCCGGCCCAGGTGTTGATGGCCACCACCAGCGGGCGGTCGAGCTTGCCGCTGCCGCCCAGGTTGCTCGCCGGGGAGACCCCTTCCGAGCCTTTGCCGCGCTCCGGGTCGGCCGGAGCATTCCTCAGGGCGTCGAAGTCGTCCTTCTCCACGGTCTCGGTCCTGGCGCTCGCGCCCTTCTCCCGGGTGGCCCAGGTCTTGAGGCCCGGAGCGAACCGGCGAATGGCGAAGAACGCCGCGACCAGCAGAGCCAAGACGATGATCACCTTCCCCAGGGGGGTGAGCTTCATTTTCTCTTCTCCTTCGGCGCCGCGCCGTGGGCGCGGCAGGCCAGGGAATCCATTGCGGGTTGTGCCGTTGTTGGGATCAATTTGTCGTCGGGATCAACCTAGCAGGCGCCTGCTCCGGCTGTCAACGATCAAGTCGAAGCGGGCCAGCGGTTTAGGCCGGGCTCGACGCCGCCGATGAGCTCGTCCATGGCCGGCCGCAGCGTCTCGACGAAGCGCTCCGTCTCCACGATCTGCTCCACCACCGAACCCATGTAGCTGGCGACCTCGGTCGCGCTGAACTGCGAAGCGCTGACCCGGCCGAGAATGACTTCAAATACGTCGGAAAAGGCCCCGAGTTGCGCGACGACGCACTGGTCGCGCTTCTGGCATTCGAGCAGCAGCTCGCGCTGCTTCTCCAGGATGCTGATGTGCCACTGGCGGGTGCGGGCGGTGGCCGGCTCCTTCTCGGCCAGCTCCTTGAGCTGCTTGATCTTCTCGTCCACCTCGGCCAGCCGCTTCTCGACGCTCGGCAGCGGCGGCGAGGGCGGCGGTACCGGCCGCAGGCGCGAGTCCCGGCGCCGGTCCGGCGGGGGCGGCGGCGGCGGTGCCTCCCGGAGGGCGCCCGGGCCCGGCCGGATGTTGGTGAGGATCTGCAGGTAGACGATCCGCTCGCGCACGAAGTTCAGGTAGGCGCTCAGCATGTAGCCGAGCTGCTGGAGGATGCCCCCCCGGAGTCCCGCCTCCAGGTCGGTCCGGTCCGCCAGGACCTTGGCCACCCGGGCGCGGATCTCGAGCAGCCGGCGGTAGACGGACATGTAATCCGGCAGGATCCCGGAGCGGGTCCAGCCCGCGATCGGGTTCTCCGCCAGCATTACCTCGACCTTCTGGCGCAGGACCTCGCGGTTCCTCTCCGCCTGCGCCTCCCTGGCCAGGCGCTCCTCTTCGAGCACAGCCTTGGCGAAGCGCTCGCTCGAGGAGGCGAACATCACCCAGCCGGTCGAGCCGAGGCCCCAGAGAATCAGCGGCAGCGGGTTCCACGTCGCCGCCGAGGCCGCCAGGCACACCGCTCCGGAGACCAGGTTGCCGGGGGACTTGACCGCCTTGGCGGCGACCTTCTTCCAGAGAGCTTTCGAGTCCAAGTCTCGCCTTTGCCAGAGAGTCGGGAACCGGGCGCGGATCTCCCGCGTGGCCAGGATTCTACAATGGGGCCGATCCCGGCGCCCGGGCGGAGCTGCCGGAAGAAACCCTGGACCGTGGCGGCAGCGTAGGATAGGGCCAAGGGGGACCCTATGAACCCAGCCCTGACCACCACGGCCTTCACCATCGAGGGGCAGCAGATCAAGCGGAACCTGGGCGTCGTCCGGGGGATCACCGTGCGCTCGCGCTCGATCTTCGGTACGATCGGCGGCACGCTCCAGACGCTCGTCGGCGGCAACATCACCCTGTTCTCCGAATTGTGCGAGAAGACCCGCGCGGAGGCGTTCGACCTGATGGTCCAGCAGGCGCAACAGCTCGGCGCCAACGCCATCGTGGGCATCCGCTACGACGCGACCGAGGTCATGGACGGGGTCACGGAAGTGCTCTGCTACGGCACGGCGGTCGTGGTCGAGCCGGGGTGAGGACTGGAGGCCCGGTCAACTCTGTCCGCGCAGGCGGTCGAGCTCGGCGCGCAGAGTCGCCGAGGTGTGCCTCCTGATAGAGTCCGGAGGACGCCATGCCCCGCATCGACTACGACGGCCGCCTCCGCCTCCACGAGCGCTGGCAATGGACGAGCGGCGACGGCGCGAGCGGCGAGTCGGTGATCGAGGAGGTGCGGGAGTGAAGATCCTGGATCGCCCGCGGGACTACGCCCGCACCTGCGCTCTGATCGGCGCGGCAGTCTGGCTGAACCCGGTGCTCCTCTGGCGGCCCAGCCCGTTCCAGCGCCCGTGGGCGGTCTTCCTCCTGCTCCTCGGAGCGCTGGTGATTGTCCCGCTGGGGCTACGGCTGGTGCCGGACCTTCAGGAGGGCCCCGCGAAGCTGTGGCGGATCGCGATCTTTCTTCAGCTCCCCACGGCCCTGCTGCTCCTCGCGGCCTTCGCCGGACCGGCGGGGACCCTGGCGGCCGTCCTCTCCCTGCCCTGGCTGGCGACCACGGCGGTCATCGCCCTGCTCGGTCTCCTGCGCGTCTGGCAGCGCCGCTCGAAATCCCTGGAGGAGCTTTGCCTGGACGCGGGTCTGATGTACCTGGCCATCGGCGGGAGCTGGACGATACTGGATCGGCTCGGCGTCCGGCCCCTGAGCTTCGATCCGATCATCGTCCTGCTGACCGCCATCCACTTCCACTATGCGGGTTTCGCGCTGCCGATCGTCACGGGCCTGGCGGGGCGCTCCCTGGAGACCGGTGCGGCGCGCCTGGCCGCGGCCGGGGTCATTGCCGGCGTGCCGCTGGTCGCCGCCGGGATCACCGCGCGGCAGCTCGCCGTGGGATCCTGGCTCGAAGCCCTGTCCGCCTGGGTCCTCTCCGTGGCTGGACTGCTGAGCGCCGGGCTGCTCCTGCGGCTTGCCGCACAGCGAGGCCGGCCCCTGCCGGTCCGGGCGCTCTGGGTCGTGGCGGCGCTCTGCCTCGCCTTCAGCATGGTCCTCTCGCTCCTGTACGGATCGCGGGCATATCTCTACCTCGCCTGGCTGGACATCCCCTGGATGCGGGCCTTCCACGGCACCGCGAACGCCCTGGGCTTCGGAGTGGCCGGCCTGCTGGCGTGGAATCTGGTGGCTACTCCAGAAACCGCTCCCGCAGCTCCGGCGTCGGCAGCCAGCAGGTCTCCTTCTTCCCGAACCAGCGGTAGCGGTTCCGTGCGATGAGGCGGTAGGCCCGGTCCCGGAGAGGGCGGGGGATCAGCCGCAAGACCACGAGCGCCTTCCAGAGGCCGGGCAGGTGCCGGGCGACGCGGAGCGCGGCGTCGCTCTCCTGGTACCAGCGCCCGTCCTCGACCAGGATGAAGCTGTCGACCGCCTGCCGGCCGATCCGCAGCTCGTCGAGGTAGCGCTGCCCCGCGTCGGATTGCAGGGAGGCGAAGCGGAACCGCCCTTGGGGGTCGCGCCGGATGAGGAACTGGACGGACCCGCTGCAGAGATTGCAGACGCCGTCGAAGAGCACGACCGGGTGCGAGGACGACTCCATCCCGGTCATTCTAGAATCAACGCCGAGAGGAGGCGCGCATGGAACCGCTCACCGGCGCCCAGAAGAAGCACCTGCGGGGATTGGCCCACCATCTCAAGCCCGTGGTGCAGGTCGGCAGGAACGGGCTCACGGACCCGGTGATCGAGTTGATCGGTCAGGCGCTCGACGCCCACGAGCTGATCAAGGTGAGGCTCGCCGATCCCGAGGGACGCAAGCGGGAGCTGGCAGAGGAGATCGCCGATCGCTCGGGCAGCGTCCGGGTCGGCCTGGTCGGCAACGTGGTGACGCTCTACCGGCGCCACCCCGACCCGGAGAGGCGGAAGATCGAGTTCGCCTCCTGATCAGGACCGCAACAGCCTGCCGATCACCCTGAGGGCCCGCCGCACGAGCCCTGGCGGCTCCGTCCGGTAGACGCCGTTCCTGGCGGGCCGCCGCGCCACGATGTGCCACACCGGCACGGCGTAGTCGCGCGTCATCAGGGCCGCCTCCGTCTCCACCGCCTCCTGCTGTCCCCATTCCTCCAGGGCGCGCAGCCGCTTCAGCCGGGTCTGGAACTCCTGCACCGCCGCCGCCACTGCGCCGCGCACCTCGGCGTTCAGCTCGCCGGGCAGCCTGGGGTCCTGGAAGGCCGCCCCGGCCTGCTCGATCTCCCGGAATTGGGCTTCCAGTTCGGCCACGCGCTCCCGGTGCCCGCCGGGCACGTTGATGACCTGGAACTCGAGACCGTGGCCCTCGATCAGCGAGCGGTGGAAGTCCAGTCCGAAGTACTCACCCACGTCGTAGTAGGTGATGCCGGATTTCGCGGCGTAATAGCGGCGCGCCAGCTCCCGCGGCAGGAGGACGATCCCGAAAAGCTGGAAGTGCGGGTCGGCGCGGATGAACTCCGGGCACATGCGGTTGGGGGCCGCGACGTACAGGCATCCCCCTTCGTTGGTGGCCCGGGCCAGGCAGCGGATGAGCTGCGGCACGCTGTCGACGTGCTCGATGACGTCGTTGCACGTGATGAGGTCGAAGCCGCCCAGCCCCTCCATGAAGGCCGGGTCCGAGGCGTCCCCCTTCTCCACGCGGTGCGGCAGGCCGGAAGCTGCGAGGAACGGCCGGGCGATGGCGAGGAGGCGGTCGTCCACGTCGATCCCCACCACCTCGTGCGCTCCCGCCTCCGCCGCCGCCATGAGGAAGCCGCCGTAGGCGCACCCGGCATCCAGGAAGCGGATCCCCTGCAGGGCCCGGAACGACCGGATCTCGTCCATGGCCAACCGCCCGCGCAGCACTGTCCCCAGAGAGTAGTTGACGTACGTCCGCAGCGGCTCGGTGAGCTCCTCGACAGGAGCGCCCTCCGGGACGTTGTACAGGCGCCGGACTCCTTGCTCGAGCGCAGCTTCGGCGGCTTGCCGGGTCATAGCGGCGCGGATTGTAACCGGATTGAGGGACCTACGTGGGAAGGCCGATGAGATGCAACGCTCAAGACTCAGCGAGCTCCAAGACGTGCGTGCACGCCAGTACCCCGGAACACGCGCGAAATCCGAACGACCCATAGAAACGGGCAGCCGACTCGTCCTCCGTCCGCAGACGGAGCCGGTCGAACGTCCCGCGGGCCGCGGCGACGACTTCGTCGAGGAGCCGGGTCGCGATCCCCTGGCGGCGGAAGTCTCTCAGGACGTACAGGTGGCGGACGCGGCCCACCCGCGCGTCCTGGCAGTACGGATCGACGCTGAGGCCGCACAAGCCCACCATGCGGCCGCCGGCCACGGCCGCGAAGAGGGCCTCGCCGGGCTGACAAAACCGATTGGTTCCGCCGTCCCATTCGTCGATCAGCCGGCGGAGAAACCGGTGGCCGGCGGCTTCGCTCTCCGCCACCAGGCCGGCGAGGCCATCATGGGATAGCTCGTGCAGGCGAAGGATTGAAATATCTTGGATCATGGGCTAGGAGCCGGGCACCCTTCTTGCGGGACGTTTCCTCACAGGAGGATACAGGCATGGAGGCGCAGGGAAAAGTCATCGTCATCACCGGGGCGAGCAGCGGGATCGGGGCCGCCCTGGCGCGGCGGCTCGGAGCCGCGGGGCACCGGCTCGCGCTCGGCGCGCGCCGCGAACCCGAGCTCAAGCAGGTGGCCTCGGAGTTGGGCACGGACGCTCTCGCGGTCGTGACCGACGTGACCCGCCGGGAGTCGGTCGAGCATCTGTGCGATGAAGCGCTCGGCGCCTTCGGATGCGTGGACGTGTGGGTCAACAACGCGGGGCGCGGCATCAGCCGGCCGGTGCTCGAGCTCACGGATGCCGACTTCGACGAGATGATGGCGGTGAACGTCAAGTCGGCGCTCTACGGCATGCAGGCGATCGTGCCCCACTTCATCGCGCGCGGCGAAGGGCACCTCATCAACGTGTCCTCCTTCCTTGGGCGTGTGCCGCTCGCCACGCACCGCTCGGCGTACAACGCCGCCAAGGCGGCCCTCAACGCGCTCACCGCCAACCTCCGCGTCGACCTGCGTGCCAGCCATCCCTCCATTCACGTCTCGCTCGTGATGCCGGGGCTCGTGTCGACCGGGTTTGCGCGCAACGCCCTGGGCAGCACGGGCGCTGTCGCCGCGCCGCCCGCCGGCCCGATGAAGCCGCAGACGCCGGAGGAGGTGGCGGCCATGATCGAATCGCTCATCGAGCATCCCGTCGCCGAGATCTACACGAATCCCGCGAGCCCCGCGATGGCGCGCCGCTACTTCGAGGACGTCGAGGCGTTCGAGAAAGGCGCCCGCTAGCCACGAGGGCGGCGACCCGCTGGAGGAACGCCTCAGAGGTCCAGCCGCAGGACCTGCAGGACGTGCGGAAGAGAGACGGCGAACGCCTTCTCGACGCCCACGTCGTTGCCGCCGAAGTGGAGCGCCACTCCCGCGCGCGAGGAGATCTCGACCCAGAGCGATCCGGAATCGCTGATGTCGGAGAGCTCGTATTTGCTCGGGAAGCCGGGCGGCATCTCGATCTGCACCCGCGTGCCCTCGATGCGGCTGACGACCCCTTCCGAGACTCCCGTCGCGACTCCCGACTTGACGACCCGCATGCCCACCTCGGGCGCCTTTGCCGCCGTCACCGGCCCGATGCCGAGGACCTCGCGCACCGTCTCGATGCCGTCCACCACTCGCGCCGCGGCCACGTCGAGAGCGGCGTCGGCGCGGTCCCGCCGTGTCCGGGCGACGACCTCGGGAGGGTTCGTGCTGGAGACCTGATGGACCGGCTCTCCGTCCTGGAGGTCAGCGGTGTCGCGGCGAGCCAGTACGTGGTAGCAGGTGAGGATCCACCTCTCGGCGCCGCCGTTCGCCGTCACCACGCAGCCCAGGGTGCCAAGGCGGTCGATCCGCGGGCTCGAGATCGCGATGCCCCCGCGCAGAGGACGGAAGACCCGCACGTGATTGTTGGCCTGCATGGCGATCAGTCCAGCAGCGTGCCGACCCGTCCCTCCACCTCTGGCTCGGCGAGCGGGTCCAGGTCCGGCAGGAAGTCGAGCCCCGTCCTCTCCTCGATCCAATCGACCGGCTCCAGATATTCCTCGAACCGGTAGGGTTGCGAGTAGCCGCGATTCTCCAGGACGAAAGCCACGGCCCGCCAGTTCTCTCCGTCCTTCGTCACGACGATCTTGTAGAAGTGGGTCGGCACCGAGACCAGGCCGGGACCGATCTGGTTGAACAGGATCAGGCCGTCGGCACTGTCCTCGTCCTCCTCCGCCGGGTCATAGAAAAACCCGCCGGTGATGATCCAGGCCGTGGGCACGAGCCCTGCCTCGACCCAGCCACGCACCTTGTGCTCGATCTCCGCCCAGACTTTCTGGTTGAGCGCTCCCTTCTGCGGCGCCATGTTCGACAGGAAGAAGGTCTCGTCCTTGAGCTGCTGCGACCGGTTCTGGTCACCTGCCGGTGCCTGGTGGCCGCGGTCGTACCCCGACCGCTTGTAGTCCTGCAGCTCGGACCGCGGTTGACCTTGGAGCTTCGGGTCCGGCGCGAAGCGGTCGCGGCGCACGGCGCTGCCCGTGACCTCCTCCGGGACGAGCCGCTCGCAGACCCAAAGCGCGATCTTGTCCACGGAGCTGTGCTCGAGCACGTACCCTTCGCGGGCCACATACACCGTCGGCCCGTGCTGCCAGGAGGGGTCCTTCTGCGGCAACCCGAGAGGACAGTTGTCATCGACCCATGCCTGCTCCTGCTGGGTGAACCCCGCCTCCCGGCCGGTGAAGTGCGTGAACCGCGCGAGCCGGCTGGCCGGAGGGTGGGAAGCCGTACAGCCGGCGAGCGCCAGCGTCAGGAAAGCGCACGAAACGGCAAGCCTCTTCACGTTCATGGGATCCTCCTTTTCCTGGCCCTCGAGATAGACGGACGGACCGGATCAGGGATTTCTGTCTGTGAAGTTAGGCGACGTCTTGGCGTCATTGTTACCGCGTTGCTGAGCTCAGCAAGCAGCCGCAAAGGGGTACAGGGAAGGAGGAAGCGGCTCCGGCGGCGCGCTGGAGCCACCGGAGCCCAGGGCGGACGGCTGGGGGATAGGGGTTGCAGTGTTCAGGAGACAGCTGTGATGCGCACCTTGTAGAACGACCAACCCGCGTTGTCGCTGACCTCATTGCGCTGCTGGATGGCGGCTCCGTAGCCAGTCGAGATGTTTTCAAGAGGCGGCACCAGCGCGGTGATGACCTGGCTCTGGTTCAGAGAGAGGTCCTGGAAGGTTGCCAGGGGATAGGAGAACACGCGGAACTTGTAGGTCTTCGGCATGTTCAGGGTGACGTGGAACTCAACCAAGTGCATCTTGCCCTTCTTGATGGGCGTGAACTCCACCTGGACGCCCGGGAAGACCACGCCCGGAAATGCGGAGCTGAACACGGCGAGGTCGTTGGTGGCCAGCGGATTGGACATCACCATGGGGGAAGAGAAGAACGTGAGGAAACCCTTGCTGCTGCTCGGCTTCGAGGGCCTCAGCTCGATCGCCGTGGGGGCCAGATTCTCCACGGGCACCTTGAACAGCTTCGCTCTCTGGGCATCGGTCAGCTCCTTGACGCGGAGCTTCTCCAGCTTCTTTACATCGAGGCCGAGCTTGTCCATGGACTCGAGCCTTAGGGTCCGGCCCTGATCGTTCGCCATCGCACACCTCCCCGAAGGAATCGAGCGGGTGACCATCACCCGTCG
>DASWME010000005.1:0-1985 GCA_036399915.1 Thermoanaerobaculia bacterium
GGGAAGCTCCGGGGCCGAGGCCGCGCCGCCCCTCGTCCGCCAGCTGCGAGCCGAGGACCCGCCGCTCTCCTTCGCCCAGCAGCGGCTCTGGTTCCTCCACCAGCTCGACCCTGGCAGCCCAGTCTACAACATGCCCTTCGCCTTCACCCTGCGCGGCACCCTGGACGTCGCCGCCCTGGAGGGTACGCTGCGCGAGGTCGTGCGCCGGCACGAGAGCCTGCGGACCACCTTCCCGGGGGTCGCCGGCGAGCCGCGCCAGGTGGTGGCTCCGGAGCCCGGCCTGCGCCTGCCGGTCGTGGACCTGGGCGGCCTGCCCGCGGCGGACCGGGGGCCCGAGGCGGCCCGGCTCTCCCGCGAGGACGCCCTCCGACCCTTCGATCTCGCCCGCGGGCCGCTCCTCCGCGCCTGCCTGCTGCGCCGGGAGGAGCGGGAGTGGACGATCCTGCTCAATCTCCACCACATCGTCAGCGACGGCTGGTCCCTGGGCGTGCTGGTCCGCGCGCTGTCGGTCCTCTACCCGGCGGTCCTGCGCGGCGAGCCCTCGCCGCTGCCCGAGCTGCCGATCCAGTACGCCGACTTCGCGCTCTGGCAGCGCGAGCAGTTGCGCGGCGAGGTCCTGGAGGCCCAGCTCGCCTGGTGGCGGCAGGCGCTGGCCGGCGCTCCGACCCTCCTCGAGCTGCCGACCGACCGTCCGCGGCCGCCTGTGCAGAGCGGGCGCGGTGCCTGGGTGCCGGTGCGCCTCCCCGGCGAGGTGGCGGCGGCCCTGGCGGAGTTGGCCCGAACCCATGAGTCGTCCCTTTTCATGGCCCTGCTGGCTGGCTTCCAGGCCCTCCTCGCCCGGCTCTCTGGTCAGGACGACTTGGTGGTGGGCTCGCCGGTGGCCAATCGCAACCGCGCTGAGGTGGAGGGGTTGATCGGCTTCTTCGTCAACACCCTCGCCCTGCGGGCGCGGCTGGACAGGACCACCACCTTCCGCGGCCTGCTGGCGCAAGTGCGGGCCGCCGCCCTGGGCGCCTACGCCCACCAGGATCTCCCCTTCGAGAGGCTGGTCGAGGAGCTACACGTCCCGCGCAACCTCGGCCACAACCCGCTGGTGCAGGCGCTGCTCGTGGTGCAGGACGCCGCCGGCGCGGTGCTGGACCTCCCTGGCCTCGTCCTGGCCCCGGCGGAGAGTGCCGGGCCGGCGGCCAAATTCGATCTGACCCTCTCCCTCGCCGAAACCGGCGGCCAGCTCCTGGGCAGCCTCGACTATGCCACTGACCTGTTCGACGCCGCCACCGCCCGACGTCTGGCGGAGCGCTTCTCGCAGCTGCTGGCGGAGGCCGTCGCCGCGCCGGACCTGCCCTTGGGGCGCCTGCCCCTGCTGACCCGCGAGGAACGCCGGCAGCTCCAGGAGTGGAACGACTCCGCCGCGGCCCTGCCGCAGGATGTCTGTCTGCATGACCTGACCGCGGACCAGGCGGAGCGCACCCCCGAGGCCGTGGCCGTAGTCTTCGCGGGACGGCAGCTCACTTACCGGCAGCTCGCGCAACAGGCCGGGCGCCTGGCGCGCCACCTCCGCACCCTCGGCGTGGGCCCGGAGGTTCTGGTCGGGCTCTACGCCGAGCGCTCCCTGGAGCTGGTGGTAGGACTGCTCGGCATCCTCCAGGCCGGCGGCGCCTACGTCCCCCTGGACCCAGGCTATCCCGACGAGCGCCTGGCCGCCATGGTGGAGGACGCCCGGCTCTACGTGCTGCTGGCCCCCTCCCACCTCGCCGGCCGCCTGCGGCAGCTTGCCCCCCCGGCGGCCCGCCTCGTGCTCCTGGATGAGTTGGAGGGTTTGGACGCTCCCGACGAGGCGGCGACCCGGCCCCAGATGCACCCGGACCAGGCCGCGTACTGCATCTTCACCTCCGGCTCGACGGGGCGCCCCAAGGGCGCCGTCAACACTCACCGAGGCATCGTCAACCGCCTGCTCTGGATGCAGAGAGCCTCTGGCCTGGGAC
>DASWME010000006.1:0-14764 GCA_036399915.1 Thermoanaerobaculia bacterium
GTCGTGCTCTGCAAGCGGGGCGGCATCGTCGACTCGGTGGACGCCGAGCGCATCATCGTGCGCGTCGAGGGCGAGGACCTGGAGACCGGCGAGACCAAGGACTTCGGCGCCGACATCTACCAGCTCATCAAGTTCCGCCGCTCCAACCAGAACACCTGCATCACGCAGAAGCCGGTGGTCTACGAGGGGCAGCGGGTCAGGAAGGGCGACGTGCTGGCCGATGGCCCCTGCACGGAGCACGGCGAGCTGGCTCTCGGCAGGAACGTGCTGGTAGCCTTCATGCCCTGGCGCGGCTACAACTTCGAGGACGCGATCCTGATCTCCGAGAAGCTGGTGCGGGAGGACTACTACACCTCCATCCACATTGAGGAGTTCGAGATCGAGGCCCGGGACACCAAGCTGGGCCCCGAGGAGATCACGCGCGACATCCCGAACGTCTCCGAGTCGGCCCTGAAGGACCTCGACGAGAGCGGCATCGTCCGCATCGGCGCCACGGTCAAGGCGGGCGACATCCTGGTGGGCAAGGTCACGCCCAAGGGCGAGACGCAGCTCACCCCCGAGGAGAAGCTCCTGCGCGCCATCTTCGGCGAGAAGGCGGGCGACGTGCGCGACGCCTCGCTCAAGGTGCCGCCGGGCATCGAGGGGACGATCGTCGACGTCAAGATCTTCTCCCGGAAGGGCGTCGAGAAGGACGTGCGGGCCAAGGAGATCGAGGAGTCGGAGATCGCGCGCCTCGAGAAGAACATCAAGGACGAGGTGCGGATCCTGACCGAGGAGCGCAACAAGAAGGTGGGCGACCTGCTCCTCGGCAAGAAGGTGACCGCCGCCGTCAAGGCGCGGACCGGCCAGGAGCTGCTCAAGGCCGGCGAGCCGATCAACGAGGCGACCCTGGAGCGGCTGACCCGCCAGGAGATCCTGCGCCTGCCGGTCGATGAGCGGCGGCTGATCGACGCCGTCGAGATCGTCTACAAGAAGACGGACTCGCACATCGAGGTCCTGCACCGGGTCAACGAGGAGCGCATCGCCCTGCTCCAGAAGGGCGACGAGCTGCCGCCCGGCGTCATCAAGCTGGTCAAGGTCTACGTTGCCATGAAGCGCAAGCTCCAGGTGGGCGACAAGATGGCCGGCCGGCATGGCAACAAGGGTGTCATCTCGCGCATCCTGCCCGAGGAGGACATGCCCTACCTGCCGGACGGCACGCCGGTGGAGATCGTGCTCAACCCGCTGGGCGTGCCGAGCCGCATGAACGTGGGCCAGATCCTGGAGACCCACCTCGGCTGGGCCGGCATGGTGCTCGGCGTCAAGTTCGCGACGCCGGTCTTCGACGGCGCCCGCGAGCCGGACATCAAGGAGCTGCTGCGCCAGGCCAGCCTGCCGGAATCGGGCAAGACCGTGCTCTACGACGGCATGACCGGCGAGGGCTTCGAGCAGAAGGTCACGGTGGGCTACATCTACATGCTCAAGCTGTCGCACCTGGTCGACGACAAGATCCACGCGCGCTCGATTGGACCGTACTCGCTGATCACCCAGCAGCCGCTGGGCGGCAAGGCGCAGTTCGGCGGCCAGCGCTTCGGAGAGATGGAGGTCTGGGCGCTCGAGGCTTACGGCGCCGCCTACACGCTCCAGGAACTGCTGACCGTCAAGAGCGACGACGTGGAGGGCCGCAGCAAGGTGTACGAGGCGATCGTCAAGGGGGACGTGCCCGAGCCGCCGGGCTTGCCGGAGTCCTTCAACGTGCTCGTGCGCGAGCTCCAGAGCCTTTGTCTCGACGTTGAACTCCTCAAGGTTTAAGGGAGGACAGACCGTTGCAACCATTCAGCAGTTTTGACAAGCCACAGTCGCTCAAGGATTTCAACGCGATCAAGATCTCGATCGCGTCCCCGGAGAAGATCCGTTCCTGGAGCTTTGGCGAGGTCACTAAGCCGGAGACGATCAACTACCGGACCTTCAAGCCGGAGCGGGACGGCCTCTTCTGCGCCAAGATCTTCGGTCCGATCACGGACTGGGAGTGCCTGTGCGGGAAATACAAGCGGATGAAGCACCGCGGCGTCATCTGCGACAAGTGCGGTGTCGAGGTCACACGCTCGCGCGTGCGCCGCGAGCGGATGGGCCACATCGAACTCGCCTGCCCGGTCTCGCACGTCTGGTTCTTCAAGGGGCTGCCTTCCCGCATCGGCCACCTGCTGGACATCAGCCTGCGCGATCTCGAGCGGATCCTCTACTTCGAGAGCTACGTCACCATCGATCCCGGCGAGACGGAGCTCAAGGAGCGCGAGCTGCTGACCGAGGAGCGCTTCCGCGAGCTGCGCGACAAGTACGGCGAGGACGCCTTCGCCGCCAAGATGGGCGCCGAGGCCATCAAGGAGCTGCTGTCGAGGATCGACGTCGACGAGCTGGCCGAGGAGCTGCGCATCATCATGCGCACCGAGACGAGCCAGATCCGGCGCCTCAAGGCCGCCAAGCGCCTCAAGGTGGTGGACGCCTTCCGCAAGTCGGGCCACCGGCCGGACTGGATGATCCTCGACGTGATCCCGGTCATCCCGCCGGAGCTGCGCCCGCTCGTGCCGCTCGACGGCGGCCGCTTCGCCACTAGCGACTTGAACGACCTCTACCGGCGCGTCATCAACCGCAACAACCGGTTGAAGAAACTGCTCGAGCTGCGCGCCCCCGAGGTCATCGTGCGCAACGAGAAGCGCATGCTCCAGGAGGCGGTCGACGCCCTGTTCGACAACGGCCGGCGCGGCCGCGTGCTCAAGGGCTCGAACAACCGGCCTCTCAAGTCGCTGTCCGACACGCTCAAGGGCAAGCAGGGGCGCTTCCGCCAGAACCTGCTCGGCAAGCGCGTCGACTACTCGGGCCGCTCGGTGATCGTCGTCGGTCCGGAGCTCAAGCTCTCCCAGTGCGGCCTGCCGAAGAAGATGGCGCTCGAGCTGTTCAAGCCGTTCATCTACAACCGGCTCGAAGCCAAGGGGCTGGTGGGCACCATCAAGGCCGCCAAGGAGATGGTGGAAGCCGAGGTGGACGAGGTCTGGGACGCCCTGGAGGAGGTCATCGAGGACCACCCGGTGCTCTTGAACCGCGCCCCTACGCTGCACCGCCTGGGCATCCAGGCGTTCCAGCCGACGCTGATCGAGGGCAAGGCGATCAAGATCCATCCGCTGGTCTGCGCCGCCTTCAACGCCGACTTCGACGGTGACCAGATGGCGGTCCACGTGCCGCTGTCGCCCAAGGCGCAGATCGAGAGCAAGGTGCTGATGCTGGCGTCGAACAACATCCTCTCGCCGGCGCACGGGCGGCCGCTCGCCGTGCCGTCGCAGGACCTTGTCCTCGGCGGCTACTACCTGACGCTCGGCAAGGAGGGGGCCAAGGGCGAGGGCCGGGTCTTCCCGGACTTCGACTCGGTGCTGCTCGCCCTCGAGGCCGGCGAGGTGGAGACGCTGTCGCCGATCAAGGTGCGCTACTCGGGCCCCTACATCAACCTCGAGACCCAGTACGACAAGCAGAACGTCGTGCACGCCGAGCTGGAGGAGCTCGACAACGAGCTGATCGAGACCACCGTCGGCCGGGTGATCTTCAACATGCACCTGCCGCAGGAGATCCCGTTCGTCAACGGCCTCTTGAAGAAGCGCGGCCTCCAGGACCTGGTGGGCTACTGCTTCATCACCCTGGGCAACGACAAGACGGTGGAGATGCTCGACGAGATCAAGGAGATCACCTTCCTCTACGCGACCCGGGCGGGCATCTCCTTCGGCGTCGACGACATGGTGGTGCCCTCCCGCAAGCAGGAGATCCTGCAGGCGGCCCACCGCGAGGTGGGCGAGATCGAGAACCAGCGCTCGGCCGGCGTCATCACCGCCGGCGAGCGGCACAACAAGATCATCGACATCTGGCACCGGGTGACCGAGCGGGTCTCCGAGGAGATGTTCCGCGAGATGCGCGACATCGAAAGGGAGACCGGGGTGTTCAACCCGATCAACCTGATGGCCGACTCGGGCGCCCGCGGCTCGCGCGAGCAGGTGCGCCAGCTCGCCGGCATGCGCGGTCTGATGTCCAAGCCCTCGGGCGAGGTCATCGAGACGCCCATCACCGCGAACTTCCGCGAGGGCCTGTCGGTGCTGCAGTACTTCATCTCGACCCACGGCGCCCGCAAGGGCCTGGCCGACACGGCGCTGAAGACGGCCGACTCCGGCTATCTGACCCGCCGCCTGGTCGACGTGGCCCAGGACGTCATCATCAACGAGACCGACTGCGGCACGATCGACGGCATCGTGGTGACGGCCATCATGGAGGGGGGCGAGATCCTCGAGCCGCTGCGCGACCGCATCGTCGGCCGCGTCAGCCAGGAGGACATCTACGATCCGATGACCGGCGAGCTGATCATCGGCTCCGGCCAGGAGATCACCGAGCTGCTCGGCAACGCCGTGCAGGCGGCCGGCATCGAGCGGGTGAAGATCCGCTCGGTGCTGACCTGCGAGGCGCGGCGCGGCGTCTGCGCCTCCTGCTACGGCAGGAACCTCGCCACCGGCAAGATGGTCGAGATCGGCGAGGCGGTGGGCGTCATCGCCGCCCAGTCGATCGGCGAGCCGGGCACGCAGCTCACCATGCGGACCTTCCATTACGGCGGCACCGCCTCGCGCGTGTCCGAGCAGTCGAAGCACATCGCCAAGAACCCGGGCCTGGTGAAGTTCTTGAACGTCGCCACGGTGGAGAGCCGGCGCGGCTCGCTCATCGTGGTCAACAGGAGCGGCAAGCTCGTCATCACCGACGAGAAGGGCCGCGAGCGGGAGCGCTACGCCTTGACCTACGGCTCGCAGCTGCTGGTGCACGAGGGCGACGAGGTCGAGCCGGGCACCGAACTCGTGACCTGGGACCCGTTCACCTACGCCATCCTCTCGGAGATCGGCGGCCGGGTGGAGTTCCAGGACATCGTCGAGGGCGAGAACGTCCGCGAGGAGACCGACAAGGTCACCGGCCTGTCGCAGAAGATCATCGTCGAAGCCTCGGCCAACGAGAAGCGGGTGCCGGCGATCCTGATCCACGGCGACGACGGCCGCGAGAAGCGCTACCTGCTCCCCTCGGGCTCGCACCTGGTGGTGCAGAACGGCCAGGAGGTCTACCCTGGCGACACGCTGGTGAAGATCCCGCGCGAGACGACCAAGACCAAGGACATCACCGGCGGTCTGCCCCGCGTCGTCGAGCTGTTCGAAGCCAGGAGCCCCAAGGAGCCGGCGATCATCACCGAGATCGACGGCGTCGTCCACCTGGGCGAGGTCCACAAGGGCATGCGCAAGGTCATCGTCGAGAGCGATCTCGGCGACACCCGCGAGTACCTGGTGCCGCGATCGATCCACATCAACGTCCAGGAGGGCGAGCGGGTGCGCGCCGGCGATCCCCTGATCGACGGGCCGATCAACCCGCACGACATCCTGCAGGTGCTGGGCGAGAAGGAACTGCAGCGCTACCTGGTGGACAAGATCCAGGAGGTCTACCGGTCGCAGAGCGTGGCGATCAACGACAAGCACATCGAGGTCATCGTGCGCCAGATGATGCGGTCGGTGAAGATCGAGGAGGTCGGCGACACGGAGTTCCTGATCGACGAGCAGGTGGACCGCTGGAAGTTCGGCGAGGAGAACGACCGCGTGGTCGCCGCTGGCGGCACCCCCGCCATCGGCCGGCCGCTGCTGCTCGGCATCACCAAGGCCTCGCTGTCGACCGACAGCTTCATCTCCGCCGCGAGCTTCCAGGAGACCACCCGGGTGCTCACCGAGGCGGCGATCAGCGGCAAGGTGGACGGCCTGCGCGGCCTGAAGGAGAACGTGATCGTGGGCCGTGTCATCCCCGCCGGGACGGGCATGGACTACTACCACGACTTCCACATGGCCGAGGAGTTCGCCCCAGCCGAGCCGGAGGTCGAGGAGGAGCTCTTCTTCGAGTTCGGCGAGGAGGAGATCCGCAGCCTGCCGCAGGAGGTCCTCGAGAGCGAGTAGGGGCGGGCCCTCACCACCCCCGGCCCTCCTCCCCCCGGGGAGAGGAGGGAGACAGCAGGACCAGAAGGGCGGCTGCGAGGCCGCCCTTCTCTTTTCGGCGCAGAGGACCAGAGTTCAGGGGAGCGCCTGCACGAGCCGCCGGGCCACGATCTCGCCGTTGAACCGGAAGACCGTCCAGGCGATGACACCCCGGCCGGCCTCGTCGAGCGCCACGGCGGGGTAATCGAAACCGATGTGCCGGCTGCGAACGATCTCGATTTTGTCTCCCCGGGGCGTACCGTCGGCGGCAAACCGGCGTACGAAGAGAACGTTGCCCGTTCTCGGCGTGCCGATGCTCCTCCAAGCGGCGAAAAAGTCGCCGCTGCGCCCGAAGGTGACGGCAGGCCTTTCCTGGGTGTGAACATCGAAGGCACTGACCTCGAAGATAGTACCGGGACTGCCGTCGGCGGCGAAGAGCCGGCCCAGAATGCCCACGTCAACCACGTCAGCGTCGAAAGAGGTCCAGACGAATACGAGCTCGCCGCTCGCCGCCACGTCCATGTCGTACAAGGGACTGATGGTCGCGATCACATCCGTGTTCACCTGGAACTTCGAGCCCAGCGGCGCACCAGCGGCCGTGAAGCGCTGGGCGAGCAGTTTTCTCTCGACAAAGACGTTTCCGGAGTCCAGCCAGCCGACCGCGAAGCTTCCGCTCTCGTCCACCCCCACCCGGGGTTCCACCGCCTCCGCGCCGGCCGCGGCGGGATCGACCTGGACCTCGGGGCCGAGCGGGTGGCCCGCGGCGTCGAAGCGCCGGAAATAGACGTCCGCCCTCTCGCCGCGCGGTTCCGGACCCTGCAGCCAGACGGCCACGAAGCTCCCGTCGCCGGCGACGTCGACCGCGGGATCGTATTGGCTGCCGTCGGTGGCGGCGCTGAGCGGGAAGGCGTCCCCGAGCGGCTGGCCCGCGGCACCGAAGCGGCGGCCGTAGACCGCGGTATCCCGAGCTCCGCCGCTGTGCCAGACGATGACGAAGCTGCCATCCGGCCCCATGGCCACGGCCGGGAATCCCTCCTTCTCCCCCCTGATGTTGCTGACCCGGCGCTCCGGAGTCTTCGCGGTTCCGTCCGCGGCGAAGAGCCGGAACCATGCCTGCGAAGGTGCGAAGAGGTTCGGCCCGCTGCCGCTCCCCCAGGTGACGACGAAATCGCCGTTCGGCGCCGCCGCGACCTGCGCCAGCCACTGTTGACCTTTGTGGCGCTGGTTGACGGGGATCTCGGGGCCGAGCGGCGTCTGGGCGCAGAGGAGCGATGCCAGGAAGGATCCGGCAATGGCGAGAGCGAACGTTGGCTGCCAGCGCATGGCGTTCTCCTTGAAAGCCGGATATGATCTTATGACATAAAGGGGCTCGCTTCAAGCCCGGGCGTGCCAGGCCGGGCCGCCGAAGTGCTAAGATGAAGCGGCAACGCGCCGCGGACGAAAGGAAGATTCCATGCGACTCCGGCCCCTTCCTCTTCTCCTTCTCTTCCTCATCGCCATTCCTGTCTTCGCCGACGACGTCTACCTGGTCAATGGGGGGAAGTTCGAGGGGGTGATCGCGGAGACCACCGCCTCGCAGGTGCGCATCCGCATGCAGGGCGGGGTCTTGAGCCTGCCGAAGAGCCAGGTGCTGCGGGTCGAGGAGGGGGACACGAACCTCTCCGAGTTCCTGCGCCGCAAGGAGGCGCTGAAGAAGAACGGCTCAGCCCGCGACTGGCTGGAGCTGTCGCGCTGGGCCAAGGACAAGGAGCTCGGCCAGGCCGCCCGCGAGTCGGCCCTGGCCGCGGCGGCGCTCGATCCCCATCTGCCGGGTCTGGCGCCGATCCTGCGGGGGTACGGCTACGTGCTCGACGAGCAGCTCGACCGCTGGATCCCCTACGCGGACTCCATGCGGCGGCGTGGCTTCGTCCTCTCGAACGGCCAGTGGATCACCCGCGAGGAGTACGCGGCCAAGGTGCGCGCCCGGGAGGAAGAGGAAGCCCGGCTCCGCGCCATCCGGGAGGAGCGGGCCCGCGCCGTCCGCGAGGACCGGCTCGCGGCCCTGACCGAGCTGACGCTGGCCCGCGACCTCTCCCGGCAGGCTGCCTCCTCTGCGCCGGTCTATCCGGTGCTCCCCTTCTATGGCCCGCCGGTGGTGCTCCTCCCCGGCTTCTGGGTGGCTCCCGTCGCTCCGAGGCCTCCGCACAGGTTCGGTCCCCCCCGCGGCTTCACCCACGTGCCGGGGAGCCTGATCCCGGGCGACCTCTTTCCGGAGACGCACTGAGCCGGGACCTCGCGGCGGGTGGGAGGGGCCCGGCCGGCTCATGCACGCCATCGAAGTCGAGGACCTCCGCAAGACCTACTCCGGCGGCGTGGAAGCCGTCCGCGGCCTGTCGTTCGCCGTCCGCGCCGGCGAGGTGTTCGCCCTGCTGGGGCCGAACGGCGCCGGCAAGTCCACCACGGTCCGCGTCCTGACGACCCTCTCGGCGCCGACCGCGGGACGGGCCCGCGTGGCCGGCTTCGACGTGGTGAAGGAGCCCCGCGAGGTGCGGCGCCGGATCGGCTACGTCGCCCAGAACTCGGGCGTGGACGTGACCGCCACGGGCCGCGAGAACCTCACTCTCCAGGGCCATCTCTTCCGCCTCCCGGCGGCGCAGCTCCGTTCCCGTGTCGAGGAGCTGCTCCACCTCTTCCAGCTCGAGAGCGCGGCGGACCGCCCCGCCACGACCTACTCCGGCGGCATGAGGCGCCGCCTCGACGTGGCCATGGGGCTCGTCCACCGTCCTGAGGTCCTGTTCCTCGACGAGCCCACGACCGGGCTCGATCCGGAGAGCCGGGCCGTGATGTGGAAAGAGGTGCGGCGGCTGGCCCAGGAGGGGCTCACGCTGCTGCTGACCACCCATTACCTGGAGGAGGCGGACCAGCTCGCGCAGCGGCTGGCCATCGTGGACGGCGGCCGGATCGTGGCCGAGGGGACTCCCGAGGAGCTCAAAGGGAGGCTCCGCGGCGACGTGGTGTCGGTGGACTTGGCGGACCGCAGCCGCACGGCCGAGGCCGAGGCCGTGCTGCGGGAGATGGAGGGGGTCTTAGGCGTGATGGCGGACGGCTCGCGCCTCTACGCCCAGGTCGGCCACGGCGCGCGGGCCGTGCCCACCCTGCTCGGCGCGCTGGAGCGGGCGGGGATGGAGGTCGCCCAGGTCTCCCTCTCCCGCCCGTCGCTCGACGACGTCTATCTCACCGCCACCGGCCATGCCTATCGCGAGGAGGGTTGATGGAGTTCTTCAAGGACAGTTGGCACCTCTTCGTGCGGCTCCTCAAGGCGACGCTGCGGATGCCCGTGTTCGTCATCATCTCGATCGTCCAGCCCATCCTCTGGGTGCTGCTCTTCGGCCAGCTCTTCGGCAAGGTGACGACGATCCAGGGGTTCGAGAGCCGCTCGTACGTGCAGTTCTTAGCACCCGGCATCTCGATCATGACCGCCCTCTTCGGCGCCGCCTACTCCGGCATGGGCATCCTCGGGGACATCGACCGCGGCGTGCTCGACCGCCTGCTGGCGACGCCGGTCTCCCGCGGCGCCCTGATCGCCGGGCGCATCCTCCACTCGGCGGTGCAGGTGATCCTGCAGGCGGGCATCATCCTCCTCGTCTCTTTCCTGCTCGGCGCGCGCCCCCACGGCGGCGTCGCTGGCATCCTCGCCGTGCTCTTCGCCGCTTCGCTGCTCGGCGCCGCCTTCGCCTCGTTCTCGAACGCCCTGGCGCTGCTCGCCCGCCGGCAGGAGCTGGTCATCGCGGTGATGAACTTCACCATCCTGCCCATGATGTTCCTCTCCAGCATGATCATGTCGCGCAACCTGATGCCGCAGTGGATCCGCGGCGTCTCCCGCTTCAACCCCCTCAACTGGGCGGTCACCGCCGCCAGGGACGGCTTCGAGGGCAGGGCCCCTGCCGAGATGGCCCTCTGCCTCGCCCTGCTGGCCGCCTTCGCCCTCCTCTGCTCGGTGCTGGCCACCCAGGCGTTCCGCCGCTACCGGAGCGCGATGTAGGGACGCCGGCCTTGCCATGGGAACGACCGGCGCTTCGTCGAAGACCCCCACTGGCGCGACCTCCTCCTCTTCCACGAGTACTTCCACGGCGACGACGGCCGCGGCCTCGGCGCGAGCCATCAGACGGGCTGGACGGCGCTCGCGGCGCTGATCCTCAATGATCTGGGGCGGAATGGAGGGTGAGAGGGCAGGTCCGAGTCGAAGCTGTGCCGGTCACGCGAGCATGGCCGACTGCCCGGTGACCGGCACGCACGGGTGGGGCGCGGTTACGGGCAGAACCTTTCCGAAGGGGCCGTGGTGGGGCAGATGCTTTCATCCGACCAGGCGCCGCCCCCGGCCTTCTTCAAATCCTGGGCATCCAGGCCGACGAGAGTTTCTCTGGACAGGGTCAGTTTCTTGACGTCCTTCTTCTTCATCGGTCTCTCCTCGCGCTGGCGACCGACCGTTCAGTCGCCGGTGTCCGTCTGGTACGGACGCGGCGCCCTTTTTGTTGCGCCCGGCTGACGAGGTCGCCGTCCGTGGTAGGATTTACGCCATGCGATTTATTGAAGCCCGCTATGAAGAAGGTTTGCTCAAGCCGGAGGCGCCTTTGGCGCTCACGCCGGGAGAGCGTGTGGCGCTGATTGTGATCCGCCACCCCGATCCGAGGCGCTGGGACCTCGAGCGGTTAGCCAAGAGCGGGGCAGGAGAAGATCGGGGGCTTGCTGAACAGGGACTCGCCGAGTGGGCAGACGCGCTTGACGAGGAGGATCATCGTTGAGACGGGGCGAGGTGTGGTGGGCTGACCTTGGCCCCTACCGCCCGCGTGAACAGACCGGCCGCCGCCCTGTGATCATTTGGCAGAGCGACGCACTGACAAGAGTCCTCCAGTCAGTTCTCGTCATTCCACTGACCACCAACCTGGAGCGAGCCAATTTAGCAGGAACGGCGATTGTACAGGCTTCGCCGAAGCAGGGTCTCCCTCAAGACTCGGTGGCACTCGCCTTTCAGATGCGTGCTGTGCCGAAGGATGCTCTCGATACCCGAATATGTGCCCTCACGGAGAAGGAACTCGCTGAACTTGAGCTGGCGACCGATGAAGCCCTCGGACGTATCGAGCCCGAGTAGTCCTTTTGAGATATGCAACGGCTCTGGCGGTGAGCGGCGGGGCTGCGCGCTTTTGCGCGGTATCCGTCCGCTCGACCGCTCTGGTTGGCCGTCTTCCTTGTTCGAATGTCGCCCTAAGGGTGTGGTTCACAGACGTGTACTTGAAATTGCATGGACTGTCATATACCGCCTCACTCGGAGCTCGGCTTATTGTCCAGATCGACAGCCTCAAACTCAGTAATGTCCTCAAACAGCCTCACCTTTCCGTCCTCTTGATACTCTGCCAGCCGCTTAACCCGACGGTAAAGGGAGAGTTGAATCTTGAGCTTTGCAAGTTCATTGGGGGCCAAGTCTCCTAACCGCGTTTCGTCGGAGATCTCTAGCAACTCATCCAGTTCTTGATTGGCGAAACGGACAAATTCGATCTGCTCTCTGCTAAGCTCAAGCTCCTTCCGCTTGGCTTCTATCTTCATGAGCTTCATGTCATTGAGCGTCTGGTAAACATTGCGCACGAAGCCGACAAGACGGTCTGCGTTCTTCATCACCGCCCCAACGAGGATGGAAATAGCGATGGCCGAGGGCACATCTAAAAGCAATTCCATGAAGCCGGGAGAGTGGTACTCAATCTGACGCACTTGTGGCCTTTGTCGCTTAGGGACGCGGGCTTCTAGACGTTGATAAAAATTAACGGCACTGTACCCGCCGCGCCATGGGAAGGATCCAAGCAAGGTCTCCTCGCCATCAATCTCCCACTTCTCCGGCTCAATCAGGCCCAAGCGAAGACTGTCAAGGTAGAACACTATACTGTAGACTTGAGAGAAGACATGAGAGTACTCGTAAAGTTCACGCAAGCTCCACTTACCGTCGAGGCCGATCCTTGCACTCCCCATTCGATTCGGCATGGAATGTCCTTTTAGCTCATCTCACTCAACACAGCCCAGGCGGCCAACCTAGAGCTTATCGACCACCGCCCACCCGCCTTGGCTCCAAGAGTATCCTACCCTACAGCCCGGCCCCAGATCGTTGGCGGACGCAGGGTGCCAGCCGCTACCCGAGGCTGGCTGGCATGGCCCACCTTGCTCCTAGCTCGCTTTGGGCGGGCGCGACCGAGTATACCGGGTCTCGTGGTGGGGCCGGCCCTTGGTGACGCGGAAGATGTATCCGTCGCGCGCCAGCCGGCGCAGGCAGCTCTCGACGTGCCGCTCGTCCACGCCGCCCCGCAACTGGTCTGGGAAGCGCCGGTTCACCTCGGCGGTGACGGCGTGGGCGCCGAAGGGCTCGTCGGGCGCCTGAGCGTCCACCACCGTCTTGACCGCGGGCATGACGGGCGGCCGGCGTCCCCGTCCGTAGGCGAGCGAGACCGGGGGCTCCGCGACGGGCTCCGCTGGCGGTCCCGCTGGCGCCAGCTCCACGTCCGGCAGAGTCCTAGCCGCGTCGACCGCCGCTTGGAGCGCCTCGAAATGGCGGCCGAGCGCCTCCAGTTCGGCGGCGTGGCGGGTCCGCTGCTCGCGGTGGAACGCCTCCCGCTCGGCGTGGAGCGCCTCCTGCTCGCGATGGTGGCGGAGCTGTGATTGGAACCGGGCGAGCAGATCCGCCACCGATTCGTTCCGTGCCATGAAATCCTCCTTGCAAGGGCGAAGTTCCGGCTTCGCGCCGCCGCTCAGCCTGGGAACGGCCCGTGGATTCTCGACCAGCCTGGAGAAAAAGTCCTGCCGCCGGCCGGAATTGTCGACCAGTTTACACGGTCGGGTCGAGAAAAGGGAGTGATTGGTCGCGAAACTGGGCATTTTGGTCGAGAATTAAAGCAGGTAGGTCACGAAACTGGGCAGGCCGGTCGCCAAACTACGCAGGCTGGTCGGGAAATAGAGGAGGCTGGTCGCCAAAAGGAGCAGGCCGGTCGCCAGCCGACCCAGGTAGGTCGAGAAACCGCGCTGTTTGGCGACCGGCCTGGAGAGGCCGGTGGGCAATCCGGGGCGGTTCGCGACCAGCTTTTACGGTCGCTAACCGATCGGCCGGCCGAAGTCCTGCACCCAGAGCACGGTGTAGCCCACCGAGTTCCGGCCGACGGCGATGCCGACGCCTAGGTCCCTGAAGCCGGGGTTGAGGAGGTTGCGCCGGTGCTCGCGGCTCGCCAGCCAGTTGTCCATGGCCTCGTTCACGGTGACGGGGCCGCGGGCGATGTTCTCACCCACCAGCTGGGCCGTGTAGCCGCTCTTGCGCACGCGATCGGAGGGGCCATTCCCCTCGGGCGAGGAGTGGTTGTAGTAGGAGCGGAGCAGCATGTCCTCGGCGTGGCGCTGGGCCGCCTCGTTCAGCCGCGGATCGAGGGCGAGCGGCGGCAGGCCGGCCGCGGTCCGCTCGGCGTTGGCGCGGGCGAGCATGTCGGCGCGCGCCAACGCGAGGTCGACGAGCGAGGCCGTCTGGCGGGCGAAGGACTCGCTCTCCCGCCAGGCCAGGAAGAAGTCGTAGAGCGGCGTCCCCCGGATCTCGCTGATGCCGATGCCCAGCTCCTGGAAGTCGGGGTCCATCAGCGAGCGGAAGGTCTCGGGGTACTGCTCCCGGATCCAGGCCACCAGGGCGGCGGGCTCGTCCGGCCCGGCCGCGAAGGCCTGGTGCCAGCCGTGGGCCTCGTAGCCCGCCTTGCGGAGGCGCCGGGAGATCTTGGGGATCGACCTCTCATCGTAGACCGCGACGCCCTCGTTGACCCGCACCTCCTCGGCGTTCTCCTGCGCCACCTGGTTCAGGGGCTCGGCCAGCTTCAGCGGGAGCGCTCCCGCCGCCGTCCGCTCCTGATTGAAGCGGGCGAGCAGCTCCTCGCGGATCGTCTCCGGAGAGGGCGGGCCCTCGATGACGGGCAGGGCCTGCACCGTCGAGACGAGGAGAAAGATGACGGCGAGCGGGAACATGGCTTGCTAGGATCTTCTCCGGATGCGGATCACGGTCATCGTCAACCGCGGAGCAGGCTCCGTCACCACGGGCGAGGTGAGCGCCGAGAGCCTGCGGCAGTCGTTCCTCGAAGAGGGAACCGAGGCCGAGGTCCACGTCATTCCCGGCGAGGAGATCGAAGAGACTGCGCGCCAGGCGGTGGCCGGCGGCGCCGACGCGGTGGTGGCTGGAGGAGGGGACGGCACCATCCGCTCCGTGGCCTCGGTGCTGGCGGGCGGGCCGGTGCCGATGGGGGTCTTGCCGCTCGGCACCCTGAACCACTTCGCCCGCGACCTCGAGATCCCGACCGACCTCGCCGAAGCCGTGCGCGTGGTGGCGAAAGGCGAGGTGAAATCGCTCGACGTCGGCGAGGTCAACGGCGAGGTTTTCGTCAACAACTCGGTGCTCGGGTTCTACCCGCCGGTCGTCAAGGTGCGCGACTGGGAGCGGCGCGAGTTCGACCGCAACAAGTGGCTGGCGACCCTCTCGGCCGCTCTCAAGGTGCTGCCGAAGGTGCACTCCCTCTATGTCCATATCAAGGCCGACGGCTTCGAGGCCCGCCGGAGGAGCCGCTTCGTCTTCGTGGGCAACAACGAGTACGAGATGAAGGCCTTCTCCTTCGGCGCCCGCAACCGGTTCGACAGCGGTTTCCTCTACCTCTACATCGCGAAGACTCCCAGCCGGCTCGGCCTCCTGGGGCTCGCGCTGCTCTCGCTGGTGCGCGACC
>DASWME010000007.1:0-2472 GCA_036399915.1 Thermoanaerobaculia bacterium
GCTGGCGTCGATCTCGGGCACGGTGCCCGTGGGCATGCGCGACCTTTCCGGCCAGATCCGCATCGACTTTAGCTGGCGCTTCACCGATCCCGAGACCGGCGCGCCGCTCGGCGACGTCGCCGTCATCGGCGGCGCGCTCGATGCCTCGGCGGTGACCATCGTGCTGCCGCCGCTCGTCACCGAGATGACGGTCGCCGACTTCGACGCCGCGCTCACCGCGGTGCCGGTGACCCGGCGGCTTGGAGTCCAGGTCGTGGTGCGCGGCCGCGTGGGCACCACCCAGGACACCGGAGACGTCCTCATTCCACCGCAGCCGCTGCCGCTGGAGATCGTTCCGCTGCCGCTGCCGTCGGTGGCGGCGCTGTTTCGCGACCAGGACCTCTCCGGGGACGCCATCCTCCTGATGGTGCCGCAGGGGAGCCCTTTCGCCAGCGCGGCGGCGTTCGTGCCGGTGCTCTCCGCGCTCAAGGGCGTGGTCGACAGGGTCGATACCGCCGCCACCCTCACCGCCAGGGTCACCGGCACGCGCGGCTTGAAATCCGCCGTCGACGGCCTGCTCGATCGCCTGCCGCTGACCAGGCACCTGGGCTTCCAGGCCCGCGACAGCTTCGATGACCTCCATGACGACAGATTCATCAAGCGCGACTGGAACTTCGACCTCAGCATGGAAGACCGCGGCTCGAGCGCGCTCATCATCTCGGCCAGCCGTGACATCCATTTCTTCCAGCACGACGATTTCGAGGGACGGAGGCTGGCCCTCGAGCCCGTCCCCTTCGGCCTCACCCGCTTCGGCGGCGTGGTGGTGCGCCGCCTGCACGTCGCCGTGCCCAGCTCCGAGCCCCCCGGCTGTGCTCCGATCACCGGCACCCCCTGCGGCGGCACCTGGGGCGATGTCATCTCGTCCTATCGCTGGGTGGGATAGGCGGACCTTGCCGGCCGCCTCAGCCTCGAATCGCTGGGGGACGAGCGCGCGAGACTACTCGACCATCTCGATCAAAAAGCCGTGGGTCAGGGAGGCTGGAATCAGGAAGCGGTCCCGGCCTTTGTACTTGAAGGTCTGCAGAGTCAGCCCGGTGTTGCCCGCGATGAGGTCGTGGGCGGTTTCGAGATCGCCGACCTCGAGGCTCACACCCAGGATCCCTTCCCCGCGGTCCGCTGCGAAGTCCGCGACCAGACCGGGACCATCCGGCTTCAACAGGGCCAGGGTGTTGTTGTGGTACCGCACCTCCGCGCCGCGCGCGCCCAGGTAGTGGATCTTCTTGTGCTTGAAGCGCACCTCGAGGCCGAGGCCCTCGTAGAAAGCGATGGCCGCGTCCAGATCCGACACCACCAGCCAGAGGGTGTCGATCTTCTCCGCCGTATTGGGGTGCGGTTGGGGCGCCAGGGCCGGGAATTCCATGAACATCTGCTGCACCTGGGCCTCGTCGTAGTCCAGGAAAAAGTTCGAGTTGTCGGGGGCGACGGGAGAGAGGAGGATGATCGACCTCCAGAGAGGGGTGAGCCCCACGACCTCACCCGTCGATTCGATGGTGAGGGGTGGCGCTGGAATCGGACCGACATTGGCATAGCCGGCACCGTTCAGGAACGCGATTGCCTGAGCGGCGTCGACCACCTCGGTCCCATAGAACTTGGCGCCTTCGTGGTGCTCCAGAAAAGCCAGGAACGGCGCAGTGAACTCGTTCAGCTCCGTGAAGGCCAGGATCTCCAGGTACGTCTGATCGCTGAACCAGATCAGGCGGTTCTTGGCCCCCAGGGGGTTCAGCAAGACCGGTGTAAGCGAGAACCCGAGCTGCTGAGTCCAGACGTTCGCCGCGACGTCGAAGTTCTCCAAACGGACCAGCGGGCCGACATGATCGATGCCTCTGCCGTCGCCCAACTCCTGCGCCGCAGCCTGGCCACCAAGCGCCAGCAGCCCGCACATCACTATCCACCAAATCCGCCTTGTGTTCATGTCTCATCTCCTGTGTTTGGACTGGCGAGATAGTAGACCCCGGAGAGCACAGAATCCAGGGCCCTGATCTGCGGCCACGCAGCGCCGCCCTACAAACAGCGCCGATCCTCTCGGTGCAAGCAAGCCGGCATGGGGCTTTGGTGTCTGTGTAGGGTCGCCCGGCGCTACGACTCCGAGCTGCCGGTGCACTCGAAGTTATACCCGGTCAGGCAGCCGTGAGCGTCGTACTGACCACTGCATCGGCACCCCTGCCCCTCGTCGCAGTAGCCGCCGATGAGGACGAACCCGAAGGGCACGGTGCAGGGGTCCTCCACCTCACACGTGCACACGTATTGCGACATGAAGATCGGCGCCGGCATCGAAGTCGGCAGGACTGGCGCCGCCGGCATGGTGACGGTGGGTTCTTCCGCGGCCACGGCCGGCGCTGCGAAGACGGCGAGAGCGAGGACGAACAGGGCGGCGAGAGGCTTCGCATTCCGCATGGACAATCGCTCCTTTCTCTGGACAGACAGTCTCCCCTC
>DASWME010000008.1:0-1877 GCA_036399915.1 Thermoanaerobaculia bacterium
GATCGTCGAGGGGCGGGGGGCCAAGTTGCTGTACCTGCCGCCCTACTCGCCGGACATGAACCCCATCGAGCAGGCCTTCTCCAAGGTCAAGGGGCTCCTGCGGCGGGCCGAGTCGCGCACCCGCGAGGCGCTGATCGGCGCGATGGGCCGGGCGCTGGACGCCGTGTCCGCCCGAGACGCACGCGGGTTCTTCGGGCACTGCGGCTACCGCTCGGTGGGCCAACCGCTATGACGAATGCTCTAGGGGGTTCTCGGACGTTCGCATACACGGCGTTCTCGGAAGTTGCACCGCCGCTAGCAATCGTTCATCCTTCCGGCCTCGCACATCGCTCTCTGAAATGGAAGATTATGGCGGATAGGAGCATACGACCGGCCGAACCGGGTGACGCCGCGGCGGCCCGCGACCTGGTGCGGGCGGCCTACGCGGGTTACGTTGAGCGCATCGGCAAGGAGCCCGCGCCGATGCGCGAGGACTACGCCGCCCTCATCCGGGCCGGCGAGGTGTGGGTGTTGGCCGAGGGCGGGGAGGTGCTCGGGGTGCTGGTGATCAGGCCGGCCGAGGACCATATGTTCTTGGGCAACGTGGCCGTCGCACCTGGGCACCAGGGGAGGAGCCTCGGGCGTGAGCTCGTGACCTTCGCGGAGGGGCAGGCCGTGGCGTATGGCCTGCCGGAGGTACGGCTCTACACCAACGAGAAGATGCACGAGAACTTGGCCGTCTACGCCAGGCTGGGCTTCGAGGAGACCGGGCGCGGACTCGACGGGGGCTACCGGCGCGTCTTCATGCGCAAGCGGCTTCGCTGATGGGGCTAGCGGTTGGTTCGCCGCTGGCCCCATCCCTATTCATCCAACGTCGGGGAAGGCGAATTCTGCGAACTTTGGAGAACCCCCTAAGGCGAAGTAGTTCGCAGAGCCCCGATCCTGTGCCTAGCGCCGCACTGCCTCGACTACGCTCCAGGGCGTGCCCTCCGCCGGGACTACCGCGACCTCGTCGAACCCGGCCGCACCCAGCAGCTGCCGGTACTCCTCGCCGGTGCGTTGCTGCCCGCCACCGAAAAGCACCAGCATGTTGAGGTCCATCAGGGTGAGACCCGCCCGCTCGGAAGGATCAGGGTCGTCCTCCGGGGGGAGTACTTGCTCGATCACCCACAGCCGCGCGCCCGGCGCCATCGCCCGGTGGCAGGCGGATAAGATCGCGAGCGCCTCCGCATCCGGCCAGTCGTGGACGATCTGCGCCAGGACGTAGGCATCCCCGCCCGGGGGGACCGAGGCAAAGAAGTCGCCACCGACGACGGCGCAACGGTCGGCCACCCCCGCCGCTCGTAGCACCGCCTCCGCGCCAGCGACGACCTCCGGACGGTCAAGGAGGACGCCACTTAGGCCGGGAGTAGCCTCTAAGAGCCCAGCCAGAAGCCGGCCCTGCCCGCCGCCGACATCGACGACCGTGCCGATGCTTGAGAGGTCCCTCACGGCGCGGAGGGCCTCGGCGCGGGCGGAGGCGCCCTCGCTCATGGCGGCGTCGAAGAGCGCCCCGTCCTCCGGGTGCGCGCCGAGGTAGTCCCAGAAGCCGGCGCCGTGGACGCGAGGGAAGGTCGGCTCGCCCGTGCGCACGGCGTGGGGCAGCTCCTCCCAGCCCCGCTCGAACCAAGGCGCCGTGAAAAACAGCACGAAGGACCGCGCGGAGTCCGGCACGTCGGAGCGCAGGGCCTCGCCCAACGGGGTCAACCGGAACCGTTCGGTGGCTTCGCGCCCGCACAGACCGAGGGCGACCAGGGCCCGCAAGAGGCGCGCAAGGCTCGGGGCGTGCGCGCCGGTCGCCTCGGCCAGATCGGCGGCGGTGCGCGGCCCGGAGGCGAGGTGGTCGGCCAGGCTGAGGA
>DASWME010000009.1:0-22751 GCA_036399915.1 Thermoanaerobaculia bacterium
ACCTCAGTGGCAGTGAGGTCCGGTTAAAGAAACCGGTCTCCTACCAATATATCGATGGAGTCCGGCGCGAGGTTGCCAGCGGTTGGCGGCAGATCGGAAAAGGCCGGTTGGGCTTTAAGATAGGAGACCACGATCCTGCGCGGCCTCTGGTGATCGACCCTGTCCTCGTCTTCTCGACCTACTTGGGCGGGAGCGACTGGGAGGAGGCCAATGGAATCGCCGTGGACCCCCAGGGTAATACCTATGTGACGGGATGGACGCGCTCTCCTGACTTCCCCACCCGCGGCTCTTTCCCTGCTCCCTTGCCTAGGTTCGAAGCTTTCGTCACCAAGCTCTCCCCCGACGGCTCACTCGCCTATTCGACCTATCTCGGCGGCTCGAACAGCATCGAGGTGGGCTACGCCATTGCCGTGGACGCCTCGGGCCACGCTTACGTGACCGGCCAAACCGACTCGGGAGACTTCCCGCTCGTCAACCCGCTCCCGCCACAGTTCCTCAACGGCGGGGGCGGCATCTTCGTGAGCAAGCTCGATCCAACCGGCTCGGCTCTCGTGTACTCCACAACGATGGGCGGCAGGATCGACACCGAGGACGGCCGTGGAATCGCCGTCGATGCTCAGGGTTTCGCCTATATCGCTGGCAGCACAGTTTCGCCCGACTTCCCGACTGTCAACTCCCTTCCCCATCCTGAGCCTTTTCCTGATTGTGAAGCCTTCGTCGCCAAACTGAGCCCCACCGGCTCCCAACTCGTCTACTCGACCCTCCTTGGCGGAAGCTCCTGCGAGGAGGCCCGGGGAATCGCCGTGGATGCTGCGGGGTACGCCTACGTCGTGGGCTGGACGCAGTCCTTCAACTTCCCGACCGTCAACGCCTTCCAGGCCACGCTCGCCGGAGGTATCGGCCAAGACGCCTTCGTCGCCAAACTCGCTCCCGACGCCTCGTCGCTTCTCTACTCCACCTACCTCGGTGGCACAGGGAGCGAATTCGAGGTTTCTGGGATCGTTGTCGATCCAGCCGGCAATGCCTATGTGACGGGCTATACGAACTCGGCCGACTTCCCTCTTCGGAACCCCCTACAACCGGCGCTCGCGGGGTTCACCGACGCCTATGTCGCCAAGTTCAGCCCGGCGGGGAGGCTTGTCTACTCTACCTATCTCGGCGGCTCTTACCTGGACGGTGGAACCGGCATCGCCGTGGACGGGAGCGGCCGCACCGTCGTGACCGGGTTCACCGCCTCCTCGGACTTCCCTTTGAAAGATCCTCTCCAGGGATGCGATGAGGCGAGACCCGGAGTCTGCGGGAGCTATGACGCGTTCGTGACCCGGCTGTCTCCGGAAGGCTTGTCGCTGGACTTCTCCACTCATCTGGGGGGAACCGGCGAGGAGTTCGGGAGGGGGGTCGCGGTGGATGCGGGAAACGCCTATGTCACCGGCTATACGAGGTCGTCAGATTTCCCTCTCGGGAACGCTTTTCAACCGGTCCCGGGGGGTTTGGTCGACGCCTTCGTGACCAAGATCTCGACCAACCGTCCCCCCGACTGCTCCGCCGCCACGGCCAGCCCGGCCACCCTCTGGCCGCCCAACGGCAAGCTCGTCCCCATCTCCATCCGCGGCGTCACCGACCCGGACGGCGATCCGGTGACCCTGACCGTCACCGGTGTCGGCCAGGACGAGCCGCTGTCCCGGCGGGGGTTGCCGGACGCGCTGGGGATCGGCACGACGGCTGTCCAGCTCCGCGCCGACCGTGCCGGCTCCGGGGACGGGCGGGTCTACCGGCTGAGCTTCGAAGCGCGGGATCCCCAGGGAGCGAGTTGCTCGGGGACGGTGACCGTCTGCGTCCCGCGCGATCAGCGTCCGGGCGCGGTGTGCGGCGACGGCGGACCGCTTTTCGACTCGACGGCAATGCGCTGAGCGGTCGTGGCCATACGCGGCCTGCCCTGCAGGTCAAGCCGCCCGCCCTTCGGGTCAAGCGGCCGGCCCCGTGGGTCGAGCCACTTGCCCCATGGGTCGAGCCGCTTGCCCCATGGGTCGAGCCGCTTGCCCTTCAGGTCAAGTCGCGTGACCTTCAGGTCAAGGCCCTGACCTGCGGGTCAAGCGGTCTGCCCTTCAGGTCAAACCGTCTGCCCTTCGGGTCGCGCCGCCTGCCCTTCAGGTCAAGGCCGTGACCTGCGGGTCAAGCGGCCTGCCCTTCAGGTCACACGGTCTGACCTGCAGGTCCTGTTGACGCCGGTCCTCAAGGCGCGTAGCATCTTTGTAGTTCAGACAGAGTCAAAGAACGAAGGAGGCCCGCCTCGATGAGACGGTCGAGGTGTCTCGCGCTGTGGATCGCAGCCCTGATCGCGCTCGGCTGCCGGAGAGAGCCGCAGGGGTTCGTGCCGCTCGAAGTCGGCAGGAGGGCGGTCTACGACGTCGAGTACGTGACCGGCATCGGGGACGTGCAGCGCGCCCAGGCCATCCTGCGGATCGATGGCAAGAAGGAAATTGGAGGCAAGGAGTACTTCCGGGTCGTGACGGTGATCACGGGGATCCCCGGCTACCCGCCCGAGACCGTCTATCAGCGGATGGCCGGCGACGGCCTTCACGAGGTCCGGTACGCGGGGGACCGGCCGGTGGAGTACCTGGCCCTGCCCGTCCCGCCGGAGATCGGCAAGACCTGGGCGGTCGACGGCGGCGAGATCGAGATGACCTGCCGCGTCGAAGCGCGGGAGCCCGCCATCCTCCCGGAGGTGACCTATGAGGACGCCTACAGGGTCTCGTGCTCGGGCACCCGGTCCGGGGTCTACTTCACGAACCAGACGTACATGGTGGCGGGGCTGGGGCCCGTCAAGACCGTGCAGGAAGCCGGGGCGGTCAAGATGGAGATGCGGCTGCGGGAGGTGGGCCGGAGGCGCCGCTGACCGCAACCTCACCCCAGCCCCTCTCCTGAAGGAGAGGGGCTTTCATGATCGTTCCCCCTCTCCTTCAGGAGAGGGGGCCAGGGGGTGAGGTCGGCACCCGCTCGCGGATCCTGTTGAACCCCAGGCGGTTGAAGAGCGCCTCCACCCGGGCGGGGTCGGCGCCGCGGAACTCCAGGCTCTTCAGGGTGCGGGTCACGCCCGGCACGTTGCGCTCCACGGTGGCGAGGCGCTTGGACAGGAAGGCGATCTCCCGGCCCGCGGCGAGCTTGGCGTGCAGCGACTTGGCGCCGCGCACCGGCAGCCAGGGGAGCTCGTCCAGCCGCGCGTAGAGGTCTTCCAGGTGGCCGAAGCGGGCCAGAAGCTCGGCCGCGGACTTGGCGCCGATCCCCTTGATGCCCGGGATGTTGTCCACCGTGTCGCCGGCGAGCCCCAGCAGGTCGGTCATCTGGTCCGGCCGCACGCCGAACTTCGCGAAGACCGTCTCCGGGGTGTAGCGGGTCCCCTTGGCGAAGTCGAAGAGACAGGTGCGGCCGGTGACGAGTTGGGCCAAGTCCTTGTCCGAGGTGACGATCATGGCGCCGTGCCCGGCCTTCTCCAGGGCGTGGCAGAGGGTGCCGATCAGGTCGTCCGCCTCGTAGCGGTCGTCGACGAAGGTGGCCGCTCCCAGGGCGGCCGCGATCTCCTCGCAGGCGGCGAGCTGGGCTTCCAGCTCGGGCGGCGGCAGCACCCGCTGCTCCTTGTAGGCGGGGTAGAACTCGTTGCGGAAGCTGGAGTTCAAGCTGCGGTCGAAGGCCACGCCCAAGTGGGTGGGCTTCTCGTCCGCGATCAGCTTGAGCAGGAACGAGGTGAAGCCGTAGGCCGCGGCGGCCGGGCTGCCGTCGGGCGCCTTGATGCTCGCCGGCAGCGAGAAGTGGGCCCGGAAGATGTACGGGGAGGCGTCCACCAGGTGGACGGTGGTCACGGCCTCACGCTCCGAAGAACTCCCGCACCGCCGCCGCGACCGCCGCGAGCTCGTCGTCGGTCAGCTCGGGGAAGACCGGCAGGCAGAGCACCTCGCGGGCCGCGGCCGTGGCGACCGGCAGGTCGCCGTCGCGCACGTCCACGACGCCCTCCAGGGCGGGCTGGTGGTGGAGGGGGGAGGGGTAGTGGACAGCCGAGGCGATACCCCGCTCCTTAAGGTGCTGCATCAGCTCGTCGCGCCGGGCGGTGCGGACGGTGAACTGGTGATAGACCGACTGCACCCCGGGGCGGTCCACCAGCAGCCGGAGGTCGCCCACGCCGGCCAGGGCGCCGTGATAGCGGCAGGCGATCTCGCCGCGGCGGGCGTTGTCCTCGTCGAGCAGGGCCAGGCGGCAGTTGAGGACGGCGGCCTGCAGGCTGTCGAGGCGGCTGTTGGTGCCGATCTCGACGTGGTGGTAGCGGCCGGCCTGGCCGTGGTTGGCGAAGCTGCGTACCCGCTCGACGAGCTGGCGGTCGTTGCCGGTGACGGCGCCGCCGTCGCCGAAGCAGCCGAGGTTCTTGGTGGGGTAGAAGCTCCAGGCGGCGAGCCGGCCGAAGCCCCCCACCCGCCTCCCCTTGAAGCGGGCGCCCTGGGCCTGGGCGGCGTCTTCCACGAGCCACAGGCCGCGCCGCGCGCAGAGCGCGAGCAGCGCGTCCACGTCGAAGGGGCGGCCGTAGAGGTGGACGCCGAGGATCCCCACGGTCCGCCCGGTCACCCGGGCGGCGGCGTCGTCCGGGTCGAGGTTCAAGGTCTCGGGATCGACGTCGGCGAAGACGATCCTGCCGCCCAGCAGGGCCACCGCCTCGGCGGTGGCGAAGAAGCTGAAGGCAGGGACGATCACCTCGTCGCCGGGCGCGAGGCCGAGGGCGCGCAGGGCGAGGATCAGGGCGTCGGTGCCGTTGGCGAGGCCCACGCAAGCCTCGACGCCGAGGTAGGCGGCGAAGGCCCGCTCGAACTCCTGGACCTCGGGGCCGAGCACGAAGGTCGACTGGTCGAGCACGCGCCGCCAGCGCTCGTCGAGCTGGGAGGCGATGCGCCGCCGCGTGCGGCCGAGGTCGAGGATGGGGACGTTCACGGCGGGGGGATTCTACCCCGTCACGTGCCGTCCCGCAGGGGATACCGCGTCCAGGGGGTCGCGTAGACCACGATCTCGTCGCCGCCCATGGTGACGTTGCCGGCGATCGGCAGCGCGTGGACCGGCCGGAAGCGGGGGTCGCGGGCGAGGCCGGGGAACCAGGAGGGGAAGACCACCACGTAGTCCGGCCGGCGCCGGGCGAGCGCGGCCAGCATGGCATCGCTCCAAGGCACGCCGGCGGCGGCGGCGCGCTGCACCTCGCGACCGATCTCCGGCGTGGCGATGCTCGCCAGGTCGACGACCCGATTGGGGAGGAAATACTTCAATGCCCCGATGTCGTTGACGGCTAATAGAGCCCCGGGCGGCAGCCGGGCGGCGAGCCAGCGGGCCACGGCCACGTCGCTCTCCTCGACGTTGGCGACGTTCTGGGCGTAGAAGCGCTGGCCCTGGACCAGCGCGGCGAGCGTGGGGGCGAGGATCGCGGCGGCGGCGGCCCCGCCCAGCGCCGTCCGCAGGACGCGGGAGCGGATGCGGGGGGCCAGGGAGAGCGCGGCCGGCTCGAGCCCCAGGGCGCCGAGCACCACGAGCACGGGGAAGAGGGGGAAGTAGTAGCGCCCGAAGTTGCCCAGCATCCGGGTGGGTCCAGGGGTGAGCAGGGAGTAGGCGAGCGGCAGCCCGCACAGCCAGAGGGCCGGCAGCAGGCCGCGGTCGCGGGGCGTGCCGAGCCGGGCGGCCAGGGAGACCGCCCCCGCCCCGGCGAGCAGCGTCATCCAGGGCTGCGGCCGGAAGAAGACGCCGAGCACGTTGGCGAGGTAGCGGAAGTCCGGCAGCGGGCTGCGCGGCGCCCCGCCTCCCTTGGCGGCCCAGGTCGTGGGCAGTACGGAACCGCCCGCCCATGCGTAAAAGAGGAGGGGGCCGGCAAGGGCGCAGGCGGCGAGGGCCGCGCCGGCGAGCAGGGTCCGCGGGGACGGCCGGCGCCAGCGCAGGCCGTCCCCGAACGCGAGGACGCGGTCGAGGAAGGCGAGCAGCAGCAGGAGCAGCCCCTCCGGCCGGGCCAGGACGGCCACCGCCAGGACGGCGAGCGAGAGCGGCGGCCGATCGCGGTGACCGCGCTCGCGCAGGTGGAGGATCATCCCCCACAGCGAGAGGAGGACGAAGAGGGAGACTTCCATGCCGGAGAGGGCGGACCAGACGAGCCAGCTCGTCGTGAGCGTCAGGCCGGCGGCGAGGGCCGCGAGACCCCACCCCAGCCCCAGCTCCCGGGCCAGCCGCCAGGTGGCGTCGATCCCGGCGAGGTAGAGGGCGGTGCCCAGGAGCTTGGCCCAGAGCGTCACGTCGCCCGGCAGCGGGAAGAGCAGCGCCAGCAGCGCCGTCCAGAGCGGCGCCGTGGAGCCGGTCACCAGCTCGCCGGGGTTGTAGGAGAGCCCGAACCCGTGTGCCAGGTTGCGCGCGAACTGCAGATGGATCCAACTGTCGTCGAGCGGCAAGCCGAGGCCGCCCCGCAGCCGGCCGATCTCCGCGAAGAGGTAGCGCAGGCAGGCGGTCAGGCCGGCCATAAGCAGCAGGAGCCGGAGGGGGTCCGTCCGGCGGAAGGGCCCGGCGGCGGGGGCGTTCATCGCATCCTCATGGTCTGTGGCGAAGCATACACAACCGGCGAAGTGGGTTTATGATCATCGGTCTCATGGCTCTGAAAGTGCTCGAAGGCCGGCGCCGGCGAGTGGCGCGGGCGGCGCTCTATGGCAGCCTCGTCCTGGTGGGCGGGATCGCCTGGGCCGCCGTCACCTTCATCGACCAGCCGCTCAAGGCCAGCCGGACCGAGCGCTGGCACGACCGCGACTACCTGAACCTGCCGGAGGTGAAGCTGCTCCAGGAGTACGCGCGGATCGACACCAGCGAGACGACCGGCGACGAGGTGGCGGGAGCCCTCTTCCTCGCCCGGCAGTTCCAGGCGGCGGGCATCCCCACTCGCCTCGAGAGGCTGGGACCGCGCAAGGCCAACCTCTACGCCTGGCTGGAGGGCAGGGACCCCCATCCGCTCGTGCTGCACAACCACATCGACGTCTCGCCGGCCGACCCGAAGGAGTGGCTCTCGCCGCCGTTCGCCGCCCGCATCGAGCTGCCCTGGATCTACGGCCGCGGCGTCTTCGACATGAAGAGCGTCGCCATCGCCCAGATGGCGGCGATGATCGACCTGAAGCAGAGCGGCGTGCCGCTCAAGCGCTCGGTCCTCTTCCTGGCCACCAGCAGCGAGGAGCGGGGAAGCCGGCTGGGCGTGCGGCGCCTCGTCCAGCTCCACCCCGGGATGGTCCGCGACTTCTGGGCCGTGCTGACCGAGGGCGGGGCGGTCGAGGCGCGCTCCCGCGAAGACATCAAGTACTGGGGGACGGAGTTCGCCCAGAAGCGCTCCGCCGACCTGATCGTCTGCAGCGACAGCCGGGAGCGGCTCGAAGACCTCCGGAGGACCCTGCGCGAGCTGGGGCCCACCGAGACCGACCTGCGGCTGACCCCGGAGACCCGGACCTTCTTCGCGACCTACGCCGCCAGCCGCGACCGGGCCGACCTGCGCGACCTGGTGGGGCACCCCGAGAAGGCCCTGGGGGACGTCGCCGCCTTCCGCAAGCTGCCGCCGTATCTGCAATCCATGCTCCGCAACGAGGCCTTGCCCTTCCCGGTGGAGGCGGCGAAAGGGGGCGGCTACCAACTGCTGATCAAGCTCCAGCTCCTGCCCGGCGAGGACCTGGCCGCCGTGCGGGAGAAGCTCGTCCCGGCCTGGCTGACCTTCGGAATGGTGACGGTGCTCGACGAGCCGCTCACGGCCCGCCGCGGCAGCCCGCTGGACCACCCCGTGCTCGAGGAGATCGAGGCGACGCTCCGCGAAGAGTACCCGGACGCCCGGGTGGGTCCCTCCTTCCTCGCGAGGACGCTGACGGACGCCCGCTTCTTCCGCGCCCTCGGAGTGCCGGCCTACGGCTTCTCCCCTTTCCTCATCATGAGCACCGACACCTTCCAGGTGGATTCGGCCAACGAGCGGTTCGCGATCCCCGCCTTCGTGGACGGCGTGGATCTCTATGGCAGGGTGGTTCGTCGCCTCGTCGCTGACACTTAGTGCTAACGGGCGGTGTCAAAATTTGTCTTTATGGAAAACTTAAGGTTATGAAAACAAAGGAGTTGAGGGCGGTGAGACCCCTGGCATCGACCCTGCTTCACCCCCTCTTCGACAGGCCTCGCGGATTTCCCGGGGGCAGGCTCCGTAAAACCAGGGGGAGGAGACCCAAAATGTTGACGAGAATCCACAACCGGCAGAAAGGCTTCACGCTGATCGAGCTGCTGATCGTCATCGCGATCATCGGCATCATCGCGGCCCTGTTGATCCCGAACTTCCTCGACGCGCTGCAGAAGGCCAAGCAGAAGAGGTCGATGGCCGACATGCGCAACACCGGCACCGCGCTGTTCGCCTGGTTCACCGACCAGCAGGGCGCCGCGGCCGCCGGCCAGGCCGCCGCGCCTCCCGAAGAGGTCGACCTCAGCAAGATCGACGCGAGCGACGCGGACGCGATCAAGGCCCTTCTGGTGCCGCAGTACACCAACCGCGTCGCGGGGACGGACGCCTGGAAGAATGACATGCACTACTTCCTGACCAACGACGCCACCCTGACCAACAACGTGATGGCCATCGCCTCCGGCGGCGCCGACGGGGACTGCGATTGCGCGGTCTACAAGACCGGCGCCTTCGAGCCCACGGACTATGACGAGGACCTCGTTTGGGCGGACGGCTTCTTCGTGCGCTGGCCGCAGAAGATCGACGCCGCGGCCGCGGCCCCGTAGTTCCCCACAGGTTTATGTTTTCTCCCTGGGGCCGCGTTCCGCGGCCCCTCTTTTCGTTTCTTCCGCCGCTTCGCATGCGACCCAGGTATCCGATCGCCCTCGCCGCCCTTCTGCTCGTCCTGCTGCCGGCCCGCTGCGCTCCGGCCGGCGGCCTCTCGGAAGCCGCGGCCTGGCTGCAGCAGTACCTCCGGATCGACACCTCGAACCCTCCCGGCAACGAGGGGCGGGCGGCGTCCTTCCTGGCCGGGATCCTTAAGCGGGAGGGCATTCCCTACCGCATCCTCGCGACGCCGGAGGGCCGGGCCAATGTGTACGCCCGCCTGTCGTCCCCCCGTAGCGGCGGGCGCGCCGTCCTCCTGCTGCACCACATGGACGTGGTCCCCGCCGGCCCCGGCTGGACGGTCGAGCCCTTTGGCGGGCGCGTCCGCGACGGAATTCTCTGGGGCCGCGGCGCGCTGGACGACAAGTGCCTCGGCATCGCGCACCTTGCCGCCATCGCCGACCTCAAGCGGCGGCGGGCCCCCCTGGAGCGGGACGTGATCTTCCTCGGGGTGGCCGACGAGGAGAGCGGCGGTCTCCGCGGCACGGGCTGGCTGCTCGCCAGCCACCCGGAGCTCTTCCGGGGGGTCGAGGCGGTGGTCGGCGAAGGGGGACGCAACCAGGTGAGCCGGGACGGCAAGCTCTTCTGGTGGGGCGTCGAGGTGGCGCAGAAGCGGCCGCTCTGGCTCGAGGTCTCGACCTCCGGCCGCGCCGGCCACGGCTCGGGCGTCAATCCCGGAAGCGCCAACCACAAGCTGATCCAGGGGCTGGCGCGCCTGCTGGCCGCGCCGCCCCGGTGGCGGGTCACGCCGCCGGTGCGCGCCTACTGCCGGGCCACCGCGCCCTTCCAGAACCGGCACTGGCGGCGCGTCTTCTCGAACATCGACGCGGTGATCGCCGACAGCGGCCCCAGGGAGTTCCTCCTGCCCGGCATGGCCAACCTCTTCATCGACACCGTGCAGGTGACCGTGCTGCGCGGGGGCAACCGGATCAACGTGACCCCCGGCAGGGCCACGGCGCAGCTCGACGTCCGGCTGCTGCCCGACGCCGACCCGGCGGCCTTCCGTGCCGACGTCAAGCGCCGCCTCGGCGAGGGCTTCGAGGTCAAGGTCCTGCTCACCGTCCGCCCCTCGCCCCCTTCGCCGACCTCCGGACGCCTCTACCAGGCTCTGGAGCGCGCCCTGGGCGCCGAGGCCCCTGTCGTGCCGGCCTTCGTCGCCGGCTTTACGGACTCGCGTTTCTTCCGGGAGCGGGGGATCCCGGCGTACGGCGTCCTCCCTTTCAAGCTCCCGCCCCAGGACACGGAAGGGATCCACGGCCCGGACGAGCGGATCCCCCTCGCCGAGTTCGACCGCGGAGTCGAGAGGATGCGCCGGGTCCTGGCGGTCTACGTCTCGCCCGCGGGCCGGTGACACTGCTTCGTGGGAGGGTGACGTTTTTTGGCAGAGCCGTTGAGAGCTCGATCCCGCGAGTCCCCTCATTCTAAAGGAGTTCCCAGCTTCTCCCACCTGGCACGCCCCTTGCCCCTCCTACCGGACAAGATCCTTTTGGAGGAGGGGCTGTGATGAAGCGTCGACGCGCGAGCGGGCAGAGAGGCTTTACGCTGATCGAGCTGTTGATCGTCATCGCCATCATCGGGATCCTGGCCGCCTTGCTGATTCCGAACCTGCTGGACGCCCTGCAGAAGGCCAAGCAGAAGCGCACGATGGCGGAGATGCGGATCACCGGCGGCGCGATGTTCGCCTGGATGACCGACAACTGGGGGGCCACCGCCGCCGGCCAGGCCGCCGCCCCCGAAGAGATCGCGCTCGCCGACTTCGGCAGCGAGCAGACCCCGCAGGCCGTCGCGGCGGTGCTGATCCCGCAGTACGCGGAATGGATCCCGCAGAGGGACGCCTGGAAGCATCCGCTCCACTACTGGCTCAACACCGGCGCCGTCATCTCGCGCAACGTGCTGGCGGTCGCCTCCGGCGGTGGCGACGGCGACTGCGCCTGCGACGCCTATACTACGGGGGCGTTCGAACCGACCGACTACGACCAGGACATCGTCTGGGCGGACGGCTTCTTCGTGCGCTGGCCGCAGAAGATGCAATAGGCGGCGCCTCCCCGGGCCGGAGTACAATCCGGCGTCGCTCGAGGACATCTCTTCCGCCATGCGCCGCTGGACCTCCACGATCCTGCCGGCCCTGCTCGCCGCGGGCTGGCTTGCAAGCCTCTTCGCACCCGTGCTCCGGCCGGGCTGGGCGCTGGGGAACCGCGACATCGCCTTCTTCCACCTGCCCGTGCATGCCACCTTCCGGGATCTCGCCGCTTTCGGCCTGCCGGCGTGGACCCCCTGGGTGCACGGGGGGCAGCCCGTCCTGTCGAACCCCAACTACGCCGCCTTCTATCCGCCGAGCTGGCTGATCTTCGCGGCGCCGCCCCCGTACGCGCTCACCCTGATGGCGCTGCTGCACGCGGCAGTGGCTTTTGCGGGAGCCTGGCGGCTGGCGCGGCACTTCGGCTGCGGGCGCGGGACAGCGGCGCTGGCGGGCGTCGGCTATGCCGGCTGCGGAGCCTACCTGTCCCTGCTGAGCGCCTTGAACCTGTTCTTCAGCATGGCCTGGTTGCCTTGGGTGCTCGCCTGGGGGGACGCGGCGCTGCGGACGCCGCCCGGCCGGCGCTGGTGGCGGCCGGCGCTGCTGGCCGGGGGGGCCCTGGGCCTGCAGCTCCTCAACTCCGAGCCCTCGCCGGTCCTCATGAGCGCTCTGGCGTTGCTGGCCCTGGCGGTCTCCGCAGCCTGGCGGCGGCCCGCCGGCGCGCCGCGGGTGGTGGTCCCCCTGCTGTTCGGGGTCGCGGTCGCCGCGGTGCAGCTGCTCCCGACCTTGGAGCGGCTCGCGGACTCGCCGCGCCGGGCGCTTCCCGCGGCGTACGCGACCCGCTGGTCGATGCCGCCGGCGCGTCTGGCCGAGATCGTCTTCCCCCGTTCCTTCGGCGATCCGGTCCACGCGCAGGAGGGGCTCTTCTTCGGCTGGAAGCTCGGCGATCAGGACTATCCCTACGTGGAGTCGCTCTATCCCGGGCTCCTGCTCGCCGTGCTCGGCGCGGTGGCCCTCCTCTGCTGGCGCATCCCCCGGCGGGCGGCCTGGGCCCTCGCCTGCCTCGCCGGCTTTGCGCTCGCCCTGGGGCGGTACAACCCGGCGTACGAGGGGCTGCGGCGGGTGGTGCCCGGGCTCGCTTTTCTGCGCTACCCGGAGAAGTTCGCCGTCCTCGCCGTCTTCGCTCTAGCCGTGGCCGGCGTCCTCGGCTGGCAGTGGCTGCTCGACCAGCGGCAGGCCGGCCGGCCCGAGGCCGCCGGCTTCCCCCTGGCGGTGGCGCTCGTGGTCCTGGCGGCCGCGCTGGGACTGGCCGTCCTGCCGCTGCTCGCGCCCGGCCTCGTACGCCGGTGGATCGTCGCGCAAGGCGCTCCCGGCCTCGACCCCTACACCCAGGCCGAGGCGCTGGCCTACCTGCGGGCCGAGAGCTGGGGCGCGGTGGCGACCGCGGCGGCCGTGGCCGGCCTGCTGGCCCTGTGCCGCTGGCGGCGCCCCTCCCGGCGGCTGCTCGAGGCGCTGGCGGTCGCCCTGCTGGCCGCTGACCTCTGGCATTACGGCCACGGCCTGCCGCGGGCGCTCCCGGTCTCCTTCTACCGCGAGCCGCCGCCGCTCGCCGCGGCGCTGCTTCCTCCCCGGGACCGGATCTACGTGCGGGAGCCTCCCTCGGGGTCGGTGGAGACGGTGCCGCGCGAGGGGGACCCGCGGACGGTGCTCACCCGCACCGCCGTCGCCCGGCTGCAGCCCTACGCCGGCCTGCTCTGGAACCTCCCCTACGCCTTCGAGAGCGACTTCGACCTGATGCTCACGCGCTGGGGGCGGAAGGCGGACGAGATCCTCCAGGGCGAATGGCGCCGCCCACCGCCGGCGGCCTACCGGTTCCTGGGCGTCTGGAACGTCGGGGACCTGGTGCTGGAGCAGGGCCGGCGGAGGGTGGTGAACCCCCTGGTCCTCCCCCGCTTCCGCTTCGTGCCGCAGGCCACCTTCCAGCCCAGCCATGCCGCCGCGCTCGCCGCCGCCCGCGCCCAGGGCTGGAGGATCGCCCGCCACGAGCAGTACGTGCGGCCGGGGCGGCCGCCCGAGACCCGGACGTACACGCGCCCGCCCCGCCTGCTGGACATCGCGGACGAGGGCGGCCGGATCGCGGTCCGTTACCGGGCGCCGGAGGGGGCTTTCTTCGTCGCCGCCATGACCTTCGACCCGGAGTGGCGGGCCGCGATCGACGGCGAGCCCCTGGCGGCGTACCCGACCGCAGCCTGCCAGCTCGGCGTGGAGCTGCCGGCGGGCGAGCACCGGCTCACCCTCGAGTACCGGCAGCCGCTCTTAGCCGCCGGCGCCGCCGTGACGCTGACGGCGCTCGCCGCCGGGGCCCTGGCCCTGCTCTGGCCGGAGCGGCGCCGCGCGATGGCGTAGAATCCCGGGGCCGTGCACCTCCAGATCCTCCTCGGCGTCTACGCCGCGGTCCTCGGGCTGATCGTGGGCAGCTATCTCAACGTGGTGATCTACCGCCTGCCGCGGGGGATCTCGACGGTGCTGCCGCGCTCGCGCTGCCCCGGGTGCGGGGCCGCCATCCGCGCCATCGACAACGTCCCCGTGCTCTCGTTCGTCCTGCTGGGCGGGCGCTGCCGCTCCTGCCAGGCGCGGATCTCCTGGCGCTACCCCCTGATCGAGGCGGCCACGGCGGCGCTCTTCGTGGCCTGCCTCCTGCGCTTCGGGATCTCCTTCGAGACCCCGGTCGCCGCCCTCTTCGCCGCCCTGATGCTGGCGCTGGCGGCGATCGACGTCGACCACATGATCCTCCCCGACGCCCTGACCTATCCCGGCATCGCCCTGGGAGTTCTCCTGCAGCCCCTGGTCTCGTGGGCGCGCCTCTGGGAAGGGCCCTGGGGGGCCGTGGCGGGCGCCGCTTGCGGCGCGCTGCTCGGCGCCGGCGTTCTGCTCGCCGTCTGGGTGGGATGGTACCTGGTCCGCCGCGAGGAGGGCCTGGGCCTCGGCGACGTGAAGATGCTCGCCGCGATCGGCGCCTTCCTGGGCTGGAAGGGGGTGCTGGTGGCCCTCTTCTTCGCGGCGCTCTCCGGAGCGGCGGTGGGGCTCGCGCTGATGGCCTGGGGAGGGCTCGGCGCGAAGTCCAGGCTGCCGTTCGGCGCCTTCCTCGGCCTGGGCGGGCTGGTGGCCCTCTTCGCGGGCGAGCCGCTCGTCCAGGCGTACGCGCGGTTGCTATGAGCCCCGAACCGGAGACCCGGCCCTGGCGCCGGCTGGGGCTGCGCCGCGAGGTCCTGATCCTGCTGCCCGTCGCCCTGCTGCTCCTGGTGGTGCTCTCCACCTTCACGCTCTTCTCCTACCGCAACTCGCTGTCGCTGCTCGCCACGGAGCGGCAGGAGGAAGCCGCCCGGCTGGCGCGGGCCGTGGCCGATCACCTCGCCGCCATCCCCGACGGGAGCCTCGCGCCCAACCCCCGCGCCCTGCGCGAGCCGGCACCCGGCGCGCGCGGCGTCGCGCTGGTCGACGCCGGTGGCGCCGTGGTGGCGTCGGTGGGCGAGCTGCCCGCCAACGGTCTGCTGGCCCCGGCCGCGGGACGGCCGCTGGACCGCCCCGTCGGTGTCGGACCGGACGAGCGCTCGCCGGAAGCCGTGACCGGGTTCGCGCCCCTGGGGAGTCCGGCGGGGCGGCGCTACGTGCGGGTGGACCTGCCGGCGGGCGTGCTGGCGGGGCAGCGGCGCGCCCTCGCCGTGCTCACCGTCTCGGTGCTCTCCATCAACAGCGCCCTGGTGCTGCTGGTCCTCTTCTTCCTGCGCCATCTGCTGGCCCCCTGGGAGACGCTGCTGGCGCGGGCCCGCCAGGTCGGGGAGGAGAGCGCGGCGGGCGGAGACGAGGTGGAGTTCCTCCTCGCCACCTTCGAGCGCGCCCTGGCCGCCCTCGCCGGCGGGCCGGCGCGCGCCGCCGAGGACGACATCGCGGCTCTCGAGCGGACGCTCTCCGCCAGCCTGCAGAGCGGCCTGCTGCTGCTCGACCGCGAAGGGCGCGTCCTGGCGTTGAACGCCGTCGGCGCGGCGCTGCTCGGCGCGGACCTCCCCGAGCCGGGGCTGCCGCTGGCCCGCGTCCTGGAGGGGCAGCCGGAGATGCTGGAGGTCCTCTCGGCCGCGGTGGCCGAGGGCACGGCGCCGCAGCGCCAGGAGTGCCTCGTGCGCTCCGGCCGGGAGCTCCTCACCGTCGGCCTGACGGTCCACCCGCTGCGCCGCGACGACGGCGAGGTGCGGGGCTACCTGGTCCTCTTCGCCGACCTGACCGAGGTGCAGCGGCAGGCCGAGGAGAGCCGCCTCGCCGAGAGCCTGGCGCGGCTGGGGGAGATGGCCGGCGGCGTCGCCCACGAGCTGCGCAACAGCCTGGCGACGCTGCGCGGCTACCTGACGTTGATCGAGCGGCGGCCGGACGAGGACTCGATCGCTGGCTTCCTCTCCGAGATCCGGCGCGAGGCCGACCACCTCGAGCGGGTGCTCGAGGACTTCCTCTCCTTCGCCCGGCCGGGCACCGCCCGGCTCCAGGAGTTCCCCCTCACGCCGCTCCTCCTGCGCGCCGCGGCCGATCCGGCCCTCGCCGGCGTCGAGGTGCGGGTCCACGGCTCGCCGGCCGGCGACGCGGTGCTGCGCGGCGATCCCCAGCTCCTCGAGAGGGCCGTGCGCAACCTGCTGCACAACGCGGCGCAGGCCGAGAAGGAAGCCGGACGGCAAGGGCCGGTCGAGACCTCCGTCGACGTCCAGCCCGACGGGATCGAGGTTGCCGTCGAGGACCGCGGCCCCGGCCTGCCGGAGGAGATCCGGGGGCGCCTCTTTCACCCGTTCGCCACCGGCCGGCGCGGCGGCGTCGGCCTGGGGCTCGCGCTCGCCCACCGCATCGTGGTCCTGCACGGCGGGCGCATCCGGCTCGAGGACCGGCCGGGGGGCGGCACGCGGGCGCTGCTCTTCTTCCCGCGCGACACGATCGTTACCGTCCGTAACGAGGACACGTCGGACTGACCCCTCGCGCCGCCCTGGTTCTGTTGCCGTAAGTCTCTGCTCCGGAAGGGCTTCCGGCCCTCCGCCGCGCTCGTTATGGGAGTGGCACCGGCCTTGCTCCTCCCGGGCGCGCCATGAAAGAACCACACGGCCGCCGTGGCCAGCGCGGCTTCACGCTGATCGAGCTGCTCGCGGCGATGGTCATCCTGGCCGTCCTGATGACCTTCGCCGCCCCGCCTCTGCTGAACATCCTGCGGCACGGCAAGCTGCGGGGGATCGCGAACGAGACCGTGGTCCTGATGCGGCTGGCGCGCCTGCAAGCCATCAAGCACTCCTGCCCCACGATCGTGCGGGTCGTGCCCGCCGCCGGCGAGGAGCCGGCCCGGGTGGAGGGCATCGTCGACTGCGCCGCCCCGTTCGGGGTTCAGGACGCCGACAGGTCGCCGCTGGGCAGCTTTCCGCTGCCCGCCCAGGTCCGGCTCCTGGCGCCGCCCGACCTGACGGACGAGGATTCGGTGACCGGGTTCAGCCCGGATCCGAGCGATCCGGCAGCGCCGAGCGTAGCCATCTTCGACGGGGACGGCTCGGTCCGCGCGACCGGCGGGTTCCACTTCGGCGATGCCGCCGGGAACTTCCTGGAGGTCTGGGTGGCGCCCGCCGCCACCGCGCGGATCGAAGTCCACAAGTGCGTCCTCTGCACCAACGCTAACAACCGCGCGGACTGGTACGCCAATGGCGACGGCGGGGAGGGCTGGCAATGGAAGTGAGACCGGGGCAGCGGGGATTCTCGGTCGTCGAGGTGCTGGTCGCCGCGGCGATCTTCCTGATCATCGCCGTCGGGATCCTGCCGCTCTTCACGCAGGCGATGTACGCCAACATGGCGGGCCGGGACGCCACCGAGGTGAGCAACGCCGGCAGGTCGCAGGCCGAAGAGATGCTGAACGTTCCCTACGAGGCCCTCCAGGTGCCCGCCGGCAAGTTCGAGGGGGTCACCGAGGACTACTGGTCCAAGAGCGCGGACGGCTGGCAGGCAGGCCCCGCTCCCACAGCAGGGTATGGCTACGCGTCCGACGTGCTCTGGGTCCGCATCACGCGGGTGCGCCAGTACAGCCGGCAGGACCTCGTCGACGACGGCTTCGCCAACGCTCCGCTCGTCGGCGGAACGCCCGCGGACCAGGTCTTCTTCAAGGAGATCGAGGTCGAGGTCCGCAGCAACCGTCCGACCCTGGTGGGCGGGGGCAAGTCGCTGCGGCTCAAGGTCCTGCGGGCGGTCTAGGAAAGGGATTGAGGATGGAACGCGAACGCCCCGGGTCCACCATGCCGCGCCGCCAGGCGGGCTTCACGCTGGTCGAGATGCTGGTGGCCCTCGCCATCACCATCGTCCTGCTCCTGGCCGTGCTGGCCGCCTTCGACCTCAACAGCCGGATGACGAAGGTGCAGACCAACGTGGCCGACATGCAGCAGTCGTCGCGCATCGCCCAGGACGACCTCGTGCGGCTCCTCCGCATGGCGGGCCGCGGCGGGCTGCCCCTGGTGCGTCCCGATCCCCGTCCGCCCGTCGTGCCCGCCCCGAACCGGCTGATCACCCAGGGCGTGGCGGTCGCGGTCCAGGACAACGTCCCCGACAACCAGCGCATGGTCGCCGGCGATCCCGCCACGCTCATTCTGCCGGGGACCGACGTCCTCACCGTCCGCGGCGTCTTCTCGACCCTGTACCGGGTGAGGATCACCGACCCGCTGGAGCTGAATCCTCCGGCGAACCCCACGTCCGGCAGGGTCCTGCTCCGTTCGGCGCCCATCCCCAACGGGCCGGCCCAGGACCTGCAGCCTCTCCTCGAGGCCCTCCGCCGGAGATCGGAGCCCCTCCTGCTGGTCAGCTCCTTCAGCGACGCCGTCTACGTGATGGTGAACTCGGGGGACGTCGCCTGGATCGAGACCAAGAAGGTCGGCGAGGAAGAGACAGAACCTGCTCTGGCGGTCGATTTCACCGTTCCGGTTCCGGGCCGTCTGTCGTCCCGCGAGGACAACGGCTTTCCGGCGGACCTCAAGAGCGCGGCGTTCCTGGGGATCCTGGAGGAGCACAGGTACTACATCCGGGAGGACCACGCCATCGCCAACGACCGCGGCAGCGACCTGGCGCCCAAGCTGGCGCGGGCCCGCTTCGTCCCGGGGACGAACCAGCCCTACCAGGACGACCCGAACAACGCCCGCCTGGACCTTGCCGACAACGTCCTGGACCTGCAGGTCGCCCTGGGCTTCGACTCGCCCAACGCCGGCGGCTCCCGCGCGAGCGATCTGGACAACGACGGGTCCGACGACCAGATCGTCGAGACGGCCGACGGCAAGAACGACGACTGGCTGCTCAACAGCACCAGCGACGGGGTGGTCGTCACCGGGATGGGGCCCCTGCAGTACCTGCGGGTGACGACGGTCGTCCGCACCGACCGGCGCGACTTCAAGTACCAGGCGCCGCTGCTACCGGACCGCATCGAAGACCGCGCCTATCCGGCGAACGATCCGTTGAACAGCCCGTCCGCCCGGATGTTCCGCTGGCGCCAGATGCGGACCGTGGTCGACCTCAGGAACCTTTAGGAGGGATCCATGCGCACCGCGACGACCCGTTCTCCCGCAGCCCATCCCGCCGCGCAGGCCGGAGAGGCCGGCAGCGCCTACATCGCCGTCCTCCTGGTGCTCGTCGTCCTCACCATCCTCGGTCTGATCCTCGCCCTCGTCACCCAGACCGAGATGCAGGTCGGCAACAACGAGCGCACGGTCAACCGCGTCTTCTACGCGGCCGACTCCGGCATCGAGGCCGCGGTCGCCAATATCCTGGTGCCCAGGGACTTCAGCGCCCGCACCTACCTCTTCACCGACACGGGCCTGGCCCTCGCCGCCGACGAGAAGGGGCAGATCGGCACCGAGGTGAGCGTATCGAGCGCCGACGTGGCCCTGGAAGCCCCATGCAACCTGTGCGAGCTCAACCAGGCCGGCTACGGCGCCAAGGACTACTCGCGGACGGCCTTCTCGGTGACCGCCACGGCCGCGCGGTTCGCCACCCGGGACGCGGGCGCGAGCCGCACGCCGCTGGCCCAGAAGACGATCAGCGCCATGGTCCAACTGGAGCCGTTCGAGAAGACGATCACGCCTCCGGACAAGACGGTGAAGCCGTAACCGGAAACCACGAATCGGAGCCGTTCGAGAGGAGCGCCCCATGTCCCCTCACCGGAAGTTTGCACGCGGTAAAGCCCTCGCCCTCGCGGCCCTGGCCGTGCTGATCGCCGCGGGCGGGCGGCCGGCCCTGTCCGACGACGTCGACCTGCTGCGGTTCACCACCGCCAAGCCCTACGTGTTCTTCGTGCTGGACACGTCGGCCTCGATGACCCTCTCGCCCGCCGGCCAGTGGGTGCACGCCAACGGCGACGATCCGCGCTCGAAGCTCTACCAGGCCAAGCAGGTCCTCTACCAGGTCTTCCAGGAGGTGGAGGACATCCACTTCGGCTTCGCGGCCATGAACCAGGACAAGTCCGCCGCGGCGTCGAAGCACTGGCTCTATTACTACACGGGCGCGCTCCCCGGCGGCTGGCCGATCAACTATCCGCGGCCCGACCCCGACGGGCCGGTCCAGTTCCAGGCCGGCGGCACCGTGGTCGACGACGTCGAGGGCGACCTGATGACGTTCGGACCCCGCTTCGACGCCACGGGGACCGCGGGCTCTTGCGCCTCGCCATTGAGCCTCTCCACCCAGACGGAGATGATCAACCGCTACTCGAAGACAGGCGACGGCACCGAGACGAAGATCTGGCTCCGTGCGAGCGGAAACAAGACCTACCTGCTGACGGTCAGCCGCCCCGGAAAGAAACCGGATGATAGCGACAACCCCACGCTCGGCCAGAACAACATGAACATCAAGTTCGTTCTGGAGGAGTTCAGCAACTGCACCACGAAAGTGGCGACCCATGTCGCAAACCTCGACCTCAAGCTGTGGACCGACTTCCTCGCGCTCGACGAGAACGTAGGCTCGGTCAACGCTCCCGGAGGCAGCCAGGCGGGCGGCATCGACAAGGTAGCGGGCTTCTGGGACTTCCGGGACATCCTGGACTCGTCATCCTGCGGCTCGGGCCACCCCTTCTCCGGCAAAGGCTGGGAAGGTAACTACGACGGCGCGGCGAACAACCCACCGGCGAGCGTGGCAGGTTCGATCCAGTCGACGTTCGACCCCTACTGCCGTAACGCGGGCGACCCGGCGACGTGCTACAACCTGAAGAAGACGACGCAGTTCGATCCCCTGGGCCGGCCCCTCGACCGCGGCGACCTCCTCCCCCTCGACTGGCGGGTCGAGAACAAGGACGCGTTCCTTAGCCGCCTGGCGCCGAACCAGTCGGACGGGACGCCGGACTTCCGCATCGCCAGCTACTTCAAGGACCAGCCGGAGGGGGCCGCCAGCGTGCTCCAGCTCCGCGACTCTGGCCGGTCGCCGCTGTTCGGCACCGGCCCTTCGCCGCTGGGCAAGATGGTGATCGACTTCCGCTGCTGGTACCGGGGCGAAGGCAACAAGTGCAACGCCGCCGCCTACAGCCCCGGCTGGGAGTCGATCGCGTCACGCTACGACCGGGAGTGGGGCTGCCGCCGCCCGTACCTGATCGTCATCAGCGACGGCGGCGACAGTTGCCCCGGTGAGAACCCCTGCGCCGACACCGCGGACCTGAACTCCAAGTCGAGCGTCCGCACCTGGGTGATCGCCTACGGCGCCAACTGCAAGGGCGTCGGCAACCCGCTCAGCTGCATGGCCCAGAACGGCAAGGGCGAGCTGCTCTGTCCGCAGAACGCGACCGACCTCAAGACCGAGCTGCTCAAGATCCTGGGGCAGATCCGGCAGGAGGCGCGGGCCTTCGCCTCCGCCGCCGTGCCCTCCGTGCAGGCGATCGTCGAGGACAAGGTCTTCCTGACCAACTTCACGCCGCTCGACGGCAAAGCGGTCTGGGACGGGCACGTCCACTCGTTCCTCAAGCCGATCCCGGTGACGGTGGACGGCAGGCCCGACGCCAACCATCCGAACCATCTGTGGGATGCCGGCGAGGTCATGCGCACCATCCAGGTGAGCGCCGACCCGCTGGGCTCGGGGGCCAACCAGCGGCGGGTGTACTACTCGCGCGACAGCGGCGACAGCCTGCTGATGACCACCCGGCGGTTGCTCGATCCGACGCAGAAGAACGTCACGCCCGACGACGTCCGGCGAGACCTCTGGCGGGCTTTCGAGATCCCGTTCGTCCAGGGGGACACCACCACCGAGGCGGCCGCGGAGCTGCGCGCCAACACGGTCATCCAGAAGACCCTCGCCGTCAAGAGCCATACCCTGACCGTGGTGGACCCGGTGACGGGCAAGCCGGTGACCCGGACGATCCAGTATCTCCTGGGCGACATCTTCCACTCGAACCCGCTGGTCATCGGCAGCCCGCCGAACACGCTGTACAACACGGCCAACATCCACGACTACGCGGACTTCTTCGACAAGCACTTCTTCCGGCGCAAGATGCTGCTCGTGGGCAGCAACGACGGCATGCTGCACGCCTTCGACGCCGGCACCTTCAACGCTGCGGCGAAGAAGTTCAACAACGGCACCGGCAAGGAGCTGTTCGCCTACATCCCGCGCGACGTGATGCCCACCGTGCGCCGGCTCTCCGAGGGCTCGGTCCACCAGTGGGGCGTCGACAGCACGGTGACGGTGGCGGACGTCTTCATCGACCCGAAGCACACCGGCATCCCCACGCCTGCGGACCGCCAGTGGCGCACCGTGGTCCTCGGCGGCTTGCGCGAGGGCGGCTCGGGCTACTACGCCCTGGACATCACCCAGCCCGACAAGCTCGTCACCGCCAGCGGCCTCAAGGACGTGCCCCAGCCGGACAACGGCGTCCCCTCCTGCGCAGGGGGAGACACCGGCACGGAGAACCTGGGCGGCTGCGGCCCGCTGCCCTTCCCGGCGGCCCTGTGGGAATTCAACGACTCGGTGCGGAACGCCGCGCTCTCGCCCGTGCGGCTGGACGAGGACGCCAATGGAGAGCCCGACCTCGCCGCCACGTGGTCGATCCCCAACGTGGGGCGCATCCGCCTGAACGAGGACGGGGAAGTTGTCGAAAAATTCGTCATGGTGGTGGGGGGAGGATTCGATCCGGACAACAAGACGAGCCCGCTCAGGGGCACCTGGCTGTACATGGTCGACGTCGAGACCGGTCAGGCGATCTACAAGCGGCGGCTGACGGGCGCCGTCCCCAGCGAGCCGGCCGCCGTGGACACCAACCAGGACGGCTTCCTGGACCGGATCTACGTCGGGACCACCGCGGGCCTGATGTACCGCGTGGACCTGATCGCTGACGTGCCGAACGCCAAGGATCCCAACGCCGCGCTCCCCTCTCTGGCCAACAAGACGGTGCGCGGCCTCGACGGCCTCACCTACACGGTCAAGCGGGTACCCGATTCGAGCTGGGCGCCCCGCGTCCTCTTCAATGCCAATACCAATGCGGGGGTCCCGCTCCCCGTGAGCCAGGCGCGGCCGATCTACTTCCGGCCGTCGGTGGTCTTCGCTTCCAAGATCGGGCGCTTTGCCTTGGCCTTTGGCACCGGCGACCGGGAGGACCTGTGGCTGGCGGACGACGTCGCCGGCCGGTTCTACGTCTTCGTGGACGACACCGACGACCTGCCGGACGGCACCGTGCTGGACGAGAGCCGCTTCCAGAGGATCACCGTCGCCAGCGGCGCCGCGTCGGGTGATTACCTCCTCGACAGCGACGTCGGGAGACGGGGCTGGTATGTCGAGCTCGATGCCAACGAGAGATTGATCACCGACCCGTTCGCCCTG
>DASWME010000010.1:0-7276 GCA_036399915.1 Thermoanaerobaculia bacterium
CCGTGCTCACCGCGGCCCAGCAGCGCAACCTCGCCTCGCCCTACCGCCTTCTCCTCCAGCACGGCTGGCGGTGGGACCACCTCGACGCGGACCTCATCGAGGCGATCCAGACCGTGCTGGAGAGGCGGGGCCGGCCCGTCCGCGAGGAGGTCGCCCGCAAGCTCATCGAGCACCACGCAGTCCGCAAGGAGGGGACCGACCTCACCCAGCCTCCCTACCTCTGGGAGCCGCTGGAGCGCTTCTATCCCGAGGTCATGCGCTTCGCGGACCTCTCCGAGCGGGCCACCTTGCGCTCCCCCTGGCCGGAGTCGTCCTTCTGCCTGGCCTGCGACGCGTCGCGGGACGTGGAGTTGGAGCTGACCGCCCGCCTCCCCTCCACCACCGGGAAGAACCGCTGGGGCCGGATCGGCGTCGCCGTGAACGGGCGGGAGGCAGGCGTCGCGGACGCCGTCAAGCGCTGGACGCGGACCCTCCTTCGGGTGGACCGTGGGAGCCTGCGCTCCGGCCTCAACCGGCTGACCCTGCGCTGGCCGGCCCCGGACGAGGACGGCGGGGCCGCGCTCGAAGCCGCCATCGCGAGACTGGAGTTGGGAATCGCCGCCGATCTCCATCCCGTCTTCGGAGAAATATTTTCTCTGATCGCGCGACCAATTCCGTGAGAGCTTCAACTGTTCGTTTATCTCGGCCTGTAGTGTAAGCGATCGTGCAGTGAGATCTATTCGACAAGCCGTCTGATTTCCTTTATATTGTCCGCCTTAGGGCTCGCACGACCCCCACAGCCGTTCCGCCACGCCCTGTGTAACGGGACCGCCGCCCGCTTCGCCTATCTGACCAAGTTCGAGGAGGCGAACGCCGGGTTGTCCCCGTTCTTCCTCTTACCGCACTTGCTTGGAGACTCGACTCTCTGATCTCGGCGTTGCGCCATCATCCCGGACGGAAACCTTGGGGACCGACCGTGTGGGTCCGGTCCCCTGAACAGCGATACGAACGGAAGGAGGGTAGGAAATCATGAGGAGCATGCAATCGAGATTATGGGGAGCGGTGGTCCTGGCGACGGCGCTGGGCCTGCTGGCGGTCCCTGCGGGCGCGGCGGGGCCGTCCTCGCTGGCCGCAGCGTCCATCAGCCCGATCGGGATCGAATGGCAGCCGTCCGCCCAGTACGAAAAGATGGTCCTGACCGTCTCGGGACCCGAGGACCTGATCCTGCGCCGGGAGTTCGCGGCCGGCGTCGCTCCTTCGTTCGAGGCCTTCAACGACGGCAAGCCTCTCCCAGATGGCACCTACACCTATGAGCTGATCGCCGCGCCCGTGCTCGACCGGGAGACCCGGCAGGCCCTGGCCCGCGCGCGGCAGACGGGGGACGACTCCATCGTCACGAAGCTGCGCGCCGAGGGCAAGCTGCCCCGCACGCCACTGGCCCAATCTGGTTCCTTCGTGGTGAAGGACGGCGCCATCGTCGCCCAGGATCTCCGCGAGGGGCGGCGCCGGGGCGGGAGAGCGCCGCAGTCGAACAAAGCCACCGGAGTTACGCCGATCTTCGAAGCGGACCAGGTCATCCCGGACGACCTGATCGTCCAGGGCAGCACCTGCGTCGGCTTCGACTGCGTCAACAACGAGAGCTTCGGCTTCGACACCATCCGGCTCAAGGAGAACAACCTGCGGATCAAGTTTGAAGATACCAGCACCGGGAGCTTCCCCACCAACGACTGGCAGCTCACCGCCAACGACTCCGCCTCGGGCGGCTCCAGCAAGTTCTCCATCGAGGACATCACCGGCGCCAAGGTGCCCTTCACCATCACGGCCGGCGCCTCGACCAATTCGATCTTCGTCGACAGCACCGGCCGGGTCGGTTTCCGCACCTCCACCCCGGTGCTCGACCTCCACGTCGCCACCAGCAACACCCCGGCCGTCCGGCTGGAGCAGAACAACTCCGGCGGCTTCACCGCCCAGACCTGGGACATCGGCGCCAACGAGGCCAACTTCTTCGTCCGCGACGTGACCAGCGGCTCCCGCCTCCCCTTCCGCATCCGCCCCGGCGCGCCGACGAGTTCGATCGACATCAGCGCCGATGGCGACGTGGGCGTCGGCACGGCCTCACCGGACAGCAAGCTGCACGTGTTCAGCTCCGTCAGCGACAACACCGGCAAGCTCTTCATCGAGAACACCAATGGCACGGCCGCTGCTCGCGAGCTGCTCGACTCCGAGAACAACGGCCAGGTGCTGTGGATCATGAACGACGTCTCGGCGGCGGGCCGCCGCTGGGCGTTCGCGACGCAGGGCAGCAACTGGGTGGTCGACAACCAGAGCAACCCCGGAACGGAGATGATCCTGTCGAACACGGGGAACCTGACGATCACCGGCGTGTACTCGCCGTCGGATCGCAGCCTGAAAAAGGACATCGTGCCCGTTCGCCGCGACGTGCTGGCGAAGCTGGCCGCCGTCCCCATCTCGACCTGGACTTACAAAACCGATGACATCCGTCACATAGGCCCCATGGCGCAGGACTTCTCGGCCGCCTTCGGGCTCGGCATCGACGACAAGCACGTCTCGCCGATGGATATGGCGGGCGTGAGCATGGCCGCCGTCCAGGCGCTGAACGAGGTCGTCCAGGAGAAGGACAGGGAGATCTCCGATCTCAAGAGCCGCATCGAGGCTTTGGAGAAGCTGGTCCAAAGCCTCGCTCAGGAAAAGTAGCGTCAGGGGGTCTCCGCGTCGAAAGGGTGGGAGTCACTGGGCTCCCTCCCTGCTTTCTTCCCGCCAACCGCGGTTCTTCCCAAGCCATGCTCCCCCAGTCGCCAGCGTCTCCACTGCCTTCCGGCCGCCCCCAGTCATCTCCAGGAAACAGTAACCCCAGCCCCTCAAGCCGTTTGCCGGCGTCAGGCCATCCACGGCTCAGTGGTGGGTTCACGTCGCGGGGGATCGCGACCCTATCGGATTGAGGGCTGTGAAGGCCGCCAAGCTAGGGATCTGACCAGGGCGGGTGTACCGCCGGTCGGCGTGATCTGGATGATCACCTCCGATGCCCCCTCGGGGACAGTCCCCTCCTCCAACTCCAGCATCGCCGACTGCCAGGCTGGCGGGATGCCGGAGAAGTCGAAGGTCCGGGGGCGCCCCGCCTCGACGGTGATGGAGAAGTCGCGACCCGGCTGGGCGAGGAATTTCAACTCCACCTTGCAGGGGCGCCGCTGGCAGGACCAGGTGGAGAGCGGCAACCGCATCGGTGCATGGACAATGAACGCCGGCTCCGGTCGCTCCATCCAGTCCAGGAAGGGGGCCGACTCCGGAGTGTATTCCGCGGGCGGCGCAAAGGAGGTGAGTCCGGCGATCCAGACCTCCGAGATGGGTTCGAGGGTCACCCCCGTGGAACCTTTCGGGAGCGGGAAGACCGCGGTCGGCCAGAAGGGAGTGCTGACCGGCTGCGGCCGGACTTCCATAAGTCGGGTGGAGCCCGCTTGCACGGAGAAGGTCGTCACAGGGTTGCGGAGGTATTTGACCGCAGCCCAGGAACCTTCGCCGTCTGGAGCCAGGGGCAGCTTCAAAGGCAGGCCGGCGTAGACTCGCAGCCAGGGCCACGCCCCGGGCTGCCACTCGAGGTACGGTGCCGTCTCCGGCATGTAGCGGTTGGGGACCCGCCAGCCGGCCCGGGTGACCTCGCGTACCGTGCGCGACGTCCGGTCGAACATCAGCACCAAGCTGCCGGGGTCACGGACGACGGCGCTGAACTGGTCGAGCCCAATGGGCTGCGAGCCGTTGGCGTACTTGCCCGGCTGGGGCTGGTCGTAGGTGTGGAAGAGTTGCACGTCGGAGATTTGGATTCTTCCCTGGGTAGACAAGAACAACATGTGGTGCAGCCCATTGACGAAGCTGAAGGCGCTCACGCCGTCTCCGAGGAGACCCGCAGGCATATTGACCAGCACGATTCGCGGGCGGGCAGGGAGCTCCGGAAGACGCGCCTGGACGCGTTCGAGCACCTGCCGAGTGGCCTTCGACGCAACGTTATAGATCTCGGCGGCGGCATTGAGGTCGTTCTTGGCCCCCGAGAGCAGGAGCAGCGCGGCGATGAAGACCAGGACAGTGGCGGTCTGCGCGGCGGTCATGCCCAGCTTAGACGGCACCCCGACCCGCTCCAAGGCTGCGGCGGCGCGGTCGGCGCCGCTCCAGAGGGCCCAAGCCAGTAGGAGCGCCGCCGGGATCGCCGCGAGGTAGAAGTGGCGGGAGACGATCCCCGTGGCAGCGGAGACCACGGCAAGATGGATCGCAGTCCACAATGTCAGGAAGCGCACTGCCGGCCGAGCCTTGAGCACCAGGAGGATCGACAGGGCGGTCAGGACGAGAAGCCAGCCGCCCAGGAATATGTGATAGAGCGGAGTGGCGAAGGAGGGGATGCGGCGGAACGTGAAGAGATAGTAGATCGCGGGGTCCGACCCACGCAGCGTGAAGATGCCGATGCAGGCCCGCACGAGCAGGTGCAACCGGAAGCGGAGATCCCATAGGCTCGTCGGCAGGAACATCGCCGTATGGCCGGTTGAAGCGGCGTACACCTTGCTTGCGATGATCAGGGTCAGGACTGGCAATACAGCAAGGGCGAGGATGCCGAGGCGCCGGAGTCTCGGCCGCCAGGCCTCAAGACCGTCGCTGGCGGGCCAGACGGCCGCATAGGCGAAGCCGACGAACAGCAGAGAGATGGCCGGCTCGTAGGTGAAGAAGGCAGCGAGCACGCAAAGAGCGAACAGCGCCAGCCAGCCCCATGGCCTTCGCCAGCGGAAGGCTTGATGCACCGCGAAGATCCCGCCGACGTAGAAGAACGCCGCCAGACTCTGGAAGTTGCCAACCACGGGCCAGAAGGGCACCTCGTAGAAGCTGCTGTTGGCAAGAAACAGCAGGCTCGCGAGCAGCGCGATGCGCGGCTGCCGGAACAGAGTGCAGCCCAGCAGATAAATCAGCCAGCCAAGGAGCGTCATTTCCGCCAGATTCGCGAGCTGATAGCCGCGCTCCCAGAGGCCGAACGTTTTCCAGAGGACGGCGAAGAGGAGGTTGGCCACCGGAATGGTGTGGTAGGAGAGGGTGACCTTGGACGCTTCGAGCAATCCATGGCTGCCGATCTCCAGCAGATGCCAGCCGTCGGACAGCACGCCGATCCCCACCGCCCGCCGGTACAGGAATCCAACGTAGACGCCGAGGAGCAGCAGGACGGGCAGGGCGCAGGCGTTCCAGCGCGCCACCTCTCCAACCCGGCGGAAGGCTCGCCCCAGCATCGGCATCCGTCAGGCGCGCCGCGCCAAGAGCAGGAGCTGATAGCCGAGCAGGTTTGGGAGGAGGCGCGTCAGCCCGGAGAGGACGAGCGACGATGCCTGGAGGAGCGGCTTCGGCAGGCGCGGCCAGGCGAGCGGCAGGGGAATCATCGACACCGCCCGGCGCTCGATACCGAAGCCGGCCTTTCTAACCATCGCGTGCAGCGACCGGGCCGTGAAGAAGTAGCGATGGGTGCGGTCCAGAATGCCCCGGTCGGCATAGGGAAAGTTGCCGAAGAGTAGGTTGAGGCGCACGTACAGGTTGGCCACGTTGGGCACCGACAGCAGCAGCAGCCCTCCCGGCGGCAGCGCCTCGTGGATCATCCGCAGCATGCGCTCCGAATCATTCAAATGCTCCAGGACATCGCCAGCGAGGACGGTGCTGTAGCCGCGCGGCAGCCGAGCGAGCGAATCGAGGTCCACGATCGCCCCGCCCGCGAGGACTTGACGCAGGCTCCACAGGCAGTCGAGAGAGCCTTCGAGGCCCAACCAGGGGAGGTCGTTGCGCTGAACCAGCAGCGCCACGTGAGCCGGGCCGGGGCCAAGCTCCAGGATACGGGTGCCAGCCGGCAGTTCCCGGACCCACCTTGCCAGGAGGCGGTGGCTGGAGTCCCGGAAATCCTTGAGGACGTAGCGATCAGTGGAAAAGGCGGGAATGCCGGATCCCCTTTTTGTGGAGCTTGTAGCGGAGGAGCACCCAGAGAATCGAAAAGCCGTAGCGGACGCTGCGCCAGAAGCCGATCTGCGAGGCCTCATCGAAATAACGGGTAGCGATCGGGATCTCCCGGATCCGCATCCCCTTCCAGACTCCCTGGGCTATGATTTCGGTGTCGAAGACAAAATCGTCCGAGTTGGACTCCAGGTTGACCGCCTCGAGATAGCGGCGGCTGTAAGCCCGCAGGCCCGAATGATACTCGGACAGGAATACGTAGAACGTGGCGTTGGCCACGGCCGTCAAGAAAAGGTTCGCTAAGTACTTCCACTTGGGCATTCCGCCTTCAATGGGGCGGCCGCCCAGCATCCGGCTGCCGAAGACGGCGTCGCATTCATCGGCGCACAGGGGCGCGACTAGGTCGGGGATATAGCGCGGATCGTACTGGTGGTCCGGATGGACCATCACCACGATGTCCGCGCCGCGCGTCAGCGCCTCGCGGTAACAGGTCTTCTGATTGCCGCCGTAACCCCGATTGCGCGGATGAACCACCGTATGGAGCCCTAGTGAGCGCGCGATATCGACCGTCCGATCCCGGCTCGCATCGTCTACGAGGATAATGTCGTCGACCCAGTCGAGCGGCAGGTCCCGGTACGTTCGCTCGAGGGTCTTCTCGGCATAATAGGCCGGCATCACGACACAGACTTTCTTCGTTCGTGCAGGAGAAGGGCGGGGGAGCGGCTCTTGGCTCAAGCGTTCTCTCGTCGAAGACGGGGAAGCATATTAAAGCTCGATCTCAAGATTAATAGGGGGCAGCCCTTTCGTCCAGCGCCAGCCAAGCGCGGAAATCCTCCCACAACTCGAAGCGGAAGGGATTCCAAGCCTGCCTTTCGATCTGACCCCCGGCGCGCCCGTTCCATCGCGATGCGGGATAGCAGAAGGCTCCGTTAAGCTGGACCAATATCGACCAGACGAGGGCGGCCGCAGTCAGTCGCTTCCCGAAACGAGGAAGGCTAGACCATGCCTCTGCCGCCGCAAAGCCGAGCACAGGCAAGATGTCGACCAGGTAGCGAGGCCCGAAGGCCCAGCCTCCTCCCCACTCGCGATAGCTGGCGACCGCGAGGAGGTGGACGGCAACGGCGAGGCCGAACAGAGGGATCAGCGGATCGCGCTCCTGCAGGGAGCGCAGAGAGCCGCGCACGAGTCCGTAGAACCCAAGCAGGGCGATGGGCGTGAAGACGAACAGCCCTCGGTTCGGGCTCACGAGCACGCCCCCCAGTCCCAGCAGGAACTTGGAAGGGACGAAGTACCCGAGCTGGAGGCCCGTGTACCC
>DASWME010000011.1:0-3470 GCA_036399915.1 Thermoanaerobaculia bacterium
TCCGGCTGCAGGCCGATCCCGTGGCCCTGGCGGGGAAGCGGACCTTCTACGGCCGGTACGTGAACGGCTCGGGAGCCGATGGGCGCGAGCCGCTGCCGCCCGTCTGGGCGCTGCGGTACGTCTCCGCCGGCACGTTCAGCGGCGGCACCGACGTGGTGGCCTGGCGCGACAGCGGCCGGATCAACCAGCCGTTCACCTGCAACCGGCCGCCGTCCTGGTACCCCCTGGCCCTGCAGGACTACGCCGCGTTCGACGAAGAGGAGAACCCCTTCATCCCGCCGACGCTCCCGATCCTCCCGCCCCCGCTGCCGGCCTTCACCCACCTGGCGGCGGAGGCGAACCGCTTCCCTGTGGGCCAGGAGGCGCGGTCCACGCCCTTCGACTTCGGCTGGATCTACCTCGACTTCGGGGGCGTGTCCGCCGCCGGCACCATGGTCGATGTCTCGCAGGGCTGGGTGGGGGTCGTGATGAAGGCCGAGAAGCGCTTCAGCGTCGGCGTCGGCGCCACGCCGCTCGCCAGCGGCTGCCGGCCGGAAGACCGCCCGTTCCCGCGACCCGGCAACGTCGAGTAGAGGACCACCGCCCATGAGACGACGCGCCGCCTGCCTGATGACGCTGTTGGGCCTGCTCGCCTCTGCGGCGCCGGCCTGGGCCGGCGTCTGCTCGCTCGACGACCGCCCCGGGGCCACGCTGCTGCTGCCGTACTTCGAGGTGGACCTCGCCAGCCCCGCCGGCCGCACGACGCTGTTCACGATCAACAACGCCGCTGCCGAGCCGGTGCTGGTCAACGTGGTGCTGTGGACGGACATGGGAGTCCCCACCCTGAACTTCCCGGTCTACCTGACGGGCTACGACGTGCAGACGGTCAACCTGCGGGACCTCTTCGACGGCCGCGTGCCGCAGACGGCCTCGGACGCCCAGGACCCACAGGACGCGATCAGTCCCCAAGGTATGTTGTCCCAGGACATCGGCTTCCCGTCGTGCGACGGCCTGCTGCCGCCGCTCGCGCAGCTTCCGGACTGGCTGCTCGCGCACCTGCGGCTGGTCCACACGGGCAACGTCTCGCCGATCTGGCGCATGTGCGCCGGCCAGTATCTCAATGACGACGTGGCGCGCGGCTACGTGACGATGGACACGGCGAGCCGGTGCGCGTTCCTGTTTCCGAGCGATCCCGGCTACTTCGGCCCCGGGGGGCTCGCCACCAGCCAGAACGTGCTCTGGGGCGACTTCTTCTACGTCGATCCGGCCAACGCCTTTGCGCAGGGGGAGAACCTGATCCGGCTGCAGGCCGATCCCGTGGCCCTGGCGGGGAAGCGGACCTTCTACGGCCGGTACGTGAACGGCTCGGGAGCCGACGGGCGCGAGCCACTGCCGTCCATCTGGGCGGTCAGATACCTGTCGGCCGGGACGTTCAGCGGCGGCACCGATCTGGTGGCCTGGCGCGACAGCGGCCGGGTCAACAAGCCGTTTCCCTGCCACCAGCCGCCGACCCCGTTGGTCCTCAAGGAGTACGTCCCGTTCGACGAGGAGGAGAACCCGTTCGTTCCGGTGCCGCTGCCGATCGATCCGCCGCTCCCCTTGCCGCCGCTCGACTACCTGCCGGCCGAAGCCAACCGGTTCACCGTCGGCCAGGAGCATCTCCGGACGCCCTTCGACTTCGGCTGGATCTACGTCGACCTCGGCCTTTTCCCGTCAGGCATCTTCGATCCCTCCCAGGGCTGGGTGGGGGTGGTGATGAAGGCCAACGGGCGCTTCAGCGCGGGGTTGGGCGCCACGCCGCTCGCCAGCGGCTGCCGGCCCGAAGACCGCCCGTTCCCGAGACCGGAGTAGGAGGAACACGCCATGAGACGATGCTTCGCCTGCTGGCTGACCCTGATGGCTCTGCTCGCGTCCGCGCCGGCCCGCGCCGACCTCTGCGAGCTCGAGGACTCGCCGGCCGCCACGTTGCTGCTGCCCTACTTCGAGGTGGACGTCGCGAATCCGGGCGGGTTGACGACCCTGTTCTCGATCAACAATGCCTCGGCCATGGCGGTCCTCACCAACGTCGTCCTGTGGACGGACCTCGGCGTGCCCACCCTGGGCTTCCAGGTCTACTTGACGGGCTATGACGTCCAGACGATCAACCTGCGGGACATCTTCAATGGCATCCTGCCGCGCACCGCGTCGGACGGCCAGGACCCGAGCGACCATATCAGCCCGCAGGGGGAGTTCTCCGAGGACATCGACTTCGCGAGCTGCACGGGCCTGTTTCCGTACCCGCTCATGCCGGCCGGCTTCGCGGAGCACCTGCGCGCCATCCACAGCGGCCAGTCTTCGGCCGTCCTCGGCGCCTGCGCCGCTCAGGACCGCAAGGACGGCCGGGTCCGCGGCTACGTCACGGTGGACACGGTCAACGCGTGCGCCTTGAAGGTGCCGGGCGATCCTGGATACTTCGGTGCTGGCGGCACCGGCCTCGCCACGAACCAGAACGTCCTCTGGGGGGACTTCTTCTACGTCGATCCCGCGAACGACCACGCCCAGGGGGAGAACCTGGTGCGCGTCGAGGCCTTCACCGGCGCGTTCAAGCCCGGGGACCGCACCTTCTACGGCCGCTACGTGGACGGCTCGGCCGCCGACGAGCGGGAGCCGCTCGCCACCGTCTGGACCTCCCGTTACGTCAACGGCGGCGCGTTCTCCGGCGGCACGGACCTCGTGGTCTGGCGCGACAGCGGGCAGGCCGTGCGGCCGTTCCCCTGCGGGACGCAGCCCGCGGGCTTTCCCCTCCGGTTCGCGAGAGAGCTCACTTTCGACGAGGAGGAGAACCCGGTCACCCTCGGCACGAGCCCGGCGACGCCGACGCTGCCCGGGGACGAGAGCTTTCCGGCGGAGGCGAACAAGGTCCATGTCGGCGGGATCGCTTTTCCCATGGCGTTCGACTTCGGCTGGCTCTTCCTCGACCTCAATCCACCGGCCCAGGGCGGGCGCCCGATCCGGCAGTCCTGGGTGGGGACGCTGATGAGCGCGCAGGGGTTGTTCAGCGTCGGCTACAACGCGACGCCGCTCGACAGCGCCTGCGCGCCCCTCGCCCCGTTGCCCTTGCCGTAGGAGCGGGACCTGGCCTGGATCGCGGAGGCGGCCGCCCTCCTCGCGGGTTTCTTCCTCCCGCTCCTCGCGCTCGCGGCGACGGCGTACGTCCTCGGCCGCGGGGGGATCCGCGCGCTCGGGCTGAGCCTCGCGGGCCGGCTGGAGCGGGGAGCGGTCTCGGCGGCGCTCGGGCTGGCCCTGCTCTGCCACCTCCTGCTGCTGCTCGGTCTCGCGGGGCTGCTCCGGCGCGTCCCCCTGCTGCTGCTCGCCGTCGTCATCCACGCGGCGGGGGTCCCGGCCTGGCGCGAGCTGTGGGGAGATCTCCGCGGGATCGGGAGACGGCGCCGGGTGGGGCTCGCCGCGGCCGCGGGGCTCGCTCCGCTCCTCCTGCTCGCCCTCTACCCGCC
>DASWME010000012.1:0-9944 GCA_036399915.1 Thermoanaerobaculia bacterium
CATGCGGGAGGAAGTATAGCGTCCCGCCGGTGCTCGCATCCGGTGCCGCGGTGGCGGAAAGGCGTGCCGGGGCTGCGCAACGCCACCGCGAATGGAACGGATATATTCCCTGCATGCCCTTCCCCCTCCTCCTCCTCGACACCGGCTCGCCTCTGGTGAGCGTAGCCGTGGCGCGGGAGGGAGCCGCCGCCGCGGTGCGAGCGGTCGAGCAGCAGCGGTCCTCGGCCCTGCTGCTGGACCTGATACGCGAGGCGCTCGACGAGGCCGAGGTCGGCATCGGCGACCTTGGAGGCATCGCGGCCCTGCGCGGTCCGGGGAGCTTCACCGGTCTGCGGATCGGCCTCGCCACGGCGCTCGGCCTGCACCAGGCTCTTGGCGTGCCCGCGACGGCCCTCCCCTCCCTCCAGGCCCTGGCCGCGGCGGTGCCGCCAGAGGTAGAGGGGACCGTGGTCGCCGCCGTGGACGCCCTGCGAGGCGAGTGGAGCGCCCAGGCGTTCGCGGCCGGCCCGGTGCCGCGCCCTCTCGGGGAGATGGATCTCGTCCCCGGACCCGAGCTGCCGCGCCTGGCCGGCGGCCGGCCCCCTGCCGTGGTGGTGGGCTTCGGGGTCTTGCGTCTGGCCGGTCTCCCGGGCTGGCCCGCCGGCCCGCGCCTCATCGAGCCGGGGGCGCTGGCGCCCATTGCGGCGCACCTCGCCGTGGCGCCGGGGGTGGAGTGGAACCCGGATCTGCTCGTCTCGCCGATCTACTCCCGGCCGCCGGCGATCTCCCTCCCCCGGCTCCGCGCCGCCGTGGCTCCCCGGGAAGCCTGACGTGCCCGGGTCGGTCCCTTCCCTCTCCATCCGGCCCGCCCGCGCGGACGACCTCAACGCCGTCGCCTGGCTGGAGGACGCCGCCTTCCGGGATCCCTGGCCGCGCGAGATGCTCGAAGGCGAGCTGGCCCATCCGCGGGCTCTGCTGCTGATCGCCACGCGGGGGGATACACCCGTGGGCTACGCCGCCTTCCGCCAGGCCGCGGACGAGGCCGAGCTGCTGCGCCTCGCCGTCCACCCGGCGGAGCGCCGCCGCGGCGTGGCCCGCGCCCTGGTCGCCGTGGGCCTGGACCGCCTCCGTCACGGGGACATCCAGGTCTGCTTCCTCGAAGTGCGGGTGGACAACGAGCCCGCCATCCAGCTCTACCGCCGGCTCGGGTTCGGGATCGCAGGGCGGCGCAGGGCGTATTACCGGGACGGCACGGACGCGATCATCTTCGCGCTGGAGCTGTGACGCCCTTGCTTGATCCCCCCTGGGACCCGGTGTTATTCTCAGCCTGTTCGGCATGCTGACACCTCTTTCCACCACCGCTGCCCGCCCCCCCGAGGGGTTGAGGCGCGCGCGTGTGCAGGAGCCGGTCGTCCGGTGAGCCTGCTCGCCGCCGGCCGCTCGTTCCTTTCTTCCGAGCTACAGGTACGGTCCACATGGGCCGATCTCCCCCAATCCACGACGGAGCCCTGTCCATCAGGCAAAGGAGGCAGACTGATGTCTCACCACGACGACCTGAAAGCGGAGCTGATCGAGACGGATGACGATTTTCGCCGCCTCTACGAGGAGCACCAGGAATACGAGAGGCGGCTGCAGACGATCAACCAGAAGACCCTCCTTTCCCAGGAAGACGAGATCGAGGAGAAGAAGATCAAGCTCCACAAGCTGGTCCTGAAGGACCGGATGGAGCAGATCCTGCGGATCCACCGCGAGTCGCGGGTCTCGGCCTGACACCCCTGGACGCCGGAATGCCGGGTGGGAGGCGCTTTGCAGGGGTGCGGCCCGCTGCGGCCCGGCCGGGCGGCTGACTTGCAAGGCTTTCCTCTGACGACCGACCGGAGCCCACGATGAAGTTCGCCAAAGAAGGTTGGCCGTTCGTCCTTCCGTTTCTGTTCCTGGCCGGGTTGCTCTTCGTCCTGGGGCGGCCCGGCTGGGGGGCCGCGGCGCTGGTCATCGGCCTGCTCGTCCTCCTCTTCTTCCGTGACCCGAGGCGTGGCTACGAGGGAGACGCCGGGTACGTGCTGGCGCCGGCCGACGGTCTCATCACCCGCATCGACACGGTCGAGGATTCCGAGATCGGGCCCGGCCGCTTCCACCGAGTCGTCACCTTCCTCTCGGTGTTCGACATCCATGTCCAGCGCGTGCCGGCGGCCGGGGAGGTCCTCGTATCGCGCTATAGCCCCGGCCGCAAGGTGGCCGCCTTCCGCGAGGACGCCGGGGAGGTCAACGAGAAGCACCTGACGGTGATCCGCCGCCCTGGCGGCGACCTGATCGGGGTGCGGCAGATCGCGGGCCTGCTGGCCCGCCGAGTGGTCTGCTATTTGAAACAGGGAGACCGCGTCCACCGGGGGCAGTCGATGGGGCTGATCAAGTTCTCCTCCCGGGTGGACCTGCTGATCCCGGAGAGCTACCGCGTGCTGGTGAAGAAGGGAGACCGCTTGAAGAACGGGGCGACGCCGGTCGCGAGCCCCCAGGAGGGGCGTTGATCACCACCGAACGCAGGGCGCACCCCCGCCGCGGGGCCTATCTGCTGCCGAGCCTGTTCACCATCGGCAACATGCTGCTCGGCTTCTACGCCATCGTCTGCGGGCTCGACGGCCAGTTCCGCAAGGCGGCGCTGCTGGTCTTCCTGGCGGCGATCCTCGACAGCTTCGACGGGCGCATCGCCCGGCTCACCGGCACCGAGAGCGAATTCGGCAAGGAGTACGACTCGCTGGCCGACGTCATCACCTTCGGCGCCGCGCCGGCGATGCTGGCCTACCTCTGGGGGCTGCGCGAGTTCGCGCCCGACTCCTGGCTGCTGGCGGTCTTCTACATGGTGTGCACGGCGACCCGGCTGGCCCGCTTCAACGTGCAGACCCGGGTGGTGGACAGCCGCTTCTTCGTGGGCCTGCCGGCGCCGGCCGCCGCGGGCGCGATCTGCTCGCTGCTCTTCTTCGCCCCGGAGTACACGGACGAGCTGCGGATCATCATGCAGGTGGTCATCGGCATCGCCCTGCTGCTGATCGGCGTGCTGATGGTCTCCACCTTCCGCTACAAGAGCTTCAAGAAGTTCGACCTGCGCAGGCGCTGGAGCTACCGGGCGTTCGTCCCCTTCGCGGCGATCCTGCTGGTGATCGTGTTCATCCCGCGGGCGACGTTCCTGGCGATCGCCATCCTCTACACCCTGTCGGCGCCGCTCGCCGCCGCGATCTCGCGCCTTCGCCATCCGCGCGGGCACCGGCCAGAGGAGCCGCCGCCGCCGGCCGCCGAAGAGGTGCCGTGAGCGCGGTCGCCATCCTCCATCCCTCGAACCTGCTGGGCAAGGAGCTGCGCGAGACGATCGAGGCGCGCCGCCCGGACTGGTCGGACCTCCGCCTGCTGAGCAGCCGCGAGGACGAGATCGGCACCCTGACCGAGGTCGCCGGGGCCGCCGCCATGGTCGGGCGCTACGAGCCGGAAGAGCTGAAGCGGGTGGACGTGGCCTTCTTCTGCGGCGCCATGGTGGACAACCGGCCCCTGCTCGCCGAACTGCCGGCGGAGACGACGGCGGTCGTGCTCTCCCTCGACGCCACGGTGGACGACGGCCAGCCGGTGGTGGCGGGGGTCAACACCGCGGCGGCCGGAGCCGGGCGCGTGCTGCTCTCGCCCCACCCGGGCGCGGTGCTGCTCGCCCACCTCCTCCACCCCCTGCGGGGCCTCGCGCCCGAGGAGGCGGTGGCGACGCTGATCCAGCCGGCCTCGATGCGGGACGATGCGGGCCTCGAGGAGCTGTTCGAGTCGACGCGCCAGATCATCGGCATGACGCGGCGCAGCCCCACGCCGGTCTTCGGCACCCAGCTCTCCTTCAACGTGCTGCCGGCGCCGCTGCCCGCCGATCCCGTCGCGGCGCAGCTCCACGCGGTGCTGGAAGGACCGCCGCCGGTGGCGCTCCAGATCCTCCAGGGCGCCGTCTTCCACTCCGTTGCGGCGAGCCTGTACGTGCGCTGCGCGGGCCATCCCAGCCTGCAGGCCGTGCGCAAGGCCCTCGCGGAGCACCCCTACCTGGAGCTGTCCGACAAGCCGCGCCACCTGGGGCCGATCGACGCCGCCGCCAGCGACAAGGTCATCTTCGGCCACGTGCGCAAGGACGAGGCCGGAGGCGGCTTCTGGCTCTGGGCCGTGATGGACAACCTCACCCGCGGCGGTGCCCTCAACGCGATCGAGATCGCGGAGTCGGTGACGTAGACAGGTGAGGGGTTCCGCTCGTCTCTTCCGTTGAATACTGTTGGTGAGGCCCTCCTGGTAGGGAGGGCCCGCCGTCCGATCCTTCCTTCCAAGAGAGGTGAATCATGAGCGACGAAAAAGATGACCCGAAGCAGGAGGAACCGAAGGCCACTACGCTGGCGGTAGGCGAGGAGGACCCGCCGGTCACCACCCTCGCGGTGGGCGAGGAAGATCCGCCGATCACCACCCTGGCCGTGGGCGAAGAGGACAAGCCGCAGGCCGCCCTGTCCCAGGAGCAGACGCAGGGACAGGCAGGCTTCCGTCAGGCGCAGCCGCCGGCGACCACCCAGGCGGTCGGCGAGGAGGGACCCGTCTTCACCACCCTGGCCGTTGGCGAGGAGCAGCCGTATCCGCCCGTCACCACCCTGGCCGTGGGCGAGGAGGGGCCCATCTTCACCACCCTGGCGGTAGGTGAGGAGCAGCCACCGCAGCCTCCCATCACCACGCTGGCCGTAGGCGAGGAGCACCCTCCCATCACCACCCTCGCCTTTGGCGAGGAGCAGCCGGGGACGGCGCAGACCATGATGAGCGGGCCGACGACGATGGCGACCGGCGAGGAAGGCGGCGGCCCCACCACCATGGCCACCGGCGAGGAGAGCGGGTTCGCGGCCCAGTCGTTCGCCGCGGCCCCGCAGGGCCCGCTGACCACGCTGGTAACAGGCGAGGAGGGACCCGGCCCGACCACGCTCGCCACCGGCGAGGAGAGCGGCGGCTTCTTCGGCGGCGGCGGATTCGGCCCCTTCGGAGGCTTCTGAGCCATGGCGCGGCCGGACGGCCCCATTCTGGTCGCGGGCGGCGACCGCGATCCGAATCTGCGGGCGCTCGCGACGACTCTGGAGGACAGGGGCGAGCCTGTCGCCTTCCTACAGGTCGGCGAGTCCCACCATCCCTGGATCACCTGGGAGATGGCGTCCGGCCGCCTTCTCATCGATGGCGAGGAGATCCGTCCCCGGGCGGCTTTCGTCCGCTACGACGTGTTCACGCATCTGGCGGATGGCCGCCCCGCTTCCTCCTTCCGGGCCGGCTCGTGGTACACGGCGGTGACGGGCTGGCTGGCGGCTCACGAGGAGGTGCGGATCCTCAACCGCAGGTCCCTGCACCAGTCCACCAACAAGCCGCATGTCCTTCATCTCGCGCGGCAGGCCGGGCTCGCAGTACCCGCGACGCTGGTCACCAATCACCTGGCGGAGCTTCCAGCCTTCGCGCCGGAGCGGCCGAAGATCGTCAAGCCCATCAACGGCGGCGGCTACTGCCAGCGCCTGGACGAGATCCTGGCCGACACTGAGAGCCGGGGGGACGGCGTGGCCTCGGCGCCCGCCATAGTCCAGACGGAGCTGGTGCCGCCGGAGGTGCGGGTGTTCGGGGTCGAGGAAAGGTTCCTCGCCTTCTCCGTAGCCTCCGAGGACCTCGACTACCGCGTACGCCAGAGCGCGAAGGTGGAGCCCCTGGCCGAGGTCCCCGAAGGGCTCGCCGAGGGCCTGGGTCGGCTCATGGACCGCCTCGGCCTCGACTTCGGCGCCGCCGACTTCAAGACCTGCCCGGAGACGGGCAGGCTCCTCTTCCTCGAGATCAACAGCGGGCCCATGTTCGCCGCCTTCGACCAGGCCTCTGGCGGGGCGGTGACCGGAGCCATCGCGGACTTTCTGGGATCTTCCCCTTGACATCGGCGTAAAAGAGGCGTAATTTTTTACGCCAGGAGCCGCCGGCTGGCATCGCCGGCCAGAAAGAACAACGGCTCGGACGAGCCGTCACCTCGCCCGAGCCCACCGCGCACAGGAGAGCCCCATGCGTGATCCCGAGGATCCTACCACCCCCCTCCCCCGCAACGCCTTCGCCGAGGAGTTCCTGCAGCGGTTTGACCTGGAGGACGAGCCCTCTTCCGCCGCCGAAGCAGACGTGGCCGGGCCGTGGGAGGTCCAGCCCTCTTCCCTGGCGGACGGCCGCGAGGGGTTCGGAGTCTGGCGCCTGGGCGAGCGGCCGGAGTGGGGCGACGCGCCGGCCGGAGTCTTCCGCGAGCGTCCGGCCGCCCTGCTGGCGGCGGCGGTGCGCCCCTTCGTGGGCCGCGATCCGTTCTATGAGCTGGGCAACGAGCGCTGGAGCAGCGGCTTCCCCCTGCTCCGCCATGGCGAGGCGGTCGGCTGGATCGACCTCTTCGACCAGGACTGGGCGTTCGGCCTCAACGTCCTGGAGCGGTTCACCCGCAGCCCGGAAGCCCTCGCCACCCTGCTGGAGGCCGCCGGTCCCCTCGCCCTCGAGCGGGCCGGGCGGATCCTGCGCCTGCGGGTGATGGACGGCGAGGAGGCGGAGGAGTAGGGAAGCGCCCTTGGGGCGGGGACAAAGCCCCGCCCCTGCGAGCACACCGTCACTCGGCTGGCGGCGGGCACCAGATGCAGTACTCCTGGGCACAATAGGCGTAATTGCTCGTGCTCCCCCAGTTGACGGGATTGCCGCAGCAGTCGGTGCCGCGCTGGCCCACCACCTGCGAATGGCTCGCGTCGCTGTAGTACGTGCAGAGTCCCTGGAAGGCATACGCGGACCGTGGGGCCGAGGCCAGGAAGGTCAGGGCAAGAACGGCCAGCAGGAGCGCCGCGAGGAGGGGCTTCCGTAAACTCGACAGCCTGGTTGCGAAGCTCATGAAGTCTCCTTTCCGATCGACCGGATCAGGTCCTTGTTGCACAACCATGGTGTCCCGTGGCCGGCAAAGCGAGCCGGGCGAGCGGCTCCCCTACGTCCCTCCTCCGCTCCGGTCCGGATACTTCACGACCCGGTTCTCCACCGGCGGGACCGTCCGCAGGTAATCGTAGAGGGCTCCAAGGTCCCGATCCGTCATGCCCGCGTAGGCGAACCAGGGCATGACGGTGTTGCCCCCCCGCCGGATCGGCACGGCACGGACGGAGCGTCGGCGAAGGACCGGAAGAGGCTGATGAAGTTCTCGCGGCTGCGCGCGCCCAGGTCCGTCGGATCGGGAGTCAGGTTTGAGGAACGCACCATGTCCCCTCCTCTGGACGGCAGAAGCTCGCGCCGGATTCTATGTCGGGCAGCCGCAAACCGGAACCGGTCGAAACGGGCCGCCAGGAGCCCGCGGTCTCTCGCGAGACGATATAAATAAGCTCTTGCAAAGTAATTGACAATGCAATCCAGGCTTCACTAAACTCGGTTCCCCCAAGTCAAGGGCAAAGTCATCGCGAGGTGGCGACGCAAAGCCAGGGGTCTCCGCATCTCTTGGAGACGGCCCAGCTGCCTGGGAACCACACCACCCATGGCCCTCGCCTCGCTCCTTCGCCGCCGCCTTCGCCGCGCCTCCTGGAGCCGGCCGCCACCTCTCCCAAGCGGGATTGGGGGATTTGGCGATCAGCCGCTGCATCGATCGCCGGGGGCCCCGCCAACACGTCCCCATCCAGCGCGGGCACTGATCTTCGTCTTTGAGTTCCTATTTTCAAGAGGAGACGTCATGATACGGACACGTTTTCGCTCCACCCTGGCGAGCAGGGCGCTGCTCGTCCTCGGCCTCTGGCTGGCGGCCCTCCCGCTGCTGGCAGGCGCGGCCCATGCCGAGTCCCCCGTCACCTCGCAGGCTGTCGCCTTCGGCGTGTCGGAGGAGCTGCGGAACCTCGAGCCCAGCGAGGAGAAGCCGACCGAGGAGCCTGAGGAGGTCAAGGTCGTCCCCCTCCGGATCTTCCGTACGGAGCTCCCGGACGCGGCTCCGACGCAGGACCCCGTGCTCCAGGAATCGGTGGCCTCGGCCCTGACGCCGACGCCCTCGCTCTTCTTCGGCGCCCTCACCAGCGACGACAACGCCACGGCGTTCGGCTTCCGCGTCATGCCCCCCGACACGGTGGGCGACGTCGGCCCGAACCACTACGTGCAGATGGTGAACAACCTGTTCCGGGTCTTCGACAAGTCGGGCAATCCGCTGACGCCCAAGCTGACCCTGGGCAACCTCTTCGCCACCATCAGCGGCGCCTGCGCCAACCGCAACGACGGCGACCCGATCGTGCTCTACGATCCCCTGGCCGACCGCTGGCTGCTGAGCCAGTTCTGCACGGTGGCGAACCCGAACAATCACCAGCTCATCGCCATCTCGAAGACGTCGGACCCCGCCGGGGCGTACTACCTGTACGACTTCCTGATGCCGAACAACAAGTTCAACGACTATCCCAAGTTCGGCGTCTGGTCCGACGCGTACTACATGACCGACAACCAGTTCAACCAGGCGGGCACCGCCTTCCTGGGCGCCGGCGCCTTCGCCTTCGACCGCGCCAAGATGCTGGCCGGCGATCCCACGGCGGGCTACGTCTACTTCGACATCGAGAACGGCAACACCAGCATCGGCGGCGTGCTGCCCTCGGACCTCGACGGCCTGAACCCGCCGCCGGCGGGCACGCCCAACTACTTCGCCTACTTCACGGCCGGCGAGTTCGCCGACCCGGCGCACCCGTTCGACTCGCTGCGCATCTTCGAGTTCCGGCCCAACTTCGCCAACCCCGCGGCGTCCACCTTCACCGAGCGGGCGGACAGCCCGCTCCTGGTGGCGGCCTTCGACCCCCGTTCCGTCTCGGGCCGGGACGACATCGAGCAGCCGCCGCCGGCCACCAGCTCGGCGTACCTCGACGCCATCATGGACCGGCTGATGTTCCGGCTCGCCTACCGCAATTTCGGCACCCACGAGTCGCTGGTGGTCACCCATACGGTGAATGTCAGCGGATTGACGCCCACCACGCCGGCCAGCCTGCGGGCGGGCATCCGCTACTACGAGCTGCGGCGGAACCTCCCCGGAGGCTCCTTCACGGTGAATGAGCAGGCCACCTTCGCCCCCAACGACGGCCTGGAGCGGTGGATGGGCAGCGCCGCCATGGACGGCAGCGGCAACCTGGCCGTGGGCTACAGCGCCTCGAGCCTGACCTCGGCCCCGTCCATGCGCTACGCCGGCCGCCTCGCCACCGATCCGCCGGGCGGCCTGTTCCAGGGCGAGACGGTCATGATCGCCGGCACCGGTGTTCAGACCGCCACCCAGTCGCGCTGGGGCGACTACAGCGCCCTGTCGGTGGACCCTGAGGACGACTGCACCTTCTGGTTTACCAGCGAGTACTACACCGCCGCCAGCGCCACCAACAGCTTCGGCTGGGTGACGGGCATCGGCCGCTTCACCTTCCCCACCTGCACGCCAATCGCCACCGGCACCATCCAGGGCGCCGTCATCAACGCCGCCACCAGCGCGCCCATCCCGGGCGCCACGGTGGTGACCACCAACGGCTTCTCCCGTACCAGCGACCTCACGGGCTCCTACTCTATGAAGGTGCCCGCCGGCACCTACAACATGATGGCTTCGGCCCCCGGCTATTCGACGGCCGTGGCCACGGGCGTGACGGTCTCCACCGGCGGCACGACGGTACAGAACTTCGCCCTCTCGCCCATGCCCATCCTCATGGCCGCGCCCGGCGCCGCCATTGGCGGCGAGACCTGCAGCCCCAGCAACGGCGCCATCGATCCCGGCGAGGCCGTGACCGTCTCGCTGCCGGTCAAGAACACGGGCACGGCGGCCACCGTCAACCTGGTCGGCACCCTGCTGTCGGGCGGCGGCGTCACCTCGCCCGGCCCGGCCCAGACCTACGGCGTGGTCCCGATCGGCGGCACCGGGTCGAAGAGCTTCACCTTCGTGGCCGCCGGCACCTGCGGCGGCA
>DASWME010000013.1:0-72037 GCA_036399915.1 Thermoanaerobaculia bacterium
GTGCCTCCCGCCGCAGACGCATGGCATCCTCGGGCGAGACCCGGCGCAGGGTCTTGACGGCCACGGATCTCCCCAGCGCCTGGTCGGTGCCGCGGTAGACCACGCCCATGCCGCCCGTGCCGATGCGCCGCTCGAAGCGGAACTTGCCCGGCAGCACGTACGGCACGTGCGACGGTTCCAGCCGGCGGCTGCAGGAGCTGCAGAAGACGGTGTAGGAAGGGTACAGCCGACCGCAGTTGGGGCACTCCTTGGCCAGCTCCGTCCCGGCCGCCGCCGGCTCGGGGAAGGGGAGGGCGGCCTCGCCGCGTCCCGGCTCCTGCCAGCTCTTCTGCGACGAGCCCAGGGAGCGGCTCAGCTCCGACTCCAATACCCAGGCGGCGTTGCTGGCGATGGTGCGCAGGAGCTGGCGGTCCTCCCGGAAGAACGGCAGGCCGCTTTTCTTCTCGCCGAGTCCGATCAGGCCCAGCAGCGAGCCGTCCCGCGCCAGGATGGGCGCCAGCAGCCGGAAGCCGCTGTCCACCAGCCAGTGCCGCTCCTTCTCCGGCAGCTTCACCAGCGGCGAGCGGGGATCCTCGAGATCAACGGGCAGTGGATCGCTCGCGCTCGCGATCAGGGTGGCCAGCGCCGAGGAGGCGTCCAGCCGCCGGCTCCGGACCTTGGGATCGGCGAGCAGCCCCAGGCGGGGCTCGAATGCCATCAGCGAGACGCTCTCGGGGTGGAGCGCCAGGTCGGCCTCGCGGCAGAGCAGGTTGGCGAGGTCCGCGACGCCGTGGGTGGCGCGGACGCGCTCCACCAGCAGCGTCAGAGTCTGGCGGGCGTCGTACTGCTCGCGGAAGAAGTGCCGGTCGATCGCGTCCAGCAGGGTCTTGCGGTAGCGCAGCGCCGCCGCCCCCACCAGGGCCGAAGCTGCGAGCAGCGGCAGGTGAGTGCCCGAGAAGATGTCCTGGAGCGGCTGCCGCCGGTGCCGGTAGATGTAGGCGAGCAGCGCCGCCAGCGGGACCACGGCAAGACTGATGGCCGAGTAGCGGGCCAGAGCGTACTGCAGGGCCCGGCGGGCGATCAGCCGGACGTTGAGGACGTGGTAGACCACGACGCTGTAGCCAGCCGTGAAGGGGACGGAGCAGAAGAGAACGAACAGGACGACATAGGCCGGAAACGGGATGTTCGCGGACCTCCCCAGGGCCCGCGCCGCCGCGTCGACGAGGATGTACAGCAGCAGCGGGGCCATGCCCGCCAGCCCGGCCACGAACAGGCGCGCCCGGCGGGCCTCGGGCTCGACGATCGCGGGGATCCGCGCCAGCAGAAAGGCAAGGGCCAGGACGGAGAGGGTCAGCACCACGCTGTAATAGGCGTAGCTCGGTTTCGGAGGCGCGAGCTGGCTCAGGGTGACGCCCGGCTGGCCCCAGCTCCGCGCCAGGTTGACCAGCAGCCGGCCCCCTTCCAGCGTGAACAGGACGAAGCCCGTTGCGAGCGAGACCCTGGTTCCGGCCTTGAGGAGGCGCCGCGCCCGGAACGAGAGCGGCGGCGTGGGGAACTCGCCGACGAACCGCCAGAAGTACCAGGGCAGGAAGGCGTCGAGATGCAGGCTGCTCAGCACCAGGGCGGCAAGGCCCAGGCCGTGCCCGCCGGAGGCCACGAGCCGCAGCAGGGGGCGGTTCGAAAACGGCGTCGCCAGGAGGAGGAAGAAGACGCCGAGGAGGGCGGCGCGCCGGTCCCCGGACCCGCCCGTGCGCAGGAGCGTCCCGCCGAGCGCGTAGGCGCACAGCGGGAGCATGAGCACCAGGTGGGGAAGGATGGTGTCGCCGCTCAGGTCGGTAGGGGACGGGACCCCCCAGGCAACGCCGAGCAGCGCGACCAGCAGCTTGGCGCCGACGAGCGCGAGGAGCAGCCGTTCCCAGAGATCGCTCTTCACGAAATCGCTGACCTCACGGGCTCAGCCGGACGCTCAAGCCGCCCGCTGGCTACGGACAGTGGGGGCAATCCGAATCGGCCTCTACCAACCCGCACACCTCGTGACAGTCATCTTCGCCGAGGAGAGGCTTCTGCTGCTTTTCCTCAGCGAGCCGCCTACCGATCTCCTCGATCCGTGCCTTGATCTTTGCGCCGGCGTCCTCCTCCCAGATCTCCTGCGGAGTGGTGGGGACGCCTTCCTTCTTCTCAATGATCCAATCGAAATAGCGCTTGTGGAGGGCGGATTCCAACTCGGGCGTCAACGGCATGCCCATCCCTTGGCTGACCAGCTCAACGATCTCCTTCATGATCTCGTCTTGGCTTGGCATTGAGACCTCCCATCATAAGAGCGCAGGTTGAGATTTACCAGCCCGCAACACTTCGGCTGGTGGCGTGCGCGTCTGGCGCTGGGCTCTAAAGGCAACGAGCGAAGGCAATATTTTCTTCGGTTGCCTACGAATTTTAGATCAGGAAGACGGGACCGGTCAACCAAGGCGGGGCGGCGGGAGGCGCCGCGAGGGCCGCCTCCCGCCGGGGACCGGTTGGTTCAACTCAATACTTGACGCTGCAACCGTACGGCTTGGTGGACGCCGGGTCGGGGTTCTTGCCCGCCTTCTCCGCGTCGAGGCCGCGGCCGACGTAGTTCGTGCGCTCCGCCTTCGCCTTGCGCCCCGGCGGGTCGTCGTCGATGGCGCCGTTGTAGGCGATCTTGCCGTCCGTGCCGATGATGAACATGTGCGGCGTGGTGCGGGCGTCATAGGCGTGACCCACGGTGCCTGTCTCGTCGTAGAGCACGGGGTAGTTGACGCCATTCTTCTGGTTGTACGCCAGGTGCTCGGCCGGCTGCAGATAGTCGCGGTGGCTCGAGCTGGTGCTGTTGATCCCGAGCCAGACGACCTCGCCGTGCTGCTTCGCGAGCGCGGACATCGTCTTCTCTCGCGCGTGGCGGTCGGAGAAGGGGCAGTTCGGGTTCACCCATTCGAGCACCACGACTTTGCCCTTGTAGTCGGCGAGCGAGTAGGTCTTGCCGTCCACGCCCTTGAGCTTGAAGCCGGTGGCCATCTCGCCCACCGCGCCGCCGGCCAGGGCGGGCACGGCGGCGAGCGACAGGATGGCGAGTCCGAGGAGCGTCGTACGGATCGTCTTGCTGCGCATGTCAACCTCCTGAAGTCTGGTTGGGGATCGGCGCCCGCAGGGTGCGGGGGAGCCTTTCGGAATTGGTTTCATGAGTCTTCGTAGCGGCGGACCTGGGCACCAGCCGGTTGCGGTCCGCGGACCAGAGCGCTCCGGCGGCGCAGGCCGCGAGCCCCAGCACAAGGGCGAGCCGCAGCGCCCGGCCGGCACCCTCCCGGGCCCGCAGCCAGGCGAGCAGCCCCATGCCCAGCAGCGCCAGCTCGATCCAGGCGAGCCCCTCCGGGCTCACTTGGCGGGAGAGCGCATAGAGCAGCCAGAGGGTGCTCGCCCCGGCGAGGAAGCCCAGCCCCTCGCGCAGCCGCGCCAGCCACGGCCCGGGAGCAGGCAGCCGGCGGACCGCCGCCGGCGCCAGGATGAGCACCAGGTAGGGCAGCGCCAGGCCGAAGCCGACGACGGCGTAGACGGCGCAGACCGCCGCCGGGCCGCGCCCGAAGGCGTAGCCCACCGGCTCCTGGACCAGCGGCACGGGCCAGGCCAGGGCCAGGGGCGCGGTGAACAGGCCGGCGAGCAGATGGCGCCCGGTGCCCGTCCGGGACGAACCGGCCGGGGCGAGGGGTGCTTCCAGCAGCCCCCACAGGTTCAAGGTGAGCACCGCCGCCGCCACCGCGAGCAGGGCTCCCAGGGTGGGCTCCTGGAGCGCCGCCCCCCAGCCGGCCGGCAGCCCTCTCCGATGGACGGCGAGGGCCAGCGCGGCGAGCCCCCAGCAGGCGCCCACGACGCCGGTGGCCGCGGCCGCGGCCCGCTCTCGCACGCCCGTCTCCGCGCCGCGCAGGGCGAAGGCCTCGCCGGTGAGGAGGGCCAGCACGGTGGGCGCCAGGTTGAGCAGCATGCCGCCGAGCAACGCCCAGAGCAGAAGCCGCGGGAGGGGGTCCGGCGCCAGGACGGGCGTCTTGACCGGCTTCTCCACCGGCGCGGTCCAGACCGGCACCTCCTGCCGCACCTCCAGGTCGAAGCCCTTGCCGTCCGTCGTCGCGAGGTTGGACACCGTCCAGGCGAGCGCGACCTTGGCCGGGAGCGCCTTGCCCGCCTCCCGGACTTTCAGCGGCACGTGTAGGTTCACGCGGTCGGGGAAGACCCGGACCCGCGGCCGGCCCGCGTCGAGCGCCTCGTGGGGCTCCAGGAAGACGTCGGTCTTCCCCGCCTGTCCGGTGACGCCGCGGAGGCGGATCTCCAGCGCCGGCGGCTGCCCCGGACGGCTCGCGTCCAGCCCCGCGCCGACCTGGAGCCCCGGCACCTCCCGGGGCAGCCGCGGCAGACGGTCCAGCCAGGCTTTGAGGAGCGGCACGGTCTCGGGATCGTTCGCGGGTGGATCGCCCACCGGCTGGTCCACGCTCAGCGTGTAGTGGTACGGGATGCAGTCGACCTCGCAGACCAGGTAGTCGAGATCGGCGGTGATGGGGAGGGGCTCTCCGTCCTCCAGAGACGCTCCCGGCTTGATCGTCGCGCGGACGGGGTAGACCACCTCCTTCTCGTAGCCGAAGGCCACCAGGCCGCCCGGCAGGTCGAAACGGTGGGGCGTAGGCCAGAGGAGATCCGGCTTGCCCAGCACCTTGGCGGGCTGGAACGCCACCGACGGCGGGAACCCGGCATCGCCGCTGTTCTTCCAGTAGACGTGCCAGCCGGGAGCAAGACGGAAGTGCAGGCCGAGGAACAGCTCGCCGCTCCGGGGGGCCACCCGCCAGGGCGTGATCAGCCGCACGCTCGACTGCGGGTTCTTGGACCACTCGCCCGCGGCCCCTCGGGCGGGGGCCGGCGCCAGGAGGACGGTCGCAACGGCGGCTGAGAGGAGCGCGGTCTTCGGCGCGTTCATGACGGACTCCACGGGCAAGCCTAACCGACGGCTGTCCGGCTAGAATTTCCGGGGCCGGGAGTTTTACAGGGAATTTACCCGGCCTTCGCCGAACATGCGCGTCCACTTTACCAACCTCGGCTGCAAGTTGAACCAGGCGGAGATCGAGCGCCTGGCGCGGGAGTTCGCGGCCGCCGGCCACAAGGTGGTGGAGTCGCTCGCCGAGGCGGACCTCCACGTCGTCAACTCCTGCACGGTGACGGGCACCGCGGCCCGCGCCTCGCGCAAGGCGGCCGGCCGGGCGCGGCGGTCGGGCGGCCCGCGACGGACGCGCACCGTGCTGACCGGCTGCCACGTCTCTGAATCGCCCGCGGCGGCGGCGCGGCTCGCGGGGGTGGACCTCGTCGTGCCCAACGCCGAGAAGGACCGCCTCCTCGCCCGCGTCCACGAGGCCTTCCCCGATGCCATCCCCAGAGCGGACGCGGACCTGTCCGCGCCCTGCGCGCCCCTGCCGTCCGGCAACACCCGGGCCCTGGTCAAGGTGGAGGACGGCTGCAACATGCGTTGCTCCTTCTGCATCATTCCCTTCACCCGGGGGGCGCAACGGAGCCGGCCGCTGCCTGAGGTCGTGACGGAGGTGCGGGACCTCGTCCGCCAGGGCCGCCGCGAGATCGTGATCACGGGCGTCCAGATCTCGGCCTACCGCTGGCAGGGCGTCCGCCTCGCCGGGCTGGTGCGGGCGCTCCTCGCGGCGACCGACATCCCCCGCCTGCGCCTCACCTCCATCGCACCGTGGGACCTCGACGAGCGGCTCCTCGATCTGTGGGAAGACCGCCGCCTCTGCCGCCATCTCCACCTCTCGCTGCAGAGCGGCTCCACCGCCACCCTGCGCCGCATGCGCCGCCCCTACACGGCGGAGGGCTACCTCGACCTCCTCGGCCGCGTCCGCGCCGCCGTCCCGGGTGTCGCCGTCACCACGGACGTCATCGTGGGCTTCCCCGGCGAGACCGGGGCGGAGTTCGCCGAGAGCCTCGCCGCCGTCGCAACGGCCGGCTTCGCCAAGGTCCACGTCTTCCCCTACTCCCCGCGCCCCGGCACCGAGGCCGAGGGGATGCCGGGCCCGGTCCCTCCCGAGGAGAAGAAGGCCCGGGTCGAAGCCATGCTGGAGGTCGCCGCCCGCGCCGAGCGAAACTTCCAGCGCGCCCACCTCGGCTCGCGCCAGACCGTCCTTTGGGAGAGGCCGAAGGACGGGATGGGTCACGGGCTGACCGACAATTACCTCCGCGTCCTCAGCCCGTCCGGGGCCGCCCTCTCGAACCGCTTCAGCGAAGTGGAGCTGGAGGAGATCGCCCAGGACGGAATCGTGGGCAGGATCGTCGCGCCGATGTGACAGAGAAAGGCCAGCGCGCGTAGACCAAGCGTGGACCTCTCCTCAGGCTCCCTCGGCTGCTTCGAATGGGTCGTCCGCGTTATCTTCTGGGTGCTTCTCTGGCTCGGGAGGGACGAACTGGGACCAGGGTGGTTCTGGGGGCTCGCAAGTTTCTGGCTGGCTGGCTGGTGGATCTCTACGCTGGTCCCGGGCGGCCCCTACCTCTTCACGTCCCTGCTCGCCTTGATCGACATCGCCCTGGTCCTGGTGGTCCTCCAGGGGGATGTCCGGCTCACCTGAGATAGGCCATGAATGTTGCTTGCAGGAGGGCGGCGATGCCGGTCGACAACCAGCTCTACGACGAGATGGCGGACTCGTGGTGGGACGAGGACGGGTTCCTGCACGTCCTGCAGGGGCTCAACCCCGCCCGGTTCGGCTACATGCGGCGGGTGATCGTGGACGAGTTGGGAATCGACCCCCGCGGCAGGAAGACCCTCGACGTGGGCTGCGGCGGCGGTCTCCTCGCCGAGGAGTTCGCGCGGCTGGGCTGCGACGTGACCGGCATCGACCCCTCCGAGAGGTCCCTGGAGGCGGCCCGGGCCCACGCGCGGGAGGAGGGCCTCGCGATCGGTTACCGCCAAGCCACCGGCGAGCACCTGCCGTTCCCGGACGCGGCGTTCGACCTCGCCTACTGCTGCGACGTCCTGGAGCACGTCGAGGATCTGGGGAAGGTCATCGCGGAGATCTCTCGGGTGCTCAAGCCCGGCGGGACCTTCCTTTACGACACGATCAACCGCACCCTACGGAGCAAGCTGGTGATGATCAAGCTCCTCCAGGAGTGGAGCTGGACGAGCTTGATGCCCCCCGACCTCCACGACTGGGGGAAGTTCATCAAGCCGCGGGAGCTGGTCTCGCTGATGGCCGCGCACGGCCTGCGGAACCAGGACCTGACGGGGCTCAACCCCGCCAGCCTGCTCCGCGCCTTCCGAGCCCTCCGAGCCCGCAAGCGGGGCGAGATCAGCTACCTGGAAGCCGCCCGGCGGATCGGCCTTCGGGAGAGCCGGGACAAGAGCATCCTGTTCATAGGGTACGCGACCAGGACGGACTGAAGCGGGCCTGGTCGTCAGCGGCCCGCCGGGCCGTGGCGCATCCCGACCGGCTGTGCTACAAGAGCCCCCATGTTCCTCGCCGCCGCCGTCCAGCTCACCTCGACCTCCGACGAGGACGCCAACTGGAAGAGCGCCCGGTCGCTGATCGAGCGCGCCGCCTCCTCCGGCGCCCGGTTCGTGGCCACGCCGGAGAACACCAACTACCTCGGTCCCCACGAGGAGAAGGTGCGGCGCGCCGAGCCGCTCGACGGCCGGACCTGCACCCGCTTCTCCGAGCTCGCCCGGCGGCTCGGCATCCACCTCCTGCTCGGCTCCTTCAACGAACGCAGCGACGAGGCGTCGCGCTGCTACAACACCAGCGTCTTCTTCTCGCCCGCCGGAGAGGTCCTCGCCACCTACCGCAAGATCCACCTGTTCGACGTGGACGTGCCCGGCGGGGTGCGCTTCGCCGAGTCGGCGACCTGCAAGCCGGGGGAGGGGACGGCCGTGGTGGAGACCCCCCTCGGCCGTTTCGGCCTGACGATCTGCTATGACCTGCGCTTCGCGGAGCTGTACCGGCGGCTGACAGACGAGGGGGCGGAGATCCTGATGATCCCCTCCGCCTTCACCCTCGCCACCGGCAAGGACCACTGGGAGCCGCTGCTGCGCGCCCGCGCCATCGAGACCCAGTGCTGGGTCATCGCCCCGGCCCAGCACGGCCGCCACGACGACCAGGGTCTCTCCCACACCTGGGGTCACGCCATGATCGTCGATCCCTGGGGGATTCCGGTCGCGACCGCCGCGGACGGCCCCGGCCTCGCCCTCGCCGAGATCGACCTCGACCGCGTGGCGCGGGTGCGGCAGGCCATCCCGGTGGCCCGGCACCGGCGGCTGTAGATCGTCTGATAGGCTCCTGCCACCCCATGCGCTCCGGCTATCAACTCTTCAAGCTCTGGCTGCTCGCCGCGCTGCCGCTGACCAAGGACGCGATCCACGTCTACATCGGGTTCCTCTGCCTGCTCGTCGCCCTGATCGTCTTCCGCCGCAAGCTGACGTCCTACCAGGCGCTGGTGCCAGGGCTGCTCGTGTCGATCACGATGGAGGTCTTCGACCTGCGGGACGGCTACGGCTGGACGGCGAGCGTCCACGACCTTGTCAACACCAACCTGATGCCGTTCGTGCTGGTCACCCTCGCCCGGCTGCAGTCCTTCAACGTCTAGCAGAAGGCCCCGGCGGTCTGCCGCGCCTCTCCGCGGTGGCGGACCTCGTTGAGGAGCTGCAAGAGCACGGTGGGATCGACCGGCTTGACCAGGTAGCGGTCGAAGCCGGCCTGGAGGGCCCGCCGGCGGTCCTCGGGCTGGCCGTAGCCAGTCATGGCGATCAGGGAGATCTCGTCGCCTCCCAGGACCGAGCGGATGCGGCGGGCCACCTCGTTGCCGTCGAGCCCCGGCAGGCCGATGTCGATCAGGGCCACGTGGGGCCGGCCGGAGAAGGCCCTCTCGATCCCCTCCGGACCGGTGCCCGCCACGGAGACCTCGTGCCCCCAGATCTCCAACAGCTCGCGCAGCGACTCGCGGCCGTCCTCGTTGTCTTCCACGATCAGCACGTGGAGCCCGCCTTCGGGCTCGGCGGAGCGGGCGGCGCGCGAGGGCGCCGGCGGCCTGCGGAACACCGCGGCGTTCTCCTCGGCCAGCAGCGGCAGGCGGACGGTGAACTCGCTCCCCCGGCCAGGGCCGCCGCTCGCCGCCTCCACCCGGCCGCCGTGCAGCTCGGCGAGGCTCTTGACGAGCGGCAGGCCGAGCCCCAGCCCGCCTTCGGAGCGCTGGCGCGAGCTCTCCACCTGCGCGAAGGGCGCGAAGATCGTCTGCAGCATCTCCGGCGAGAGGCCGATGCCCGTGTCGCGCACCCGCAGGACGGCCTGCCCGTCCTCGGCATCCACGGAGACCCGCAGCCGGCCCCCCCGCGGCGTGTACTTGACGGCGTTCTGGAGCAGGTTGCAGAGCACCTGCTCGAGCCGCACGGGGTCCCCCTGCACCAGGGCCGGCCGCGTCTCCACCTCGACCTCCAGGCCGTTGCTCCTGGCGAGGGCCGCCATGCCCAGCTCGGAGAGGCACCGCTCGACGACCTCCTGGAGGTCGACCTGCCGCTGCTTGAGGATGATCTTGCCGCGGGTGACGCGCGAGACGTCCAGCAGATCGTCCACCATGCGCACGAGGTGGCGGGTCTGGCGCATGATGACGTCGCGCTGGCGGACGGCCCGCTCCTCCTTCGACCCCGCCTGATCGAGCACCCACAGGGAGTTGCGGATGGCGGACAGGGGGTTGCGCAGCTCGTGGCCGAGCATGGCGAGGAACTCGTCCTTCCGGCGGTCGGCCTCGGCTTGGCGGTCGAGCAGGTCGCGCACCTCGTACTGGCGGCGGCGGGCGCGCAGGGCCGCCTTGACGGCGCTGAGCAGGGTGGTCAAGCGCACGGGCCGCTCGAGGATGGTGGCGTTGCCCAGGGGGGCGACCGTCTCGAGCACCCGCTCGCTGGTCTCGCCGCCGCGGGTGAAGACGATCAGCGGCAGGTCCGACCAGGGAGGCTGGCGCTCCAGCCCCTCCAGCAGGCCGGCGAGGACCTCCGGGTCGAGCGCCTCGTCAGCGAGGATCACGGCGCCCGCTCCAGCCTCGATCTCCCGGAGCAGCTCGGCCGAGTCGGCGCAGGCCCGGCTCGGCACCTCCATCGAGGCGAGGAGCTGGCAGGCGAGGGTGGCGTCGCGGCCGGTGGGCGTCATCACCAGCACGCGCTCTTCGAGCGGACCCGTCTCAAGCAACTTCCGTCTCTCCTTCGGCTCCTTGACTGGTGCGCATCAGAGGCTCGGCGTCACCGGTGCGCTCGCGAGCAGGATTTGCAACGCGCGGAGCCGACATGCAGTTACACCTCGGGCGGCGAGGCGCTTGCCGCCCGAGGTTCTGCAATTCGGGTGCCGTCGGTCTAATGCTCGGGGTCTTCTGTCTTGGGGACGTCGCTGCCGGCCAGCGGGCCGTAGCCGTCCTTCCCGGGGCGGTCCGGGATGGTGATCAGCGCCTGGCCCACGTTGTTGAAGTAGTTCGATTCCTGCAGGGCGTGGCACATCCCGTTCGGGTCGAGGAACCGGCACGGGTTGTCTTTGGTCGCCTTGTAGGGCGGGTTGGCGGTGATGCGGATGATGTAGTCGCCAGGGGGCACGACCGGCTGGCCGTCGCCGCCATCGAGGACGAAGTACTGGCCGCCGAGGAAGAAACGGTAGGTGTCCGTCCAGCCGTGGCTGATGCCCTGGTTGCCCGACACGCTCAGGGTGCCGCACGAGTGGTAGACCGGATTCTTCGGCACCTCGCCCAGATAGGCCGGGTTCGGGTCGGTGTCGAGCATGCAGAAGCCGCGCTTGGCCGCCTTCCAGACCTTGCCCGTCCGCGGGTCGATCAGCTCGTAGGTCGCGTAGTTGCGGAAGTGGAAGTGATCGTGGCAGGTGCTTAGCTCGAACAGCCCGTCGTTGGCCGAGTAGTGCGCCAGCGGGTCGCCGATGTTGATGTCGGCGGTGCCCATGTTGGCTGTCATGACGGTGAACCGCACCAGCCGGCGCAGGCCCGGGGTGACCTCGCCCTCGATGACGCTGCAGAAGCTGGCGTCCAGCTTCTCGTCGCGCACCACCCACTGGCGCTCCAGGATGTCCGTGCGCACCACCAGGTCCGGCAGGCCCTGGGCCCTGGCCGGAGCGCCCACACACAACGCGCCGAGAGCCAGACAGGTCGACGCAAGCAATCTCCTTGTCCTCACGATGGATGTCCTCCAGAAGAGCTCTGCGCCCGGGCTTGGGCGAGAGACGGCCACGCCTCGCGATCCGAGGGGTTTCAACCCATAGAGTGCCACAAAAGGGGGAATCCGGGTCAACCCGGCCCCTCACCTCCCCGCCCTCCCCTGGGCTATTTCCTCTTCGCCTCCATCACCCGTCCGCCCTGGTGCAGCTTCAGCCCGGTCACCTGGCCGCCCTCCCCGCGCACGAACTCCAACTGCGCGTCCACCTCCTTGAGGAAGAACCGCGTCTCCGACTCGGGGAAGATCTCCAGCTTCGGCTGCCCCGTGGCCTGGGCGAAGATCTTGTCGCCTTCGCGGGTGATGGTGAGGACGAAGCCGGGACGCAGCTCGTACTCGCCGGCCAAGGCGTCGTAGAGGGCGGGGTCGAGCCGGATCGCCTTGCGCTCCTGGGGAAGGGGATCGGTCGTCTTCGTGCCGGACTCCTCCGGGCCGCTGCGGGGCGTAAAGTCCGCGCCCGTGACCCTCCCCTGAGCGTCGCGCCGGAAGTGGAGGCGGGCGTCGCCGTCCTTGAAGAAGAACTCGTCGCGGGCCGTGGCGAGGATCTCCTGCCTGCTGCCGCCGCTCCTCTGGGAAAACAGCTTCGGTCCCTCGCGGGTGATGGTGCGGGTCGTCTGCTCGTCGAAGCGGTAGACGCCCACGTACTCGTCCAGCTTCTTGTCGTCGAGCGTCACCGGCGTCCGCTCCTCGAGCGGCTTGCCCAGGGCCTTGGCCGCGATGCGCAGGGCCAGGGAGTCCGGCGACGTCTCCGGGCTGTCGCTGTTGGACAGGATGGCCACGAACAGCCCCTCCTCCGGCACGCGCAGCAGGAAAGACGTGTAGCCGAAGATGCCTCCCCCGTGCTCCAGCACCCGCCGCCCTTCGAGCTCGTAGACCCCGAGGCCATAGCCATAGCGGGTGGACCGCCCCGAGCTCAGCCGGGCAGGCGTGAACATCCGTTCCAGGGAAGCCTTCTTGAGCAGCGTCTCGCCCGCCAGGGCCCGGTCCCAGATCGCGAGGTCGTCCACCGTGGACATCAGCGACCCGGCGGAGTAAGGCTGGGTCATGCTCACGTAGTTGGCATGGCGGAAGCCGTTTTCGTCCCGGGTGTAGCCGGCGGCCCGGCGGGGGATGACCTCCTCGTGGTGGCCGTACCGGGAGTGGGTCATGCCGAGCTTCTGGAAGATCTCCTCCTCCACGAACCGCTCATAGCTCTTGCCCGACGCCTTCTCGATGACGGCCCCGAGGAGGATGTAGGCCGAGTTGTTGTACCGCCACTGCTCGCCCGGCTTGAACTCCAGGGGCTTGTCCTTGAACAGGGCAATCACGTCCTCCACCTTCAGGTCCTCCCGGATGCGGGAGAACCACTCCGGCAGGCCCGTGTAGCTCGGGATGCCCGACGTGTGGGTGAGCAGGTGCTCGATCGTGATCTTCTCGCCGTGGGTGGGATAGTCCGGGAGGTACTTCGTGACCTCGTCCGCCAGCCGGAGCTTCCCCTGCTCCTCAAGCATCAGGATGGCCGCCGCCGTGAACTGCTTGGTGACGGACCCGATCTCGAACACCATGTCGGGCGACACCGGCACCCCGAGCTCCAGGTTGGCCATGCCATACCCCTTACGGAGCACCACCTGGCCGTCCTTCATCACGAGCACCGCCGCCCCCGGCTGGTCCGCCGGATACGCGGCAGCGAGGAGCCGGTCCGCATAGGCCGCGAGGTCCGCCGGCGCCGTGGCCGCCCGGGCGGGGGCCAGAGAGAGGGCGAGAACCAGAAGGAAAGCGAACACCACCCGGAAGCGGGCGGGAAACGACTGCGAAGCCTGTACGTTCATGAACTGGAACTCCTTGTCTCTCACAATCCTACGCTGATGAGGTGGGGAAGTTTACAGCGGCCAGGAAGGGGCCAGGGGGCAGCCGGCCACTGCCCCCTGGCATTGCATAGGCGGGGACCGGGGAGGCGGTCGCCAGCCGCTCCCCGGCAGGATTCAGTTGTCAAAGAGCTCCGTGCCGCCTCTCTTGCCTCAGGGCTTCACAACCTCAGCCCGTCGGCGCGCACGGCGACCACGCTTGCGGATGGGTCTGATGCCATAGAGCAGGAGCTTCTCCGTCCAAATCCCCAGCATGCCCTTGATGTAGCTGCGCAGACGGATGGAGGCGTCCTTCCCCTCGGCGACCGCCTCGTGGTACCGCTGGGTCGCATCCTGGGCGGAGGTGTACAGCGTGTCCCGCAGGCTGCTGAAGGCTTCCGTCCTGGCGTAGGCCTTTTCCAAAGCCTCCCGCAGCGGTGCGACGCCCGCTAGCTCGGACTCGTTCTCACGCACCGCCTGCAGCAGGCCGTACCACTCGTTGAGGAAGGGGTTCTTCGAAGATCTCGGCATGATATTCTCCTTGTGTCGATCCGGTTCCGGAATCGGTAAAGGGGGGCGTGCTCTGAACACGCCCCCCGGGGGTTCAAGGGACTAGGCGACAGGCTTGACGGACGGGGAGGCCATGGCGCCGGAATCGGTTCCAGGGTTCTCCCCGTTCGGCTTCTTTTCCTCCTTCTTCTTGCGCGGACGCTTGCGCAGGGGCGAGACGTTGAAGTGCACGAGGAGCTCGCTCCTCGGCCCGATCTTGCCTCTCACCACCGAGCGGATCCGGATCGCCGTCTCCTTCGCCCGGTTGACGGCGTCCTTGAGCCGCTGCGTGGCTTCCTGGCGCAGCGCGGTCAGCTCCTCCTGGCGGGCCTTGAGGCCCTGGATCTCGGCGAGCGACCCGGCCAGGGCCTGACGCTCCGTCTCCAGGATCGGCTGCACCTCGGGGTTCCTGTCGGTGGCGTCGAGCAGCCCCTTCAGGTCCTTGGTGACCACGGCGTACGAGTTGATGCTGGCCATGACTGTTCTCCTTTCTTCCCGCTCAGGCCGCCGGGGCGGCCGTCGCCGGATGTCCGTGAAGGGTGATGGCGACCTTGGACTCGGCCAGGTCGATCGTCACCGGTTGCGAGGTGTTGACCACCAGCTCGACGAAGGCGGCCGCCCCGGCGTCGCCCTGCGTCTCCTCGACCCGCTCCGGCTTGAGCGGGATCCGGATGATTACGGTGATCATGGACTCCTGCTGCGTCGAAACAACCTGCTGCTCTTCCATACAACCACTCCTTTCAAAAAACCGGCAGCCTTGATTGGCCTCCGGCTGAAACGCCAATGAGCAGTATCACTGTGATGAACTTCGTGTCAGAGCTGCTTGTTGAGGCGCAACGGTACGCGAAGATTCTGGGGCTGTCAAGAGGCAAAACGAGTCAAATTGATATTTCTTTGTGGAGATCTTGTTGTTCGCGTCAAGGCGCTACGAAAACGAGGCGCCTTTTCCTTTCGGACGCAAGCCGCGCCGAAGCAGGGAGAAAGCAGAAGGGGTAAGAGGCGGAAAAAAAGGGGGGCACCTAGGCCCCACCCCATCCAATGCGACGGCAGTCCCGGCCTGAGACTGCCCTGGGAGGGCTCAGCGGCGGCGCAGGGTCTCCTCCAGCGCCTCGCGCAGCCAGCCGTGCATCTCCAGCCGGGCCACCAGGAGCTGGGTGTCGAGGAACTCCTCGAACCTCAGGCTGAGGGCCGACGCCTGCTCCTCCGGCGTGGCCTGCTCCTCGACCAGCGGCTTGAGCGGCGGGACCGGCTCGCCGCGCGCCTGGTAGAGCGCCTGGTGGAGGTCCAGGATGTCCATCTCCAGCGCTGTGAGGATGCGCTGCAGGTTCTCCATGGTCGGGTCATGGACCCCCCTCTCGTACAGGCTGATGACCTGCGGCGTCGTCCCCGCCCGCTCGGCCAGCTCCCTCTGCGACAGGTTCGCCCGCCGCCGCAGCAGCTTCAGCGCCAGAGGCAGCCCCTGGAAGATCCTCCGCTTCTTCGCCTTGCTCATCGCCGCTCCGCGCCCGGCCCCAGCGCCGCCGCGGCCGAGCGCAGGTCGTCGATCGCCGGCGTCACCGAGTCCACCACCACGCAGCGGAGCCGGTCGCGCAGCGCTACCGCGTCGTCCTCCGGCCCGTCCTCCCAGAGCTCGGGCAGGCCCGCGGCCGCGGCTTCCAGCCGCTCGCGGATCCCTTCCAGCTCGCGGGCCAGCTCCGTCAGCAACGCCTTGGCGGAAGCCTGGGCTTCATTCATCAACGGCATCCCTCCATCTCGACGGCGCCGGGGTCCCCGGGAGCCCGATCCTCCCCGGGTCCCCCGAGCGCCTCGTCCCCGAGCGCCCACAGCCTTCGTGTCATCCGCACGCATTGCGCGCAGCCGGTCAGCAGGTGGCGCACGATGACCCGCGCCTCCAGCCGGCTCGATGCGCCGCGCAGGAAGCGCGCCAGCGCCTGCGGGTCGGGATGGGCCGGCCAAGGCTCGTCGAACGCCCTCATCGGACCCGAGCCTACGAGCGGTTCTCCCTTGCCGCGATCCGCGAGCCCGCAAATCCCCATGAGGTATGCGTCCAAGGGGATGTTTTTCCGCCCGCCGGCAACTTTCCTGTCTGCTCGCAGCGGTGTCTCAGTCACGCAACCGGTGCGCCGGGCGCTCCACTTCGATTAGACTGCGCGCAAGGAGGCGCGGCATGCCCAAGTCGAGGAAGCTCTCCGCCGAAGCCCTGGCGCTCCTCTACCTGCGCTCCGAGCGCGGCTGGTCGAAAAAGGAGCTCGCCTCGCACCATGGCTATGCGGACGACAAGCAGATCTCGCGCTATGAGACCGGCGAGAAGACCCTCCACCGCGACCACCTCGAAGCCCTCGCCGCCCCTCTCGGCCACCCGCCCGAAGCCCTCGACGCCCTGGTCTTCATCCACCGCCTCATCGCGCCCGAGGACCCGCAGGAGCCCGCCTCCCCCGTTGTCGTCACCCCCGCCGAGCGCCGCCGCATCGACCGCGCCGCCCTCGCCGCCGGCTGGGCCATGGCCGACGCCGTGCGCGACGAGCTGCGCCGCCGCAAGCGCGCCGAAAAGGCCGCGGCCGACCGCCGCGAGGCCCAGGAGCTGTGGGAGCGCATGAGATCCGCCACCCGCCAGGAGCGCCGCGACCTCGTCGCCGTCTTCCCGGAGTTCCGGAGCTGGGCCCTGGCGGAGAAGGTCTGCCATGAGAGCGAGCGGGCAGCGGCCCATAGAGCCGAGGACGCCCTGGACCTGGCGGATCTCGCCCTCTTCATCGCCCGGCGGATGCCGGGGGAGGAGAGCTGGCGCTCCCGCCTGGAGGGCTACTGCTGGGCCTACACCGCCAACGCCCGCCGGGTGGCCAACGACTTCGCCAAGGCGGACAAGGCCTTCGCCCGGGCCTGGGAGTTCTGGCGGGCCGGAGCCTCCACCACTCCCGAACTGCTCGCGGAGTGGCGGCTGCTCGACCTCGAAGCCTCACTGCGGCGTGCGCAGCACCGCTTTTCCGAAGCCCTGGAATTGCTCGACCGCGCCAGAGCCGCCAGCGAAGGAGATCCCATGGCCGCCGCGCGCATCCTGCTGAAGAAGGAGCAGGTCTTCGAGCAGATGGGGGATATTCAGGGTGCCCTAGAGGCTCTGGCGGAGTCGGCCCCATTCATAGAGGGGTCTGGGGATAGCCGTTTACTTTTCGCTTTCCACTTTAAAACTACGAATCATCTCTGGCATCTCGAGCGCTACAAGGAGGCGGCGGACCAGCTGCCGCACGTGCGCGAGCTGGCGGAACGGCAGGGCGCCGAACTGGACCTCCTGCGGGTGGTCTGGCTGGAGGCGAAGGTGGCGGCCGGCCAGGGCCGCAAGAAGGAAGCTCTCGTGGGCCTGGAGCTGGTGCGCAGCGAGTTCACGGCCCGTGCTCTCCCCTATGACGCCGCGCTCGCCGCCCTGGATCTGGCGGTGCTCTGGCTGGAGGAGGGGCGTGCGGCGGAGGTGCGAGAGCTGGCCCTCGCCATGGCGTGGATCTTCCAGGCCCAGGGGATCGCCCGTGAGGCCCTGGCGGCGCTCGCATTGTTCCGCGACGCAGCCCTGGGGGAGACGGCCACCGTGGAGCTGGTGCGGCGAACGATCGCCGAGCTAGAGAGGGCGAGGCGCTCCGCCCCTCCCCCTCGGGACGGGCGGAGGGGCCGAGAATGAAAGCTCACGAGCCACAGTGGGGCCTGCCGCTCGGGTCGATTTGGCAGCCTTCCTTCGCTTGGTTCGTTGACGGCGGCTGCGGGGTTGGGCTGCTGATGCAGTGGCCACTCGGGTCGATGCGGCATCCTTCCTTGGTCCAGGCGTTTGTGAGGAAGTTCCAGGCGCGGCTGAAGAGGTCCAGGGAGAGCGGCCAGGAGAGTTGGGCCGGACAGGGGTTTGCGGGCCCGGGCCGCGCGGCGGCGAAGGCCCCGGAGGCGGCGAGCAGGCCGGCGAGCAGGAGGACCACGGTGGCGCGGCGGAGCGAAGGGGTGGGCATGACGGAGCTCCCTGGAGAGCGCTCCGGCGCTGGCCCCCCATGGACCGGGCGGGCGGCTCTCCGGAAAAGGTGTACCAAACGACCATACCCTATGCGTGTTCCGGGAGGATGGCGAGCATGGCCAAGAAGGGGGACCCCAACGTCCTTCGCCTCGTGGTGTCGTTCCTGCGCTCCTACACGAGGATGACGCAGACGGCATTCGCCGATGCGGCCGGGGTGGCCCAGTCCGACATCTCGCGCTACCAGGCCGGCCGGCAGACGCCGCCGGAGGAGGCGCTTCGCCGCATGGCCGCGGTGGCGGGCGTGCCCTGGCCGGTGGTGATCCACGTGCGCCGCTTCTATGCCGCGGTGCTCTCCGTGGTGGCCCGCTGGAGCGCGGTCCAGCCCGGCGGCCCTCCTCTCGACGCCGCCTCCGTGGAGCGTGCCCTGCTGGCCGTGACCCCCTATCTGCTCGCGGACGCGGCGGCGGAGCCGGAGCGACCGACGCCGGAGGCGGAGTGCCGCGAGGCCGCAGAGATCTGGGCGGACTTGGAGCGCTTCCCCCTGCCGCAGCGCCGGCGGCTGATCGAGCTATCCCTTCACGCCTCGCGGAGCTGGGCCCTGGCGGAGAGGATCTGCCATGGCAGCGAGGAGGCGGCGGCCCGTAACGCGGCAGAGGCTCTGGAGCTGGCGGACCTGGCGCTGTCCATCGCCTGGCGCGTCCCGGGGGAGGAGAGCTGGCGCTCCCGGATGGAGGGTTACTGCTGGGCCTACGTGGCCAACGCCCGCCGGGCGGACAACGACCTCGCGGGAGCGGACGAGGCGTTCGCCCGCGCCTGGGACCTCTGGCGGCGGGGAGCCGAAGCCGATCCGGGGCTGCCTCCGGAGTGGCGGCTGCTCAACCTGGAAGCCTCCCTGCGGCAGGCGCAGCACCGGTTCCCCGAAGCCCTGGAATTGCTCGACCGGGCCAAGGCGGCCAGCGAAGACGATCCGGTGGCCGCGGCGCGCATCCTGCTGAAGAAGGAGCACGTCTTCGAGTAGATGGGGAGACACCCAGAGCGCGCTCGCGGCCCTGGGAGAAGCCGGCCCCGCTCGTGGAAGCCTCAGGGGATTCCCCACCTGCCGTCACTCTGCGGATCTTGCGTAGCACAACGTTCTCTGATATCCTTCAATAAATTCTCTGTTAGTGCTAGGAACCCACGATCCGCCTCAGCAGCAATCCAGGTATCAGGCCAAGATTCTGACTCACGGTTGTATCGTAGGATCCTCATCTTCAGCCCAGAAGAAAGAGAAAGAAGTATGGTTGTGAGAACCCCGTTTCAATTTGCACAGCACATCGCGCCGATGTTCAGCCGGCTTGCGGCGGCCACAGTCTTGATCCTCCTCGTCGCTTCGGCCCCTGCTCTCGCTCAGGAGAAGGGGAGGGGACCTCGCCCCTTGCCGCCCGAGCAGCTCCATGCCGACGCAAGCGCGCTCGGCTTGACTCCCGAGGTCGCGGCTCTCATCGCCGACACGCCGTTGATGCGGGACCTCCCCGGCCCTGAGGACACCGCCGAGGTCATCCGCCGCTATCTGCGCAAGGGCAATTACGAAAAGTTGTCGCCTGAGCGGTACACCGCGCTGATGGAGGACACCGTGCGCCGCTGGCCCGAAAGCCGCCTCGCGCACGAGGGGCTGGCCCAAGCCCTCCTTGGCGGCCATGGCGACCCATCGCCGGAGGCGCTGCAGCGCGCCGCCAAGGAGTACCTGGCCGCGGCGGAGATCGGGTTCAGCCACGGCGAGGTGCACTACGAGATGGTGATCGCGGATGTCCTGGGGAGGACCGGAGACAAAGCTGCCCTCGACGACTACTTCGCCAAGGTCTTCTCCTTGATCGGCGACGAGAAGGAACGTTACGGTGCGTATCTCTCTTATGCCCAAGCCCTCTCAAGGCTCGGCGACCGCCGCGCCGAGGAGTACTTCCTCAAGGCGATCGACGTGAGCCCCGGAGGATTGGATCCTTACGAGCTGTATGCAGTTTATCTGCTCGAAACCGGCCAGCCGCGGAAGGTGTTGGATCTGTTGAGCCCTCAGGTTCTCGAGTCGGCCGTCTCCACCCGCGATTTCTTCCGCGGCCTGCGCTGCCGCGCGTTAAAGCAGCTGGGCCATGACCCAAAGCAGGAGGCTGACTGCCAGGTCACGTCACGGCCTGTCCCGCCGTCGGTGGGAGGTGCCGGCTCGGTCCCTTTTGTCTTTGAAGCCGCTGAGGGTCAGAAAGGGGACGGATCCCTTGAGAGTATCTTCGGCAAGGCACACATCAACAATGCGGATGACTGCCGGTATAACACCAGCCCTGGCTGCGCCTACCACCCGGCTGATCCGAACTTCTACAAGATCTGTTACAATTTTCTTACCTGGAACCTTGCTGAGATAATCGAGAACGAGGCCTTTACCGAGGCACCAGGATCCCGCGTCGCGGTGGCTTGGACGGTGCGCGATCGCGTACTCCGTAGCAAGAATCCGGGTGGCAGTCTACCCGCCTGCGGGGGCTTCCCGGGAGGCGGCGGCACCTGCACCTCGGCATGCCCGGCTCCCAACCTGCCGGAAACCTGTGACATCCAGAAGCGCTACTGCTGCGTTATCCATTCTGGAAGCTTCGTGGACACCCACCGGTCTGTCACCTTTCAGAACATCGACTTTGCCTACAGGGTCATTGAGGGCGGGCTCCCGGACCCGGTCTCGGGTTACCTTCCGCAAGGCGCCGGCTGTTCTCTCAACAGTTGCGACGGGACCGTCTACTGCAATACCTGGGGCGGTGAGTTGGACTTTGCGCCTGAAGGCCCCATTTTCTTTTACGGCAACCGAGCCACCAGCTACCGCTGCCTGGGATACCAGCCCCTCGTCTCCACCGCCTGCAGCATCGTCGCCGGCGAAACCTGCGGCGACTCGGCCGATGGCTCGGGGAGCGACAACTGCTACGGCCGTGCTACGAGACAGCGGCCCTGGGACGGCACCCAGCTTGCGTGCGGTGCAGGTTGCACGAGCAATGGCTCGATCAAGCGCCTGATCAGTGGTGCAAACCTTTTCAAGACACCAACTGAGACTCCGAAATTCAAGGACCCGGGAGGGAAAGCCTTCCTCCTCGAAGCTGCGCTCGAAAGCGGAACGGGAGCTTCCGTCCGCGTGCAGCTTCTCAACTCTGCCGGAGCGCTGCTCCATGATTTCGGCACCCTGACCGTCGGCTCGACCACCTACACGAGCTACGAATTCAAGTCCTCAATCGTGATCCTGGGACCAGGGAGCACGGTGAAGGTCATCAACAACGGACCTTCCGTCATCCTGGTCCGAAAAGTCACGGCCCACGACTAGAGCCGTTGTTCCGGGCACCGGTGTCCCGACGCTGGTGCCCCGGTGGCCCGCAGGGCCGGCAGCAACCCTTATTTCTCACAGCGGTACTCCTTTGGTGAAAATTGGCTGGGAAACCTCAGGCAGGGAGCTAGCAGAAGCCTACGAGTTTCTCCAAACCATGGTGATGCCTTCGCAAAGAGAACTGGGCAGGAACCGGTAGGCAGCGTTCTTCAGAGACCCCAGGATCACCTGTCGTCCTACGGTCTCACCGGATTCCCCATGCGCGAATCTTGCGTCGAAGTAAAATGACATCGTGCATTCCTCGATCCGAAATCCTACCTCTGAAGCTAACTCGAGGAGCTCTTTTCGCGTGTACTCCCGGAATGGCCAGGGTTCTGCCGATCCACCCGGATCATCTCGAACGGGTTCCGTCCGAGAAGCAGCTTCAATCTTTTGGGCAAGGAGGCGGCGTTGGGAATTTGTAGGACAATACACCCATCGTCAACCAACAACGCTCGAACGAAACTTAGCGCAAACTGAGGCGCCGTGTAAAGATGGTCGAGAACTTCGGCCATCACCACAAAGTCATATCTGGGGAGATCCCGGCGCCAGGTCTCCGTCCGCTGGGTGAGGTTCAGGTCAAACCCGAAGTGCCTGCCTTCGGGCGTCACTCGATCCTCTCCGAATCCCAGCGAATCGACTGCGATGCCAAACCGCTCGTGGATCAGCGCCGTCAACCGTGACGGACCGATATCCAAGAGCGTCGAACCGGGTCCAACACCGTACCTGTCCAGGATCTCCAGCAGGTACGCGTAGCGGGGCGCGTGATAGGCGACGTAACCTTGATCCTCGCCATGGATGGCGGCCGCTGAGGGACCTCGCGCCTTTCGCATCTTTGGAGATCCTACCCCACCCTGCCTCCCCTGGCGGGTTGGCGGCCGTGGGTCTGGGCACTCACCCATCCCGAGCGCCTCCTAGAGAGGATGCAGAGCGCCGCGAACGGAAAAGGTGGTCCGGCGGACCATAGCCTATGCGCCTTGGCGGGAGGGAGTCTCCAGCCCGCCCGCTCCATGCGACAGTACGGCCGCACTCCAGGAGGAATTCGATGACCGAGAGCGACCGCGTCACAGGGGACGAGGAGGTGCCTTTTCAGGCCCGCTGGCTGGCGCGCCTGTCTGTTCGCGAGCGCGGCCGCTACCGGCGGGCGCGGGCGCTGCTCGGCGCCGGCGGCGGCGCGCGGTCCCTTATCGCTGGGGATTTGGCCCTGGCCGGGCGCGGCGTCTACGAGGCGCTGCTCGCTCGGAGCTGGGCCGTGCGGTTCGACGATCCCGAGGAGATGGTCCATCTGGCCGAGACCGCGCTGGAGGTGGCCCGGGGGTTCGCGGTCCGCCGGCGCGGAGTGCGGCGCGTCGCCGACCTCAACGCGCGCGCCTGGGGCGAGCTGGCCAACGCTTGGCGCGTGGCGGACCGGCTGGGCCCGGCGCAAAAGGCGTTCGGCGAGGCCTTCGCCCTGCTCCAGAGGGGCACGGGCGATCCGTACCTCAAGGCGCGGCTGTTCGACCTCGAAGCCTCCCTGCTGGGGACGCTGGGGGAGCACCGGCTCGCCCTGCGCCGGCTCGCATACCTTGCCGAGCTGTACCAGGAGTTGGGCGAGCCCCACCTCGCCGGCCGGGCCCTGGTGGGCCAGGCGCTGTACACGTTCTACGGCGGGCAGGCCGAGGAGGCGGTCAAGCTCAACGCCGAAGGGCTGGCGCGGCTCGACCGGCGGCGGGACCCGGCCCTGTTCGGGCTGGCGCTGGTCAACCACCTGCTCTTCCTGGTGGACCTCGGGCAGTACCCGCAAGCGAAGCGGACGCTGTTCGAGCACCGCCGGCACCTGGCGGGCCGCGACCGGGCCACCTCGCTCCGGCTGCGCTGGATCGAGGGACGGATCAGCTACGGCCTGGGCGAGCTGGGGAGCGCCGAGGCCGCGTTCCGCGAGATAAAGCAGGGGTTCCTGGAGGCCGGCCAGGCGTTCGCGGCGGCGGTGGGCTGCCTGGACCTGGCCATGGTGCTGGTGCGCCGGGGCAGGCTGGAGGAGGCCGGGAGGATGGTGGGCCTCGCCCGGGCGCACCTGCTGGCGCTGGAGAGCTGCCGCGAGTTCCTGGGGGTGGTGGTGTATCTCGAGGAGTCGCTCCGGCGGCGCGAGGCCACGGCGGAGCTAGTCGGGGAGACCGTCGCCTTCCTCTGGCGCCGGGAGCTGCAGGTCGGCTCCCGGCCTCTGCGCTGAGCGGCCTTTGGCATGCGTGGCCTGACCTGCAGGGCAAGCCGCGTGCCCTTCAGGTCAAAGAGCCTGCCCTTCGGGTCAAGCGGCGTGCCCTTCAGGTCAAGGCCCTGACCTGCAGGTCAAGCCGCCTGCCCTTCAGGTCAAAGGGCCTGCCCTTCAGGTCAAGCGGCGCGCCCTTCAGGTCACGCCCATGACCTGCGGGTCAAGCCGCGTGACCTTCAGGTCAAAAGGCCTGACCTTCAGGTCAAGAGGCCTAGGGTCTGAAGAAGATTTGAGCCTGCCAGGGCCTGCAATGGCTCTTTGCGGAGAAGGATGGGCATTCCCCTTTCTCTATTCACAATGCACCCCTCTCTGGCTATACTTTCGGGCCAGATCGGCAGCGCTTGCGATGAATGACGCTTCTTGCGTGCCCGCTCCCGTGCGTGTGGCCTCGATCGGGGCTCTGGTCGTCTCGCTCTGCGCGCCGCTTCTCGCGCAGGCTCCTCCCCAGGGGAAAACCGGTCTGAGCGATCGCGTGCGGGTCGACCCCCGGTTGTGGGAGGTGCCCGCGGCGGTGCCCCTGGCCCGGGCTCCGAACGCATTGCCCGCTGCCGCGGCGATGGCGTGGGCCGCCTTCGAGCGCGCCTCCGGGCGTAGCTGGACCGCCTTCGTCGACCCGGGCTCGGGACGCCTCACCTATGCGGAGGGGGCCGGCCTGCCCTGGATGCCGGGGCGGGGAAATCAGTTGGCCGGAGCCGGCCTGGATCAGGCTCCCGCCGAGGCGGACATCCTGGCGCTTCTCGAGCGCCAGGCCAGGATCTCCCTGGGGCAGTTGGCCGCCGCGCTGGGGGTGGACCCGGCGGCCCTCGTCCTCAACCGCGAGCGGTCCGGCCGGGCGGCAGATCACCTGTGGATCGTCGACTTCGACCTGGTGCTCGACGGCATCAGGGTCGACGGCGCGCACGTCGTCTTCCGGGTCAACCACGGCAACCTGATCCAGTTCGGCACCGGAAGCCTGCCCGCCCCGGGGGCCGCGAGGCCCCGGTTCGTCCTCACCCGCGAGAAGGCGCTGGCGGCGCTTGCCGCCTACCTCGGCGAGTTCGACTCCTACCCCGTGTTCCTCGACCCGGGCTCGCGGCACCTCCTGCCCACCAGTGCCGGGCCGGTTGCCGGCGGTCCTGGAGCGGCAGGCGCCCGCGGCCTGGCCGCCGTCTGGCAGTTCCTCTTTCGCGTCGCGGGCGAGCCTGCCACGTGGCGAGCGCGGGTCGACGCCGAGAGCGGCGAGGTGCGCGAGCTGGTCGACGTCAACGTCTATGCCCAGGCCACGGGCGGCGTCTATCCCACGACGTTCGCGGCCGGCGGCGAGACTCCCCTGCCGCTGCCCTACGTCGACCTCTCGACGGGAGGCTTCGCCAACGGGGCGGGGGTGTACTCCTACCCCGGCGGCAGCCTCAGCTCGAAGCTGGCGGGACGGTACGTGAGGATCTCGGACGCCTGCGGTCCGATCTCGCTCGCCGCCGGCGGCAAGGGCGACCTCGCCTTCGGGACCTCGGCCGGCACCGACTGCGCGACCCCCGGCGTCGGCGGCGCGGGCAACACCCACTCGGCGCGCACGCAGTACTACCACGTCAGCCTCGTGCAGCAAGCGGCACGCGGCTGGTTCCCGTCCAATCCCTGGCTGGCTTCTCAGTTGCCGGTCAACGTCAACCTCGACCTCACGTGCAACGCCTTCTGGAACGGCTCGTCGGTCAACTTCTTCCGCTCTGGCGACGGGTGCGGCAATACGGGGGAGGTGGCGGCCATCGGGCTGCACGAGTTCGGCCATGGGCTCGACGCCCACGATGGCAGCGGCTCCGCGGGCGAGCTGGGGAGCGGCGAGACCTACGGCGACATCACGGCTGCGCTGCTCACCCGCGACTCGTGCATCGGCGAGGGCTTCTTCCTCAGCGGGACCTGCTCGGGGAATGGCGACCCCTGCACGCAGTGCACCGCCGTGCGCGACATCGACTGGGCCCGGCACGCCAGCGGCAGGCCGCACACGGTGGCGAACTTCGTGCAGCCGCTGTGCCCCGGGACGGACTTCTACGTGGGTCCCTGCGGCGCTCACGCCCTCGCCACCAACCAGCCGGACAAGCGGCGGGAGGGTCACTGCGAGTCGTACGTCTCGTCGGAAGCCCTGTGGGATTTCGCGAACCGGGACCTCCCGGATCCCGGCTCGCCGGGCGCCTGGGCGGTCCTCGAGCGGCTCTGGTACCGGTCGCGCCCCATGGCCCAGCAGGCTTTTCTCTGCGACACGTCGCCGCCGGTCTGGACCTCGCACGGCTGCGGCACCGACACCTACTGGCGAACGATGCGCGCGGTGGACGACGACGACGGCAACCTGGCCAACGGCACGCCGCACTCCTGCCAGCTCTTCGCCGCCTTCAACCGTCATGGCCTCGCCTGCGCCGCCGATCCGGCGGCCGACGTCTGCTTCTCCGCCTGCGCGCCGCCGCCCGCGCCGACATTGACCCTGACCGCGGACAACAACGTCGTCGAGGTCGCCTGGAACGCGGTCGCACCGGACACCGTCTACGACCTCTACCGCAGCGCTTCGGGGTGCGCCGCCGGGTTCGTCAAGATCGCCGAGGACCTCGCCGCGACGAGCTACACCGATACCGAGGTCGCCAACTACTTCACCTACTCCTACCAGGTGATCGCGCACCGGGCCGGCAACGAGGCCTGCGCGGCGAGCCCGTCGGCCTGCGCGGCGGCCCAGCCGATCCCCTGCATCACGCCGGCACCTCCCACGGCCGCCTCGGCGAGCGCGCCGCGTGACAACGAGATCACCGTCGACTGGTCGTCCACGGCGCCGCCAGGGACCCGGTTCAACGTCTATCGCGCCCTCGGCGCCTGCGCCGCGCACGGCGAGCTCGCGCTGGTGGCGGCCGGCCTGACGGCGTCCCCGCACCTGGACACCGGGGTCTCCGGCACCCTGACCTACGCCTACCGCGTCACCGCCACCGACCCGACGGGGGTTTGCGAGTCGGCGTACTCGCCGTGCGCGGAGGTCACCGCCACCGGTCCTTGCACGGCGGCGCCGCAGTTCGCCGGGCTGACCAGCGCCACCAATGCAGGTCTCCCGACGTGCACGGTCGAGCTCGCCTGGCCGGCCGCGACCGCCCTGTGCGGCGGCCCCGTGACCTACGACGTCTATCGGGATCTCTCACCGGGGTTCGAGCCGTCGCCGGCAAACCTCATCGCCACCGGCCTGACGGGTACTTCCTACGCGGACAACGAGAGCCTGGCGAGCCGGCAGACGGTCAGCTACGTGGTGCGCGCCCGGGATGGCGCCAACGATGCCCGCGACGGCAACCGCGTGTCGCGCAGCGCCGCTCCCAGCGGTCCGACGACGATCGCGACGTTCACCGAGACCTTCGAGGGGCCCGACGGCTTCGACCACCCCGGCTGGCAGCACGCCAACACCGTCCGCAATGCGGAGCGCGCCCTGGACTGGACCTGGGTCCCGGGAGCCAACGGCGGCAGCGCCTGGTTCGCGGACGAGGACGCCGGCGGCGCCAGCGGCAAGGTGCTCGTCAGCCCGCGCTTCGGCATCGGCTCGCAGACGACCCTGAGCTTCTGGCACCGGTTCGCGCTGCAGGAGTCGTTGGCGCCGTACTGCGAGGACGGCGGGACCCTGGAGCTTTCGACCGATGGCGGGTCGACCTGGTCCGTGATTCCCCAGAGCGCCTTCCTGAGCGGGAAATTCAGCGCGATTGTCGATGAGTCGGATTTCAACCCCATCGGGGGCAAGCCCGCCTGGTGCAGAAAGCTGATGGGCTCGATGAGCGAGGTCCGGATCGACCTCGGCGGCTTCGCCGGCACGGAAGACGCGAGGCTCCGCTGGTACGAAGGCGACGACCGCCAGGACGCGGCCGCCGAGCCCAACGGCTGGTACGTCGACTCGGTGACGATCGCCAACACGCGCACGGTCGAGGCCTGCGCGACAGTCCGCAACGCTCTGTTCACCGACGGCTTCGAGTCGGGCGACGCGTCGCGCTGGTGGCTCTGGCCGCTCTGACGTGTCAGACCTGCCGCGGCGGCTCTTTGGGGTCCGGATCGCGGCGGGCCGGCTCGTCCTGGGTGGGAGAGTCGTCCGGCTCGTCGACCGGCGGCTCCTCGAGGGGGGACTCGTCCGGATTGTCCAGGGGCTCGTCGCGCTTCGGGTGGTCGATCGGCTCGCGGGGGTCGCGGTCGCGGCGGGGGTCGTGGGGGTCCCAGGCGTCGGTTCGGGGAACTCGCAAGGCGTCTCCTCCTCGCTCCCGGAGCCGCAGCAAGGATCGGGCCGCGCCGGACGGCCCCTTTCTTGCACGGCCCCGTCCGCCATGAATCCGCCCGACAGCTCCCAGTGGCTCCTCCAGATCGTCTGGCTCCTGCTCCTCGCGGTCCCCATCGCCTGCGTGGCGTGGACGGTGACGCACGAGGAGGTCTTCCGCGAGCCGCGCGAGTACTGCGAGGAGAGGTCGAAGAGCGCCCGCAACCCCCTGGTGCGGAAGTTCTTCTATCTCTTCACCTGCGAGTACTGCTTCAGCCACTACGTGACGATCTTCTTCCTGATCGTCACCCGCTACCGGCTGCTGCTCGACGACTGGCGGGGGTACCTCATCGCCTTCTTCGCCCTGGTGGCGGTGGCCAACGTTTACATGAGCTCCTTCAGCCGGCTGCGCCAGGAGGTGAAGACGGAGAAGCTGAACGCGAAGAAGAAGGAGATCGAGCTGGAGGAGGCGACGAACGGCTCGGCGTAGGGGCGCCCCTACGGCTCCGAGGCCTCGTCCAGCTCTTCGACCTCGGCCAGGACCTCCAGGGCGCGCTCGGCGTCCCCGGGGTGGACCTCGACGCGGCTCAGGGCCACGGGTTGGCCGGTCAGGAGGCTCACCGCCGGCAGGCGCTCCTCCAGGACGCAGGCGTCGATCCCCTCGGACTCGAGCAGGGTCCGCGCGAGGTGGGCTTCCCACGGGGTGGAGAACCGGCCGACCGTGACCAGGGCCTCGGGCTCCTCAAACTCCTCGGCGGCGCCGGCCCGGGCGTCGTCCTCGGTGACCAGATAGAGGATGGGCCGGCGGTTGCGTAGCAGCTCGGCCGCCTTCTCCCTGTCCCCGGGGCGGACCTGGAGCCGCACGCCGGCGAGCGAGGAGAGGGGATTGTAGAGGCGGAAGAAGTGCTCGTCCGCGACCACGGCGTGGATCCCCTCGGCTTCCAGGCAGGCGCGGGCGAGCTGCGCCTCCCAGGGGGAGGAGAAGGTCTCCAGGGTGACCAGCTTCTCGAGGTCGTATTCCGGATCGGACATTGACAATCCCGTTAGCAAATCCCAGGCCGTGCGCCCGCTTTAGAGGGCGCCGCCGCTCCGCAGCAGGGCCCAGAGGCCCGCGAGCAGGGCGGCGAAGAACAGCGCCGTGAGCAGCCCGGCCCAGACCCCCGCCGCCCGGCCCCGCCAGTGCGCGGCCGCCAAGGAGGCGCCCACCACGCTGAGCAACGCGAAAACCAGAAACAACGCCAGAGGCATCCACATTTCGGACGACGGGGGCGTCATGGCTTGTCGCGGAAGGGCCGCGGCTCCATGGTACCTCGGATCGGGTCCGATCCGCGGTCATTCCTTGTAGAACCGCGCCCCCCGCGCCGCCATCTCCCGCAGCAGCGCCGCCGGCCGCAGCCGCTCGCCGTGCTTTGCGGCGTAGCCGTCCAGCCGGTCCACCACCCAGGCGAGGCCGTGGCGGTCCGCCTCGCGCAGCAGGCCGCCGCGGAAGGGCGGGAACCCGAAGCCGAAGATCACGCCGATGTCCACGTCCGCCGGGTTGGTGAGGATCCCCTCCTCCATGCAGCGGGCGGTCTCGTTGAGCATCTGGAGCCAGCAGCGCTCGACGATCTCCTGATCGTCGAGCGGCTTCTCCCGCCAGCCGAGCAGGCGGTAGACCGCCTCGTCCACGCGCTTCTCCCCCTTCCCCCCTTCCTTCTCTTCATAGAGGTAGAAGCCGCGCCTGGACTTCCGGCCGAGCCGCTGGTCCGCGACCATCCGCTCGAGGACGGGCGGCGGCGCGACGCGGTCGCCCAGGGCCTCGCGGACGACGCCGCCGGCGTGACGGGCCACGTCGAGCCCGACCTCGTCGAGCAGGGCGAAGGGGCCCACCGGCCAGCCCCAGCGGGTCATGGCGCGGTCCACCTGCTCGATGTCGGCTCCCTCGGCGAGCATCCAGGCGGCCTCGTTGAGCATGGTCCCCAGCACGCGCGAGGTGAAGAAGCCGGGGCCGTCCCCCACCACGATGACGGTCTTGCCCATCGTCCGCCCCACCTCCACCGTGGTGGCCAGCGTCTCCTCCGACGTGCCGGGGTGGCGGATCACCTCCAGCAGCGGCATCTTGTGGACCGGGCTGAAGAAGTGCATGCCCACCACCCTCTCCGGCCGGCGGCTGGCCGCGGCCAGGCGAGCGATGGGGATGGCCGAGGTGTTGGAGGCGAAGATCAACCCCTCCGGGGCCACCGCCTCGGTCTCGCGGATCACGGCGCGCTTGACTTCGAGATCCTCGAACACCGCCTCGATCACGAAATCGGCGCGCCGCAGCGCGTCATAGTCGACCGTCGGCAGGATGCGCCCCATGGCGTTCTTCGCCTCGGCCTCGGTGAGGCGGCGGCGCTTGACCAGCTCGCGGAACTGCTGCGAGCAGAAACCGTAGCCCCGGCCGACGGCGGCGAGGTCCTTGTCCTTGAGGACGACGGGCACCCCCTGGTTGGCGAGCACCTGGACGATCCCCGAGCCCATGAAGCCGGCGCCGAGGACGCCCACGGCGCCGACCGGCCGGGCCGCGCGGGCGATCTTCGCCGCCCGGGCTTCCACCTCGTTCTTGGCGAAGAAGAGGGAGATCAGGCTCTTGGCCGTGTCGGAGACGACCAGCTCGGAGAAGGCGCCGGCCTCGAGGTCCAAGGCGCGGGAGAGCGGCAGCTTCAGCCCCTCGCGGACCACGTCGAGGGCCACCAGCGGCGCCGGGTAGTGGCCGCCGGTCTTCTCCATCACGCCGACGCGGGCCTTCTCCCACACCAGCCGGCCGCCCAGGGGGGTGCGGGCCAGCAGGTCTCCGGCGCGGGAGGCGAGGGGTTTCTTTCTCCCCTTCTCCTTCCCTTCGCCGCCGCGCAGCGCGCGCTCGGCCGCCGCGCGCAGGTCGGCCGGGTGGCAGGTGTCGTCCACCAGCCCCAGGCGTTTCGCCTTGCGGGCGTCCACCTGCTTGCCGGTGAGGATCAGGTCGAGGGCGTCGGGCACGCCGATCAGGCGCGGCAGGCGCTGGGTGCCGCCGAGGCCGGGGATGAGCCCGAGCTGCACCTCGGGGAATCCCAGCCTGGTCTTGGGATGCTCCGTCGCGACGCGGCGGCGGCAGGCCAGGGCCAGCTCCAGGCCGCCGCCCAGGCAGGCGCCGTGGATGGCCGCGACCGTGGGGAACGGCAGGCCGGCCAGCCTCTCCATCAGCTCGTGGCCGCGCTGCAGCATGGCGATCACCGATTCCTTGTCAGAAAGCCGCAGCAGCTCCTCGAGGTCGGCGCCGGCCACGAAGCCGTCCGGCTTGCCGGAGTAGACGACGAGTCCCTCCGGCCGCTCCCGCTCCAGAGGGGCGATCCGCTCTTCGAACCAGCCGAGGAGGCGGGTCGAGAGGGTGTTGACCTTCTTGCCGGGATCGTCCAGGCGCAGCCAGGCGATCCCGTCTTCGTAGGTCAGAGCGCCGGGGGCCGCGCCGGCCGGGGCTTTATTCACATGGGGTTCGGCTTCGATGACGGTCATGGCGGGCATCCTACTAGCCCAGCTTTCCCAGCGCCTCCTTCGCCTCCTTGAGGCTGGGATCGAGCTTCAGGGCCGTCTGGTATTCGGCGCGGGCCGCGGCCTTGTTCCCCTTCTTCTCGTAGACCATGCCGAGCCGGAAGTGGGCGTTCGCCAGGGGAGCGCTGTCCGGTCCGGGGGTGTGCCCCAGATAGCGCTTGAGGCACTCCTCGGCACGGTCGAGACGGCGGCCGGAGAGCGCGCCGGTCCTACCGATCTGATAGAGGGCGTCCCAGTCGTCGGGTTTCGCCTTGAGCAGGCCCTCGAAGGTCTCGAAGGCGGCGTCCCACTTCTCCTGGCTCTGGTAGAGGGCGCCGAGGGTCAGGCGCGGGCGCGGATCGGCCGGCGCCTTCTGGACCGCCTCCTTGAGCTCCCGCTCCGCGCCGGCAGCGTCCTTCTGATCCAGGGCGATGGTGGCGTAGGCGACGGCGCCGCGCACGGCGTCGCGCTTCTTGATCTCGGCGGCCTGCTCGCGCGCCTTCTCCACGCTGCCGCCCATGAACCCCGGCGCCTGCAGGTAGTACTGGATCAGGTCCGAGCGGGCGTCGAGGTTGTTGGGATCGGCGGCCAGGGCCTTGTCCCAGGCCGCCTTGGCCTTCTTCGCCAGCCCGGGCTGCTTGAAGAGGCTCGCCTGCTGGGCGGCCCGCCCGTAGGCGCGCGCCAGCCAGAGGTGGTGCTCCGAGCGGCCGGGCGCCAGGGCCGCCGCCTTCTCCAGCCACTCGGCCGCCCGCTCGTACTGCCGCAGGAAGAACCAGGTCTTCCCCAGGTAGTAGGCGGCCTCGGCGTCCCTCGGGTTGCGGGCGGCGTAGGGCTCGAAAAACTTCCGCGCCTCCTCGTAGCGGCGGCTCTCGAAGAGGTGGACCCCGGGAGCCAGCACGTCGTTGGCGGCGCCGGCCGCGGCGGGCCCCAGCAGGGAGAGCATCAAGATCCCCAGCACCAACCAGCTTTTCTCTCTTCTCATCGTCGACTACTTGGGGTAGGCCTCGATATGGACGTCCTCGAAGCGCCAGTCGTAGGAGGGGACCTCGTCCTTGACCTTGCCTTCGGGAAAGGCCATGTCGATGATGAACCGGTCGCCTGGTCTGGTCGTCAACTGGCGGACGTTGGCGAACCCGCGGAGCAGGACCGCCTCGCCCGTGGCGGTGTCGGTGACGGTCACCTCGATCAGGCCGCGGACCATGTCGAGGTCGTTCTCGCAGTGGTAGGTGCGGCCCGGAACCGCCTGGAACGGCTTGACCAGCTTCTTCTTCTTCGGGTGGGTCAGGCCGATGCCGTAGCGGGACAGAGCGGTGTAGGCGTTGGGGCCCCGGAAGTACAGCATGCCCAACATGTCGAGGTTCCGGTTGAGCACGAACCAGTAGACGAGGTGCTTGCCGTCTGGATCGGGGGCATACCAGGGGCCGACGGTGACGTCGAGCGACATCCTGACCCGGCCGTAGGTCCCCGGCGGGACGGCGAAGGCTACGCGCCCGACCGGCTTGGCCTTCGTCGGCTGGTGCACGAGGCCGTCGGCGTCGAAGCAGACCGCCCCCCCGCACGACGTCACGCTGGCGCTCGCCGACAGAGCCGAGGGATCGACCACGATCACGTCACCCGTCTCCCGGTCGGAGATCAGGGCGAAGGCATAGAACTCCCGGGTGCAGCTCACGGCCGCCCGTGCCCCGGTGACGCTCGTGGCGTCCGCCAGACCCTCGAAGACTTCGGCGAGATGGCGGTGAGAGCGCGGCGCGAGGGAAACCGTGGCGACCTCGCCGAGAGCGGCGCCACCGGCGCTCGTCAGGCTCACGGTGCATTGCGCGGCGGCCCCGGAAAGGTTGACGAGCTCCAGGCCGGTGGTGCGCGTGCCGATAGCGACGAGATCTTCCAGGACCACCGTCTGGCCGGGCCTGGCCAGGGCGTCCGCGGCGATCACCGGCATGTCGGCGCTGGTTTCCCCGCCGGGCGGGGACAGGCGGGCCGTGCCCGCGTAGGCGGCCGTGGCCAGACCGGCGGCGAGGACACAGGCGAGGACAGATCGATTCATGCTCAGCCTCCTGAAGGGCGGTCGAGGTCGTAGAGAGAAGTCTGGTATGGGGACCGTTCTTCGTGAGCGGTGATTATAGACGAGCGCGCCTCAGCTCTGCTCCCCTTCCGGCTCCTCGAGACTCTGCACGATCTGGGTGACCTCGACCTCAGCCTTGCGGATCTTGCCGCGGCAGAGGTCGAGGAGCTGGGCGGCGCGGCGCAACTCCTCGGCGAGGCGGTCGATGTCGATCTCCTCGCCCTCGATGCGCTCGAGGATCCCCTCCAGCTCGTCCATGGCCTCGCGGAAGCTCAGAGGGGCTTCCGCGGTCACTGCCGTCGCTGTATTGTCTCGCGGTTCGCTCATGACTCCTCCACTCGGCTCCTGAAGTCCCCCCCGGCGACGCGGGTGGTGACGAGGTCTCCCGGCCGCACCTGGTCCGGTCGGCGGACGACGCGGCCCGCCTCGTCGCGCGTCAGGCTGAAGCCGCGCTCCAGGGTGCGCTCCGGGGCGAGCTGCAGGCAGAGGCGCTCCAGGCCCTGCAGGGTGGCCGCCGCCTCGCGCACCCGGCCGCGGGCGGTCCCCGCGATCCGCTCGCCGGCGCGGACGCGCTCGCGCTCGCGCTCGCCCAGCCGGCGCGGCGCCAACTCGGCGAGCCGGCCGCGCAGGGCGCCCTGCCGGCGCTCGGCCTCGCGCAGGGCGCTCCGTCCCAGGCGGGCCAGGGCGCGGGCGTGCTCCTCGATCCGCCCGCCGGCGGCGGCGAGACGCATGCGGGCGAGGCTCACCCCCCGCTCGGCGCGGCCCAGCGCCTCGCGGCCGGCGCGCAGCGGCTCCAGGGCGCCCCGCGCCAGGGCCCGCCGCAGCTCCTCTACGGACTGGTCAGCGCGGGCCATCCGTTCGATCAGGAACTCGGCCACCTTGGTGGGCGTCTTGAAGGCGGTGTGGGAGACCATGTCGGCGATGGCGCGGTCGATCTCATGCCCGAGGCCGGTCAGCACCGGGAACGGCGCGCGGGCGATGGCCTCGGCGATCGAGCGGCTGTCGAACGCCGCGAGGTCGGTGCGCGAGCCGCCGCCGCGGATCAGCACCGCGCAGTCCACCGGCAGGCCCGCCAGGGCGGCGAGCGCGGAGACCACGTCGCGCTCGGCCTCCCGCCCCTGCACCGAGGCGTGCACGAAGAGGACGCGGAAGCCGTAGCCGCTCTCGGCGAGGCCGGAGAGGAAGTCGTGGTAGGCGGCGCTGCCGTGCGAGGTGATGAGGGCGATCGCGAGCGGCAGGTCCGGCAGCGGCAGGCCGCGGTTGCGCTCCAGGAGGCCGGCGGCGGCCAGCGCCGCCAGCGTCTCCCGGCGGCGCCGCTCCAGCAGGCCGAGGGTGAAGGCCGGGTCCACCTCGCGCACGCAGAGCTGCAGGCGCCCGCCCGGCGCGTAGAAGTCGAGGCTCCCCCGGCAGCGCACCTGCACGCCGTCGGTGAGCCGCTGCTCCGAGGCCGCGAGCAGGCGCTGGATCTTGAGGAAGTCCCCCCTCCAGATCACCGCGTCCAGCTTGCCGACGATCTCGTCGCGCTCGCCCTTCTCGACCAGCTCGAAGTAGACGTGCCCGCGGGCGCTGGGCCGCACCCGCTGCGCCTCCCCCACCACCCAGACCGAGGGGAAGGCCTCGCCGAGGAAGTCGCGCACCTCTCCACAGAGCTGCGAGACGCTGTAGGTCGGCTCGAACAGGGGGAGGACGGTCAGGCTTACGCTCCCGGAGCGGCCGGCCGGCGGATCAGCCGGCCCGGCGGCTCAATGATACGACTTCAGCTCCTTGCTCGACGAAAGCGGGATCGACTCCGCCCACTCCACGGCCTTCTTCTCCCCAGCCGTCAGCTTGCCGAGGAAGTCCACCGCCTCGTCGCGCTCGCGGAACAGGCGCCAGATGAAGGTGTGGCCGGCGGGCGCCGTGAAGTAGGTGTAGTGCCTGGCCCCGTTCGAGAGGTCGAAGCCGAGGTTGGTCTCGCCGTTGACCCCTACGCAGGCCACCGCGATGGCCCGGTAGGCGAGGGCGAGCGCCTTGACGGCGTCCTCGTAGTCCCCCAGCTCCTCGCGCGAGAGCGGCGAGTGGTAGACGGCGATCCTGGCGCCGTCCTCCTCGGCCAGCAGGTTGTAGGGAATGTCGTGGCGGTCCATCGCGTCCCTGGTCTCGCTGGTGGTGACGAAGACGTCCTCCGTCCCCGCGACCTTGTAGGTGATCGCGTAGACCTCCCTGTCCAACTGGGCGAACGTCTCGGCGAGGATGCTCTCGTCCTCGATCGTGAAGTAGTAGAGGCGGTTCATCATGCGTCGTGCTGCCATCTTCAGTGAATCCTCCAGAGTGATCTCTCCGTTGCCGGTCTGTACGGCTGCCGCGGGGCGGACCCGGGAACCCGGTCAAAAAGCCTGTACGGGTGGAACGGGGTGGCGGGCGAGGTCTTTTCTGCGCCCCGGCGCCTGATTGTATCAAACCGTCACACCCACCCGTCATAATTCCGCCACCGGACGGTAGTGGGGCGGCTCCGGCAGGAGGAGACCGAGCAGGAAACCGGCCGCGCAGCCGCCAAGGTGGGCGGCGTTGTCGATGCCCGGCGTCGAGAAGCCGAGGAAGACGTTGACGCCGGCCCAGAAGAGGAGCTGCAGGAGGAGCGACCTGGCCTGAGGGGTGAGGACGTCCCGCCGCTTCAGGAGGAAGGCGATGAGGGCGCCCATCAGCCCGAAGATGGCCCCGGAGGCGCCGGCGGAGAGGTCCGCCCGGCTGAACATCACGCTGGTGATGGAGCCGGCGATCCCGCTGATGAAGTAGACCAGGAGCAGCCACCCGGACCCCAGCAGGATCTCGAACAGGGCGCCGAGCTGGTAGAGCGCCCAGCCGTTCACCAGCAGGTGGAAGAAACCGATGTGGAGGAACATGCTGGCCACCAGCCGCCAGTACTGGCCCCCCCGGACCAGAGATGGGACGTTGGCCCCCAGGGTCACCAGCGCCCGCTCATCGGTCGAGCCGCCCAGGAGCGTCTCGGTCAGGAACAGGATTCCGATCATGACGAGGAGAAAGGTCGTGACGGGAGTCCGCCGGCCGAGGAGCATGGGGGCGATGGTATCGCGTTTTGCGCGAGATCTTTACGGATAGATCCCCCGCGACACCCGCGCCTTGAGCCCCCGCTTCACCCGCACCTCGACCGGCCGGAACCCATTGGGGTCCGCCGGTCGGTCGGAGCTGTAGGCCAGGAAATAGCGGCTGCGCAGCTCCTCGCTGATGCGGCCGTAGACGCCCGCCAGCTCCTCGGCGCGGTCGATGAAGAAGGCCCGGCCGCCGGTCGCCTCCGCCAGCTCGGCGAGCTTGCTCCTGGCACCGAGCTTCAGCTCGGAGAGGCCGAGCCCGATCGTATAGATGGCGACGCCGCTCCGGCGGGCGTAGGAGAGCGCGTCCTCCCAGGAGGTGCTGCTGAAGGTGTCGTCGCCGTCGGTCAGCAGCACCAGGGCGCGCTGCCCCCGCTCGGCGCGGAAGTAGTAGAGGGCGGTGATGACGGCGTCGTAGAGCGCCGTGCGGCCGAACGCCCGCAGGCCCTCCAGCGACAGGCTCACCGCCTCGGCGTCGTCCACCGGCGGTATCAGGAGCACAGGGCGGGAGGAGAAGCCGAGAGTGAAGCAGCGGTCCTTCGGGGTGAGCAGGTTGTGCACGAAGCCGGCGGCGGCCCGCTCGGCCTCGGCCAGCGAAGATGCCATCGAGAAGGAGGTGTCGATGGCGATCCCCAGCGACAGCGGCAGGTCCACCTGCTCGAAGCGGACGATCTTCTGCGGCCTGCCGGCCTCGAGCACCTCGAAGTCCGACGCCGGGAGTCCCCGCACCGGGTGGCCGGAGGAGTCGAGGACCGTGGCGAAGAGCTCCACCAGGTCCACCTCGACCTCGCCCAGGTTGGCCGGCGCGCGCAGGAAGCGCACGTCCTCGGCCTGGCTGCCGTCGTCGAGCCGCGCCATGACGGTGAGATAGGCGAGGTCCCCTGCGGACGGCACCTCGATCTCCCGCTGCCAGGGGGGGTCGGCGAGGGTGGCGACCGTGCGGTCGTTGACGCGGAACTCGACGCTCTCGACCCGCCGCTCCTCGGGCACCACCACCTCGGCCCGCGCCAGGACCTTGCCCGCCGCGCGGCGGCCCCGCGGCGGATCGGTGATCAGCACCCGCAGCCGGCCGCGCGCCTGGTTGAGCACCACCTGGTCCCAGGCCACCAGGCCGCCTTCGGCGTCGTAGCCCTCGACGCGCACCACCTGCTCGTGGGGGACCTCGGCCAGCCGCAGCTCGGCCGAGTAGGGCGGCCGGGTGCGCGAAAGCTGGGGCTGGCCGTCCACCAGGAAGGCCACTCTGGCGATGCGGCGGCCCGAGACCACCGCCTCGGCCCGCCAGACGCCGAGCACCACTTCGGAGGGGGGCGGTACCAGCAGCAGCGTGTCGGGCCCGGTGACGCCGCCCGGCCGCACCGTCTCGCCGCCCAGGGCCCTGGCCGTCAGCTCGGGGGAGATGTGCCGCTCCGGCCGCTCCGGGACACGGAAGCCGCGGACGACGGCGGTCTCGGCGCCGCTGGTCTCGTCCCTGACCCGCAGCCGCAGCACGAAGCTCTGTCCCGGGCGGAGCGCCCGCTCCAGCAGCAGGGCGGCGGGCGCGCCAGGCGCTGGCGGCGGCACCTGGTAGCGCACCCGGAAGTCTTCGAAGACGGCGTCTCCACGCTCGACGACGCCGTCGACGGTGAGGCGCACCCGCTGCCGGCCGCCCCCGGTGTCCGCGGCCGCCATGCCGGCGGCGGACGGCAGGCTCAACAGCGCGCGGGCGAGGAGGCGCTGGCCCTGGCGGGAGGGGAAGTCGAGGTCCAGCCCGCCCAGCTCCAGGGGCTCCGGCGCGGGCGGCAGCGGCGTCGCCGCCGCCTCGCGGGCCCAGGCGGCGAGGCCGGGGGGACCCCACAGCAGCGCGATCCGGTTCTCCGGACGCACCCAGCGGAAGTCGCGGGCCGCCTCCGCCGGGCGGTCGCTGGCGCCGTAGGTGGCGGCGCTCAAGTCCTGCGTCGTGCCGTCTCCCAGTCCGTCGATCCCGGTGACGCGGTCCACCCGCTTGGAATCGGGGCAGAAGAAGCGGTCGAGGCGCTTGCCGGGCAGGCGCGCCAGGTCCGCCTGGAGGAGCCAGAACTCCATCTCGCTGGTGTAGAGGGCGCGCTTCGAGTCGATGGGCAGCCAGAGCCGGAACGGCTCGTCCGAGGAAGGGCGGTAGAGGATCAGCTCCTTCGCGGCGCCGTCCACGGTTGGATAGGACCAGATCTCCAGCGGCTTGAAGGCGGCGGCGCAGTCCACCACCCGCCGCTCCGCCGGCCGGCCGCGCAGGAAGACGAGCTGGGCCCGCGCGTCGCGCGGCGAGGGGAACTCGCCGGCCACGAGGCGCCGGCGGCGCTCGATCCCCTGGCGCAGCTCGTTGCCGGGCGTTTCGGGGATTGGATCCCGGTCGAGGAATTCGCGGATGAACCGCTCGCGCCCGGCTTCGTCCAGGGCCGCCAGCGCCTGGCGCTGCTCGGGCGGGAGCAGCAGCCCCGGACCGTCCTGGAAGAACGCCCGCTGCGGCTCGGGCCAGAGGGTGGGGTCGGAGGGAGAGGGCGATTGGGCGAGGGCGGGGAGGGCGAGGAGGAGAAGGGAGAGGCCGATCCGGCCGGGGGAGTGAGGGCCCCTCACGGGTAATACCCCCGCGCCGTCCGCGCCTTGAGGCCTCCCTTCTTGAGCTTGACGTCTACCGTACGGAACCCGCCCTGGCCGCCGATCTCGGTGGAGTTGTAGGCCACCAGGTAGCGGCTGCGCAGCTCGTTCTCGATCTGCTTATAGATGCCCGGCAGCTCCTCGGCGTTGTGGGTGAAGAAGACCCGGCCGCCGGTAGCCTTGGCGAACTCCTCGAGCTTGGCGTGGACCGCGGCCTCGAACGGCGGCAGGTTGAGACCGATGGCGTAGATGGCGACCCCGCTCCTGCGAGCGTACTCCAGGGCGTCCTTGTAGTTGATGTTGCTCGCGTTGTCGTCGCCGTCCGAGAGCAGCACCAGGGCCCGTTGACCCTGGACGCCGCGGAAGTAGTAGAGGCTGTGCACCAGGGCGTCATGCAGCGCCGTATCGCCCACGGCCTGGAGCCCTTCGATGGCCTGCACCACGGCGCCCACGTCGTCCGTGGGCGGCATCTCCAGCCGCGGCCGGCGGGCGAAGCTCACGGCGAAGGCCTTGTCGCGCGGCGTCAGGACGCCCTCCAGGAACCCGGCGGCGGCCTTCTGCGTGTCCACCATGGAGCCGGCCATGGACCCCGAGGTGTCGATCAGCACGCCGACGACCAGCGGCAGGTTCTGCACCAGCTCGAACTTGGCGATCTCCTGCGGCTTGCCCGACTCGTAGACCTCGAAGTCCTCCTGCTTCAAGTCGCGCACGAGGTTGCCGGAGCGGTCCGTCACCGCCACGTACAGCTCCACCAGGTTGACGTCCACCTCCGACACGTACTGCGGCGACTTCAGGTAGCGCACGGCCTCGGCCCGGGTGCCGTCGTCCAGGGTGGCCAGCACCGTGAGGTAGACGAGGTCGGCGTCGGCCGGCACGGAGACCTCGGCCTGCCACGGCGGCTTGGTGAGGGAAGCCACCGCACGGTCGTTGACGCGGAACTCCAACGACTGGATGCGCCGGCCGTCGGGCACCACCACCTCGGCGCGGGCCAGGGTGCGCCCCTGGACCTTGACGCCCTTGCCCGGCGAGACGATGCGCACGTTGAAGGCGCCGCGCGGCTGGTTGAGGATCACCTCGTCGGCGGCCACCAGCTTGCCCTCGGCGTCGTACCCCTGGGCACGGACGGTCTGCTCGGTGGGGAAGCGCTCCAGCCGCACCTCGACCGCGAAGGGGCGCCTGGCGACGGTGAGCTGGGGCTTGCCGTCCACCAGGAACGTCACCTTCTGAATGCGCTCGCCGGTCACGATCGCCTCGGTACGCCAGAGCCCCACCAGGATGTCCTCGGCCGGCGGCAGCAGGATCAGGCTGTCCGGGCCGGCCACGGTTGAGACCGGCACCAGCTCGCCCGAGGCGGCGTTGGCGGGCCTGGGCTCGGGCGTCGGCTCCGACGGCACCCGGAAGCCCCGCGAGATCCTCGCTTCGCCGCCGCCCACCTCGTCATGGACCTTGAGCCGCATCACGTAGTTCGACTTCGGGCGCAACGGCCGGTCGATGGCCAGCACGACCGGCTCCCCCGGCTTCGGGACGGGGTGCTGGAAGCGCATCCTGAAGTCTTCGAGCGGCTGGCCTTCCTGCTCCACCAGCCCCTCGACGATCAGGCGGATCCCCGGCTTGCCCTCCTGGACTGTCTTGAACCCGGCATCCGCCGGCAGGGTGACCAGGGCGCGGGTCACCAGGCGCTGGCCCTCGCGGTCGGGGAAGCGGAGCTCCGCCGAGGCGACCTTGAGGTCCGGCGACGGCGAGGGCAGCTCGGTGGCCGCGGCTTCGCGCGCCCAGCGGGCGAGGTCGGCCGGCGGCGCCAGCAACGGGGAAGCGTCCTTCGGCCGGACCCGCACGCCTCTGCCCGCGTGGGCCCCGGTCAGTCCGGGAACGCCGGTGGCCTGGTCGACGGTCTTCGCCTCCTTGCAGTTCTGGAGGTCGAAGCGCACGGCGCGGAACGTCTTGCCATGCTGCTCCTCCCACTGCTCGAGCCAGTACTCCATGAGCGGCGTGTAGAGCGCCCGCTTCGAGTCGCTGGGCAGCCAGAGGCGGTAGGGCTCCCCCTTGCCGGGCGTGTAGACCACGGCCTGCCGCTGCAGCGGCTTGCCGTCCGGGCCGATCCCGCCGCCGCGGTAGGTCCAGACCTCCAGCGGCTTGAAGACCGCGCCGCAGTCCACCACCCGCCGGTCCTCGGGCATCCCGTTCAGGAACAGGAGCTGGGCCCGCACGTCCCGCGGCGAGAGGAACTGGTCCTCGGCCAGCCGCTGGCGGCGCGCGACGCCTTCGCGCAGCTCGTTGGCCTTGGTCTCGGGGACCGGGTCGCGGTCCAGGAACTCCCGGATCCAGCGGGCCCGCGCCTCGGGGTTGAAGCTGCGCAGGTCGGTGCGCTGCTCCGGCGTGAGGAGCAATCCGGGGCCGTCCTGGAGGAAGGCCCGCTCCGGCTCGGGCCAGAGGGTCGGATCGTTCTCCTGCAGGCCCTCGGCCCCCAGGGGCGCGAACGGGAGAAGGATGAAAAGGAGGAGGAAGAACAGCGGGATCCGGTATCTCACGCGCGGCCTCGATGCACGCCCGGTGCCACTCCATCACCCCATCCGAACGACCGGGTTGGCACGGTTTCGCGGAAAGACTACTATGGGCGGGTTCGCCATGCCGAAGATCCTGCGCAACCAACCGATCCGCACCTGGGAAGCCGGGGACAGTGTCCAGGGCTTCGCGCTCCTCACCAAGAAGGAGATGCGCCAGGACCGCAACGGCAAGAGCTTTCTGGACCTGGAGATCACGGACGCGAGCGGCTCCATGGTGGCCAAGGTGTGGTCCGACAGCCCGGCCCTCAGCGGCAGCTTCGAGCCCCACCAGTTCGTCGCCTTCCGCGGCTCGGTGAAGAACTACCGCGACCAGCTCCAGCTCACCATCGACGACTGCCGCCAAGCCACCGAGGGGGACCGGCACTACGGCTTCGACGAGTCGAAGCTCATCCCGTCCACGCGCGAGGACATCGATGATCTCTGGATGCGACTCCAGCGCACCTACGCGGAGGGCGTGGACCGGCCGGTGCTGCGCCGCCTGGCCACGGAGACGCTGGCGGTCCACGGCCCGGCCCTGCGCGAGCATCCGGCGGCCAAGTCGATGCACCACGCCTACCGCGGCGGCCTGCTCGAGCATGTGGTCTCCATGGCGGAGCTGGCCCTGCTCGTCTGCGGCCACTACCGGGACCTCGACCGCGACCTCCTGCTGCTCGGCGTGCTCTTCCACGACCTCGGCAAGCTGCGCGAGCTGGGGGCCATGCCGGTCAACGACTACACCCTCGAAGGCCGGCTCGTCGGGCACGTCGTCATCGGCCGCGACCTGCTGATCGAGCGTTGCGCCGCCATCGCGGGCTTCCCCGAGGACCTGCGGCTGCTGCTCGAGCACCTGGTCCTCTCCCACCAGGGCAGGAAGGAGTTCGCCTCGCCGGTGGAGCCGATGACCCCCGAGGCCCTGGCCCTCCACTTCATCGACGACCTCGACTCCAAGATCAACCAGCTCCGCGCCTCCCGCGAGGCCGCGACCGGTATGCAGTACCACCGCGGCCTCGGCCGCTACGTGTATCTGCCGGCGCCGCCCTCCCCCGAGGAGCGCCAGGAGATGGCCGAGCAGGCCGAGATCGCGGCGATCGCCGCCGAGCCCCACGCCCTCGAGGTCGCGGAGATGGAGATGCCGCCCGAGCTGGACCCCCTGGCCGAGGCCGAGCCCGCCGCCGAGGAGGAGGCGGAGGAGGTCCAGGCGCCACTGTTTCGTGCGGAGTAGCTGCCGCCGAAAACGAAGAGCGCCGCCCCCAGGCGGCGCTCCCTTCAGGTCACGTTTTCGCTCTTCAGGGATCGAGACGGATGCGGAAATCGGCCTGGTTGCCCCAGGTAGGCGCGGCCGTGCAACTGAACACCGGCCAGCCCCAGGAGAGGATGGCCCGAGCCTTGAGCGTCCGGCCATTGTTGGGCAGCGACAGCAGGCGCCAGTCGGACTGCACCACGGCGGCGAAGTACCAGTTCGGGTTCACGCCGAAGGCTTCGTCGTGGATGTGGAACCCGTTGATGTTCACCGGCACCAGGCCCGCGCCGTAATCGACACAGAAGAGGACGAACTCGTGGCTCCCCGGAGCCGCGCAGATCTGGCCACCGAAGCCGAAGCGCTGCCGGATCTCGATGGTGCAGGCCAGTTCCTCGCGCTGCGGGTGATAGCCGCAAGACTTGATCGCCTCATAGAAGGTGCTGCCCGTGTTGGTGATGATCTGGGTCGATGGAGACGTCGGGCCCGGAGCCACAGCCGCCGCGGCGGCGGATTCGCCCGTCGCCTCGCTCGACGCCGCGGCGGTCGTCGTCCCCGCGGCCTGAACCGAATCGTCCGCCGTGCACCCGCTGTACTTGGCGCTGACCTCCTCGGGCGACAGGCCGGCGTTGAGGTCGGACTGCACCTGCTGACGGGTAATCACACAGTTCTGCGCGAAGCTGCTGGACAGCCCCCCCAGCAGCAGCAGAACAGCCAGAATCGCGATCCGCAAGAATCCAGGTTGACGCAGCATGGATCTCTCCTTTCAAGGTCCGGAGACCTCGTCCAAGTTCTGAGATGAATGCCGCGGGGCCCCATCGGCCCGGGGAAGCTAACAGATGTTAAGAATATTTGCAAGTGGCGATCACGCGCCGAATCAGCGACGACCGGCGCTCCCGGCTCCGGCGAGCTAGGATAGGGTAAGGGGGGAGGGGAACGCATGGCGACCAAGATCCGGGTAGCGGGATCGGAGACGCCCGCGCGCGAGCGGGTGCTCACGCCACAGGCGCTGGAGTTCGTGGCGGAGCTGCAGGGCCGGCTCGGCGAGGCGCGGGACGACCTGCTGCGGCGGCGCCTCCTGCGCCAGGAAGACCTCGCCCGCGGCATCGGGCTCGACTTCCTGGAGCACACCGAATCCATCCGCAGCTCGCGCTGGCAGGTCGCGCCGGCGCCGCCGGACCTCGAAGACCGCCGCGTCGAGATCACCGGCCCGGTCGAACGCAAGATGATGATCAACGCCCTCAACTCGGGGGCGAGCGTCTTCATGGCCGACTTCGAGGACGCCCTCTCCCCCACCTGGGAGAACGTCGTCGAGGGCCAGGCGAACCTCATCGACGCCGTGCGGCGGCAGCTCGACTACCGCAGCCCCGAGGGCAAGGAGTACCGGCTGAACGAGATGACGGCCACCCTCCTCGTCCGCCCGCGCGGCTGGCACCTGGTGGAGCGGCACGCGGTCCTCGGCGAGACCCCCGTCTCGGCCAGCCTCTTCGACTTCGGCCTCTACTTCTTCCACAACGCCGACGAGCTGGTGAGCCGCGGCACCGGCCCCTACTTCTACCTGCCGAAGCTCGAGAGCCACCTCGAAGCGCAGCTCTGGAACCACGCCTTCGAGACCGCCCAGGACCTGCTCGCCATCCCCCGCGGCACCGTCCGCGCCACCGTGCTCATCGAGACCATCAGCGCCGCCTTCGAGATGGACGAGATCCTCTGGGAGCTGCGCGAGCACGCCGCAGGCTTGAACGCCGGCCGCTGGGACTACATCTTCAGCATCATCCGCAAGTTCCCCTCGGGCGGCGCCGCGCTGCCCGACCGCTCGCAGGTCACCATGACCGTGCCCTTCATGCGCGCCTACACCGACCTGCTGGTCGCCACCTGCCACCTGCGCGGCGCCCACGCCATCGGCGGCATGGCGGCCTACATCCCCAGCCGCCGCGACGAGGAGGTCAACCGCGTCGCCCTCGCCAAGGTCCGCGAGGACAAGGAGCGCGAGGCCCGCCAGGGCTTTGACGGCACCTGGGTGGCCCACCCCGACCTCGTGCCGGTCGCCAAGGAGGTCTTCGACCGTCACCTGGGGGACCGGCCGCACCAGAAGGACGTGCTCCGGGATACGGACGTCAACGTCACCGCCGCCGACCTCCTCGACTTCCAGGTGCCAGGCGGCCGCATCACCGAGGACGGCGTGCGCTCGAACATCTCGATCGCCCTGCAGTACCTCGACTCCTGGCTCCAGGGCATGGGCGCCGCCGCCATCCGCAACCTGATGGAAGACGCCGCCACCGCCGAGATCTCCCGCTCCCAACTCTGGCAATGGAGCCAGAACGGCGCCTCGATGGACGACGGCCGCCGGATCACCCCCGAGATCTACCGCGAGTTGCGCGACGAGGAGCTGGCCGCCCTCGGCGGCCCTGACCGCGGGCGGCTGCGCCAGGCGGCCGAGATCCTCGATTCGCTGGTGCTCAGCCCGGCGTTCGTGCCGTTCTTGACGATCGAGGCCTACCGCTACCTGGATTAGAGCGTCCGCCGGCGCAACGACAAGGCCTGCCCGCGCAGTCGGTGGATCCGCCGGCGCGGCGAGGACGTCCGCCGGCGCCGCGACACCTCCCGCCTGCAGCTCGACGAGGCCCGCCCGCGTAGCTGGTTCATCCGCCTGCGCAGTTGGTCGAACCGCCCGCGTCTCGACAAATCCCGCCTGCAGCTCGACAAGGCCCGCCGGCGCGGCGAGAGCGTCCGCCCGCGTCTCGACAAGGCCCGCCTGCCTGGCCGGTTGATCCGCCCGCAGCTCGACGAGGCCCGCCTGCGCAGTTGGTTGACCCGCCGCTGCAGGCGGGAGGACAAATTGCTCAGGCGGTAGGCCCGCCTGCTCAGGCGGCTGAGCAAATGACCCAGGCGGAAGGCCCGCTTGCCCAGGCGGGAGGACAAATTACTCAGGCGGCTGAGCAAGTTACGCAGGCGGGAGGACAAACTGCGCAGGCGGGAGAACAAATTGCGCCGGCGGTTGGCCAAATTCCTCGGGCGGACGAGCCAGCTGCGCAGGCGGGAGAAGAAATTGCGCCGGCGGTAGGCCCGCCGGCGCCGGCACGAGAAAGGAATGACAAGCGCGCCTTCGAAGGCCTGGCCCCCGGCTCAGGCGAAAGGCACCGGGCTCACGCGGACGCCCTGCAGCCGGAACGCCCGCCGCAGTTCCGGGGCCAGGAAGCTCCACTGACGGCGGTCCAGCCGCCCGGCCGCGGCGTCCTCCGCATAGATCGCCAACGCGCCCAGCGCCAGGTCGAGGCCCGGCCGGCCCGCGAAGCGCGTGGCCAACTCCTCCACAGGGGCGCTCAACTCCCCGCCTCTCCCCAGCTCCCTCAGCACGAGCCCCAGATCGATCGTCGCCAGAGTGGTTTCGGGAAGCAGGCGCCGCGCGATCAGCTTGCGCCGCACCGCCTCCAGCAGGGGCTCGGCCGCCGCGACCTCGCCCGCGCCTGCAGCCACCCGGCCCTCCATCCAATACAGGGCGAACAGCGCCTTCTCATGGCGCACCCCTCCGTAGAGCCTCCAAGCGCTCTCGCGGGCCTGCCTCGCCTTCGCGGCCTCGCCGGCTGCCGCGAAGCAGAGCGCCAGGCCCAGGCCGCTGCGCACGGCCAGCCAGGCCTCCCCCGCGCGCTCCAGCGCCCGCCAGGCCCGCCGCAGCAGCGGCGCCGCCCACCCCGTCTCGCCCTCCTCCACATACAGCAGGCCGAGCAGCGCCCGGCACGCCTCCTCCTCCTTGCCATTCTGCGCCTGGCCAAAGAGCTGCAAGCCGTGGTGCAGCAGCGCGGCGGCTTCCGCGGTGCGCCCCTGGTCCCAGCGCAGCAGGCCCAGGGCGCGGCAGAACCGCCCGCGGCCCGCGGCTTCGAGCGTAAGGTACTGCGCCCGCTCCAGAAGGGCTTCCGCGGTTTCGACGTGGCCCATCAGCCGGCGCGCCGTGGCCGTCAGGCACAAAGCGCGCGCCAGGCCCTCGCTCTTGGCCGCGGGCGCGAGCCTGCCGCGTGTGCCCAGCCGCACGCAGAGCTCCGCCCCCAGGGTCGCCAGCTCGTTGGCCCGCCGCGGCGCGAACGGCAGCGCGGCCTGCGCTTCCTCCAGCACCAGCTCGTAGAGCTCCAGGCTGTGAAAGCGCTCCTCCTTTACGCGCTCCATCCGCTCCTCCCCGGCACCCGCCATGAGCTCGCCGAGCAGGCGCACCGTCTGTGGCTTCGATTTGGGAGGGCTCATTCTTCGTCCTCAGAGGCGGCCGCGCTGAGGTCGTCGATGGCAGGCACGACCAGATCGATGAGCACGCAGCCGATCACGTCGCGCAGCTCCGGCTCCACGTCCCCCAGGCGCACCCCGTGCTCGGGTTGCGGCGGCAGGGCTGCGGAGATGCGCTTCAACCGGTCGCGGATCGCATACAGGTCCTGCACCACCTCGCGGAGTTGCTCCCGCGCCTCGGCCTCGGTCATCTGGCTTTCCTGTGGAAGGGGAGGACGGCCCGCGGCCGCCGCAGACCCTTGGGCCCGGCCGGCACCGGCTCGGGCTCTTCGCCGTGGAGAAGGCGCAGCACCGCTTCGATGTTCGCTTGCGCGCTCTGCAGCTCCGCGATGATCTCCCTCGCCAGCTCCTCCGGAGTCTCTTCGCCGAGGTCCTCCTCCGGGGCGGGCCGCACGAACTGGTGGATCTCCGCCAGCGCGCCGGCCGCGCCCAGACCCCACAACCGACGCGTCACCCGCAGGCACCGCGGGCAGCCGCTCAGTAGGTGGCGCACCACGGCGCGCGCCTCGGGACCAGGCAGGCTGGCGCGCATGAAAAGCTCCAGGTCCCTCTCCTCAGGATGGCGGGTTGGCGCGGATCGGAGGCTCTCGCCCGGGATGATCATGTTCCGCGCGATTGTGGCGGCTCGGCGGGACCGTCAAGACATCACTTAGGAGATTGGCGAACCTTTGAATACAATACGCGGGTAGCGCCCGGGAGTGTCGCCTCCGCCGTGTCACGTCCCACACGCCGGAGGCACCGAGGTACTGTGGAGCCCTTCCTTCCATGGAGATCGTTGCATGCCGCGCAAGCTCACGTTCCGGCAGCTTCTCCTGTCCATCCTGGCGCTCTGGCACGACGTCAGCCAGAAGGAGATGGCCGCCGCCGCCGGCATGTCCCAGAGCCGCGTCTCCCAGCATCTGAGCCGCGAGCGCGGCGGCGAGATCAAGGACGAGGACTTCGAGCGCCTGCTGGCGGCCCTGAAAGCCAAGCCCGCGGAGGTGCGGCTGGTGACGGCCTGCCTCGAAGGCCTCGACGCCCTGGAGGCGTCCGAGGACCTCACTGAGGAGGAGCGGGCCGAGATCGAGGAGGCGGCGCTCGCCGCCGCGCGCTTCGCCCGCGAAGGCCTCACCGAGGCCGTCCGCCGCTCCCGGACGGTGCCGGTCGAGGCCTACCCCGAGCCCCAGCAGGTCAAAGTGGCCCGCCGCCGGGCCGAGGAGCAGTGGCGGCTGTTGGCGGACCTTCCGTCCGAGGCCAGGCTGGCCGTGGTAAGCGTGGCCGCGGAGTTCCAGAACTGGGCGCTCTGCGAAAGAATCTGCGCCGAATCCACGCAGCGAGCGTCGCGCAGCGTCGAGGAGGCGGCAGACCTGGCGCGGCTCGCCGAGGCCATCGCGGAGCAGGTCCGCGGACCCGAGGGCTGGCGCCTGCGGGTCCAGAGCTACGCCAGCGCGCACGGGGCGAACGCCCTCCGCGTCGCCGGCGAGCTGAGGGCGGCAGAGGCTGGCCTCGAGAGGGCCAGGCGGCTCTGGCACGCGGGCTCAGATCCCCATGGGCTGCTCGATCCCGGCCGGCTGCTCGACCTGGAGGCGTCCCTGCGCCGGGATCAACGCCATTTCGCCGAGGCCCTGGCCCTCCTCGACCAAGCCGCGGCCGTGGGCCGCTCCCCCGGGCGCGTCCTGATCAAGAAGGGGTTCACGCTGGAGGTCCTGGGCGAGTACGAGCGCGCCATCGAGGCCCTCCTCAGGGCGGCACCCCTGGTGGAGCGCCAGGGCGATTCGCGGCTGCTCTACATGCAGCGCTTCAACCTGGCCGTCCTCTGCTGCCATCTGGGCCGCTTCTCCGAGGCCACCGAGCTGCTGGACCAGGTGCGGGACCTGGTTACGGAAAGAGGCGACGCCATCGAGCTCAACCGCGTGACCTGGCTGGAGGGCCGCATCGCCGCCGGGCTGGGCCGGCCGCACGAGGCTCTCCGGCTCCTGAGGCAGGCCCGGGAGAGGTTCGCCGCGGAGAGGATGTCGTACGACGTGGCCCTGGCGCTGCTCGAAGAGGCGGTGCTCCTCCTGGACCAGGGCCGTGCTGCCGAGGTCAAGGTCCTGGCCCAGGAGCTGACCGAGGTGTTCCAGTCGAAAGGAGTGCACCGCGAGGCCCTGGCCGCCCTGCGGCTCTTCAAGGATGCGGCGGACCAGGAAACCGCCACGGCCGCGCTGGCCCGCCGGGTCCTCGCCTACCTCTTCCGGGCTCGCCACGACCACGGCCTGCGGTTCGAGTCATGAGCAGGGTCGGCCGTCGGGGTCCATGCCGCAGCCTGCCTCAATCTCGGGCCCAGGCTGGGGAGCGGTGTTGCAGTGGCCGCTGGGGTCCATCCCGCAGCCTTCCTTGGTGGACGATCCGCTGCCAAGCAAGGACAGAAACGTCCGGAACGGGCCGAGGAGGTCGGGCCGGGGGCCCGGCGAGGTGAGGAGGGAGGAGGCAAGGGCCAGGGCGACGAGGATGCGTTGCATGGGATCATCTCCTGCGCGGCGCCCGGCCGCGGCCGCCATGGCTCGCGCGGGCCGCGCCCGTAATCTTAGGTGTGGGGCCGGCGAAAATTCGCCAATTTCCTAAGTGGGGGGATCGGATGAGACGAGAGCATCTGCTGGCCCGCCTGCTGCGGGCGGTCTCCGGCAAGACCCAGGAGCAGTTCGGCGAGGAAACCGGCGTGCACCCCTCCCTCATCGCCTTGATCGAGCTGGGGAAGGCCACGCCCGGCCGCGACCTTCTGGAGCGAATGGCGCGCTGCGCCTCGATCTCCCTGCCGGACGCCGACGAGGTCCTCGGCTCGTACGAGACGCTCCGCAGGACGCCCCAAAGGCAGGGCGGTGGTGTGGAGGACCTCTTCCGCGAGATCACGGAGAGGTTCGATACCTGGGCCAGGGCTGCCTACGGCCGTCTCCTGCGCCTCCCCCTGCCGGACCAGTCGCCGCGGGAGGAGGATCGCCGCCGGGCCGAGGAGCAGTGGCGGTTGTTGGCGGATCTCCCATCAGAGTCCAGGCTGGCGGTGGTGCGCGTGGCCGCGGAGTACCAGAACTGGGCGCTCTGCGAAAGGGTTTGCGCCGAATCGACGCAGCGAGCATCGAGCAACGTGGAGGAAGCGACGGCCCTGGCACGCCTCGCCGAGGAGATCGCGGAGCGGGTCCGCGGCCCCGAGGCCTGGCGCCTGCGGGTCCAGGGCTATGCCAGCGCGCACGGGGCGAACGCGCTGCGCGTCGCCGGCGAGCTGAGAGCGGCGGAGGCTGGCCTCGAGAAGGCCAGGCGGCTCTGGCACGCGGGCTCGGACCCCGAGGGATTGCTCGATCCCGGCCGTCTGCTCGACCTGGAGGCGTCCTTGCGCAGAGATCAACGCCGCTTTGCCGAGGCCCTGGCCCTGCTCGACGAAGCCGCGGCCGTGGGCCGCTCCCCCGGGCGCGTCCTGATCAAGAAGGGATTCACGCTGGAGGTCATGGGCGAGTACGAGCACGCCATCGAGACCCTCCTTCAGGCGGCGCACGTGGTGGAGCGCCAGGGCGATGCGCGGCTTCTCTACATGCAGCGCTTCAACCTGGCCGTCCTCTGCTGCCATGTGGGCCGCTTCTCCGAGGCCACCGAATTGCTGGACCAGGTGCGGGACCTGGTTACGAAAAGGGGCGACGCCATCGAGCTCAACCGCGTGACCTGGCTGGAAGGCCGCATCGCGGCGGGCCTGGGCCGGCCGCACGAGGCCCTACGGCTCCTGAAGCAGGCGCGGGAGAGGTTCGCCGCGGAGAGGATGTCGTACGACGTGGCCCTGGCGCTGCTGGAGGAGGCGGTGCTGCTCCTGGACCAGGGCCGCGCTGCCGAGGTCAAGGTCCTGGCCCGGGAGCTGACCAGGGTGTTCAAGTCGAAGGGAGTGCACCGCGAGGCCCTGGCCGCCCTGCGGTTGTTCAAGGATGCGGCGGACCAGGAAACCGCCACGGCCAGGCTGGCCCGCCGGGTGCTCGCCTACCTCTTCCGGACCCGCCACGACCCCGGCCTGCGGTTCGAGTCATAAACCGGGGTTGCACCGGCCGTTGACACCACCTACATCTACGACGACCCCGCGGTGCCGTTGTCCAAAGGCCGCCTGACGAAGATCGCCAGAAGCGGCTCCGAGGTCGCCTACGCCTACGACCGCTTCGGAAGGGTCACCCAGGATGGCGAGCTGACCTATCGATACGACCAGAACGGCAACCGCGCCGAGATCGGCTATCCTGGAGGGGTGACCGCGCGCTTGACGCACAACTTCGCCGACCGGGACGCCTCGCTGGAGGTGCAGGCGGGGAGCGCGGCCCCGCAGGCGATCGTTTCCGGCGCCCGCTACAAGCCCTTCGGCCCGCTCGCCGGCTTCACCTTCGGTAACGGCCTGGCCGAGATCCGGAGCTTCGATCCGCGCTACTTCCCCAGCCGCATCGAAGTGCCGGGGCGGTTGGACCAGCTCTACTCGACCGACAGGGTCGGCAACGTTCTCAGCCTCAACCGGGCGGTGGGAGCGGACCGCTTCTTCTCGACCTTTGTCTATCAAGATCCACAGTACTTCTTGACCGAAGGCAACGGCCCCTGGGGACGGCGGGCCTGGAGCTACGACCGCATCGGCAACCGACTGAGCGAGATCCCCCCGGTCGACCTCGATCCGCCGGTGGAGATCTTCACCTACTCCTACCCCTCCAACCAGGCGGGCGGCCATAACCCCAAGCTGTCACGTATTGAACCGGCGCCGGGAGGAGAGCCGGGGAGCCATTTAGATTACGGCTACGATGCGTCCGGCAACGAGACCACGGTAGCCGCAGTCACCGGCGAAGAATCGGGCCGGACGAGCTTCCTTACGTACAGCGCCGAGAGCCGCCTCTCCCGGCTCTCGACGAGCGATGGGACGGCTTCGACCGAGCTGCTCTACGATGGCCGCGGGTTCCTGCGGCGCTCCCGGCTGACCTTCTCGAACTCCACTGACTTCGAGCAAACCGAGCCCACCTACAGCTCTGAAGGGCTGCTGTTAGCTCGCAAGATCCACCAGCAGAACACCCGCGGCGGGCGAGGAGATACGGGAGCCCCACCCTCGAGCCGAGTCGTCATGGAGACGGCCTACCTCTTCTACTTCGCGGGCCGGCCGGTGGCGCAGTTGACGCGACCGCAGGCGGGAGGGGGAGCGGATACGCTCCTCTACCTCACGACCGATCATTTAGGCACGCCTATCCAGGCCACGGACGTGGCGGGCATGCTCGTGTGGGAGGGAGGACTCGATCCGTTCGGCACGCCGTTCGTTTTCCCTGCCCCCCGGCCTCCAGGGGAGGGTGAAGACCCGCAGGAGCCGCCCGAAGGTGAAGATCAGAGCGCCGCAGCCACGGCAACGATGGAGAGCGCAGGGATTTTCCTACGCTTCCCCGGCCAGTGGGATGACTCGAGTTTCCGCTCGCATGGTTTGCGGGGAGGGTTGTATTACAACGTGCACCGTTACTACGACGTGAGCACAGGCCGGTACACGAGGCCGGATCCGATTGGGCTGGCCGGCGGCGAAAACCTATATGTGTACGTCGGCGGAAACCCGATCACGTCCGTAGATCCAACGGGCTTAATCGACGAGACTCGCTTCCCCACGCCCGACGAGATCGCCGAACTAACGCAGCGTCACTGTGCTCGCCAGGCCATTCTGCGGAACTACGGCGACATGCGAGAGGCAAACTGGAGGCGCTCTGACAAGTACTTCCACTGCAAAGCAACCTGCGAGGCAGCAAGGTGTGGCACATTCGGCTTCAAGGAGGCTTGTGGGCTCGGCGACTTGCGCGAGTTCTTCGACCGACTGTTGGGAGATCCGATCAGCGCCTCGCAGGCGGATCAAGCGGCTAACCGTTTTGGCCGTGAGGAAGCGGGCAGGAAACCGAACTTGACTTGCCAGATTATCTGTTCGCAATATCGGCCGGCAGGCTTGCCGGAGAGGTACTGAGGGTTGGCGATGTCGAAATCACCGCGTGTCCTTTCGTTGGCCATTCTCGCGGCGTTGGTGGTCGCGGCGGTCATCTTTACGTGGCTTTGGCGGCAGCTTCAGATCGATAGGTGTCTTGACCGCGGAGGCAGTTGGGATTACTCCGCGGGTGCGTGCAAGCAGTAGCAATTGCGGCTTCTGCGGTAGGATGGGGCAAGACACCCATGGGACCGCTACCTTGATCAGGCACGCTGGGACTGATGGCCGCTGTAGCCAGCGGCGAGGGCTCAGGGCGGACGAGTTTCCTCGACTACAGCGCCGAAAGCCGCCTCTCCCGGCTCTCGACGAGCGATGGAATTTGCGGTTCTTACCCGCGTTCGACACCTGGAAGTTGTAGGTAAGAGGGGTGGCTCGCGCGCCCCACACAGGACCGCCCCTACAGTCAGATCCGTTGTGATACCCCACTAGCCGCGCCGCCCGGTCTTCTTCGGCTGCTGCTTCAGGGCGGCGCGGATCCTCTCGTCGATGACATGGGCGACATAGTCGTCGAGGCTGCGCCAGTCCGGCTCCTGGGTTCGGGCAGGGCCGGCGCCGTCCTGGCCCGATCTGTCCTCGAAGAAGTAGGTGAGGGGCACGCCGAGCTGCTCGGCCAGCCGGCAGAGCAGGTTCACCGACAGGCGCTTGCCGCCCTTGCGGCGGAACAGGTCGCTGACCTGGCCGGGCGTATACCCCTGAGCTTCCTCAAAGGGCCTCACCCCGCCGCGCTCGCGGAGGAGACCCTTCAGCCGGTCGAGGGTCCTCTGCTCCGCGGGATGCCGGGGGACGGCCATTTCAAAAAAAGGATCGCCTGAACCGGCTCGCGGTGTCAAGCGAGAGAGATGGCGGCATTTCCGAAACAATCCATTGACAGTTCGGAAGGGTGGTCATAGTCTTCGTCCATGCAACCAAACCATCCGCGTCGCGTTCGCAAGGGCGCCCGGCTGAAGGCTGGCCGGGCCGTGGCGAGCAGCCCGATCCAGGCCCGCCGCCTCGAGCTCAATCTCACGCAGGACGATGTCGGCCAGATGGTAGGGGTGACGGGCCGGCACATCGCGAACATCGAAGCCGGCCGGGTCGCTCAGCCTCCGGAGTGGCTGTTCCTGCTGGCCGATGCGCTGAAGGTGGATCCGATGGTGCTGTTCCAGTGGTTCAAGGCGGCGCAGCGGAGCCTCGCCGGGGTGCGGACGTGAGGGGCTCGCGGACGCTGGCGGCACCGGCCCGACCGCGGCCGCCTGCGCCAGGCCGCGGAGATCCCGGACGATCTGGGGCTCAGCCCGACGTTCGTGCCGTTCCTGACGATCGAGGCGTACGGGTACCTGGATTAGAATGTCCGCCGGCAGAAAACAGGCGTCAGACGCGGAAAAGAGGGTAAGATAGGCCATCTTCGGAAATAGGAGGCGGGCATGCATGGCAAGAAGACCCCGGCAGTCCTCTGGTTGACGGTTGCACTCCTGGGGCTGGTGGCCACGGGCTGCGGCAAGGGATACAAGCAGATCGTGGTCATCGACAGCGGGGCGGCGGAGTGGGTGACCCTCGGGAGGGGTCCCAGGAAGCCACAGGAGGAGAAGATCTGGGTCCCCGGCAGAACCCTGGTCTTCCGCACGGACTCGACGGTTCCGGGCGCCCCGACCAGCGCCAAAGGCAAGGCCGGGCACGTCTACCGGCTCAACGACCAGTTGGAGATGGAGGAGATCGGCGAGTTTCCGCTCACCATGCCCAACGACACGCTGGCGTACCAGTACGGGACTTGAGGGCGGCCGCGCTCTCCTCCCGGTCGTCGGACGGCGAGCCCTGCGCTGGCGGCCAGGTTCTCCTCGGCATAGACCTTGGTGGAGCGGCGCGCGGATGGAGCGCCTCCTCCGGGAGCGGTATACTGCGAGGCATGTCACCCACGGCTGAAGAGGTGCTCAAGCAGGCGCTCACGCTTGATGAGAGCGATCGAGCCTCGGTCGCCGGAGCCTTGATCGAGAGCCTCCACGAGCAGGTGGATCCGGACGCCGAAGAGGCCTGGGACGCGGTAATCCGGCGACGGGTCGAGGAGTTGGAGTCGGGAGCCGTTGAGACGATTCCTTGGACCGAAGTGAGGAAGCGTCTGTTCCGTGGCTTCGAGTGAGCTACGTTGGCATCCCGCAGCGCTTACGGATGCAGAGGAGGCGAGGAGCTGGTACGCGGAGCGCAGTCCCTTGGCCGCCCGCGGGTTCCTCCTTGCTCTCGATCAGGGCATCAAAGCGATCCTGGAGGCGCCGGAACGCTGGCCCAAGCATCGCTACGGATGCCGGCGCTATGTCTTCCCGAATCAGTACCCGTACACGCTGATCTATCGGCTCACGCCAGGCGTTGAAATCGTCGCGGTGGCCCATCAGAAGCGGCGGCCTGGCTATTGGAGGCACCGTTGACTAGAACATATACGCCACAGCGAAGGCCACCTGCGCGCCCATCATCATCAGGTACATGTGCTTCCAGGAGGGGTGGTTCTCCGTCGCGGTGAGCGAGTCCGGATCGCGCAGCAGCAGGTAGACCGTGTAGACGCCCCAGACTGTGAACAGCACGCCGAAAGCGGTGAGGAGCCAGGGGTTGCCGGTGAGGATGGGGTGCGACGGGTTCTGGGGATCGGGGAGGAAGGCGCCCAGGGGCACGAAGAGCCAGGGGAGCACGAAGAACGGGGCGATGATCCAGGCGGCTTTCTTGACGCCGTAGAGGATCGGCAGCGTCTTGCAGCCGCCGGCGCGGTCCCCCTCGATGTCGGCGAAGTCCTTGGTGGACGAGGCGCCGATCAGGAACAGGCCGATGACGCCGCCGATGTACCAGGGCTCCGTGTACCAGACGTGGGCCACCATGGCCCATCCCGCCACCTTGAGCAGGACGCCGCGGGGGATCGCGATGGTGAAGTTGGCGAGCATGCCGCGCGTCTTGGTCCGCCCCAGCTCCGGCGCCGAGTAGACGAAGGTGAAGAGCAGGCCCGCGAGATAGATGAAGAACGTCACGTGCTCGGCGAGGGGCGCCGTGAGCTTCTGCTCGAGGGTCACGTACGGATAGGGGACCACCAGCCAGGTGGGGATCAGCGCCAGGGCGTAGAAGAGCCAGGTGAAGCCCCAGGCTTCGCGCAGCGAGAGGGCGCCGGTGACCAGCGGCCGGTTGGGCTTGTTGAGCCGGTCGATCTCGAGGTCGTAGATCTGGTTGATGGCGTTCGAGGCCGCGTTCATGAAGCTCGCGCAGAGGGAGCCCAGGACGACCGTGAGCACCACCGAGGGGGTGAGGCTGCGGGAGGGGTCCGGGTTGTGCACCGAGCCGAAGGCGCAGATCGAGCCGGAGACGATGCCCAGCAGCGGCGGCAGCAGGGTGAACGGGCGCGCGAGCTGCGTATAGAGCTGGAGCTTGGACGCCCCCGGCTTGCCCGGGACGGAAGACGACGAAACGGCTGCGGACTTCATGCGCGGACCTCAGACGACCCAGGGCGCGAAGATCACGGCGACCAGGGCCCCCACCAGGGTGTTGAGAAAGTTCAGGGCTTCGTTGTCGAGCAACTGGCGCCGTTCGAGGGCCGCTCCCACGACGCTCTCGAAGGTGGTGCCGACGAAGGCGGCGAAGACCACGGGCAGCACGCCGTGCCAGGAGAACAGGCCGAGGGCGGCGCCGAGGACGGCGATCACCGCCGCGGCGAGGATGCCCGCGAGCGTGCCTTCGAGGGAGACGGCGCCCTCGGTGCCGCGGGGCACGGGGCGGAAGTTGGTGACGAGGAAGGTGCGGCGCCCGATGAGCTGGCCGATCTCGCTGGAGGAGGTGTCGGCGGCGGCGGTGGCGAAGGCCCCGGCGAAGGCCAGGGCGAAGAGCACGGGATGCGGGGTCAGCGCCGCGAACACCGCGCAGGCGGTGGCCACCCCGGCGTTGGCGAGGGCGTGGCGCGCCCCCCGCCGTCCCTTGTTCTCCTGGGCCAGCTTCGCCGCCTCCTTCTTGCGGTAGCCGAGCTTGGTGGCTGCGCTGCCGAGGACGAAGAAGGCCAGCAGGAGCAGGTAGCCGCGCCAGTCGAGGAAGGCGTAGATGACGAATCCCACGAGGAAGCCCACCACCACGCCCGAACGGTTCACGGTGCGGGCCGCGTAGGCCGCGACGGCGAGCGCCGCGTTGACGGCGACGGCGAGCAGCAGCCTGAGGGGGAGGCCGTCCTGGGCCAGGAACTCCCCCCAGCGGCCCTCGGTGAGCACGAGGCCGAGCAGGAAGAGCCCGGAGACGAGCGGCACGCCGATGTTGTCGTCGAGCCCCTGCGGCAGCGATTCGAGGGCAGCGGCGAAAAGGGCGGTCGCAAAGGCGACGGCGAGCGCGAAGGGCCGCTCGTAGCGGCCCGGCGCCGTCCACACCAGCAGGGCGAAGGCGGCGAAGCCGCCGAAGACGACGTAGGCGAGGCTTCCCACCCAGCTCTTCCGGGGGTTCCACGGCAGCTTGCGCCGGCCGAAGCTCATGCCGGCCACCGAGGCCATGCCGTCGCCGAAGGCGAGAATCCCCCACGTTGCCGCGGCGACCTCGAGGCGCTGGTAGAAGACCAGGATCAGCAGCAGGACGGCGAGCGGGTAGAGGATGATGCCGATCGAGGCGCCGGCCGCGTGCTCGGCCTCGCGCCAGAGCTTGCGGCCGCCGATCTTCGGGAGGAGGAAGAGGTTGAAAGCCAGGGCGCTCGCGGCACACACGGCCGACCAGAAGGGGCCCAGGTAACGTAGGGAGAAGGCGATCAGCCCCACGCCCATGTGGACGACCTTGCGCGCCAGCTCGCCGCGGGTCAGCGCCACTGTCCGCTGTCTTTCAACCAGGCCACCGTCGCGGCCAGCCCCTCGGTCAGCGGGCGCCAGCGGTAGCCCAGTTCGCGCTCGGCGCGCGCCGAGCTGTAGGCCCAGTCGTGCTTGTAGACCTCGACGAGATCCGGGGTGAGCTGGGGCGTCGAGCCGCGCAGGCGGGCCCAGGCCTTCTGCGCCGCGCCCGCGGCCTTGGCGAGGGGGTCGGGGATGCGGAGCGTGGGGATCTTCGCTCCGGTCAGCCGCCCGACCAGGCCGTAGAACTCGGCGAGGGTGACGTTCTCCCCGCCCAGGACGTAGCGCCCGCCGGGGGACGGCTTCTCCAGGACGAGGGCGATGCCGCGGGCCACGTCGTCCACGTAAACGTAGTTCCAGCGCCGCTCGGGGCTGCCGATGAGACCCGGCAGGCGGCCGTGGACGAGGTCCAGGATGTGGCGCACCACGATGTTGCCTTCCGTCATCTCGCCGGGGCCGTAGGTCACGCCGGGGTAGACCACGTCGAGGGGGACGCCGGCGGCCATGGCCCGGCGCGCCAGGCGGTCGGAAAAGGCCTTGGTGCGCTCGTAGTCGTTGATCCAGGCGCGGTCGCGCGGCTCGGCGGACTCGTCGAGCACCGTGCCGTCCGTCGGTCCCAGGGCGATGAAGCTGGAGACGTAGAGCAGCCGCCGCACGGTGCCCGCCTCCTCAGCCGCCGCCAGGATGTTCTCCAGGCCGCCGACGTTGATGCGGTCGAACTGCTCGCGCGGCGCCAGGATCTTGACCAGCGCCGCCGCGTGCACCACGGCGTCGCATCCCTCCAGGGCCCGGCCGAGGCTCGCGCGATCCGTCACGTCCCCTTCGGCGAACTCGACGCCCGCCGCAAAGCGCTCGCGGGACGAGCCGCGGCGCACGAGCAGGCGCAGATCGTGCTGCGAGGCAAGCTCGGAGACGATGCGCCGGCCGAGGAAGCCGGTGCCGCCGGTGACGAGGATCTTCATGGCGATGCTACCAGGGATTCTACCTCACGGTGTCCCACAGATCTCTCAGGGCGTCGTCCAGGGTCCGCCGCGGCTCCCAGCCGAGGGCGCGCAGCCGGCTGGCGTCGCCGGCGAGGTAGGGGATGTCGTAGGGACGGGCGGGATAGACCCCTTCCTTGACCTCGGCGTCGACGCCCGAGATCTCGCGCAGGCGGTTCAGGGCGTCGCGCATCTGGACGGCCCTGCCGGTGGCCAGGTTGTAGACCGTCCCCCGCTCCCCCTTCTCCGCCAGGACCCGGTAGGCCTCGGCTCCGTCGTCGACGTGGACGAAGTCGCGCCATGTCGAGAGGTTGCCCGCCTCGAGGACCGCTTGCCGTTCACCGCGCCGGATCTCGGCGAGCTTGGCAGCCCAGCCCGCGAGGGAGAACTTGGCGGCCTGCCCCGGCCCCAGCAGATTGAACGAACGGGCGATCACGGCGTCGTGGGCCACGGCGAGCCGCTCGGATGCGGCCTTGGTCAAGGCGTAGGGAGTCTGGGGAGCGATGCGCCGGTGCTCGGAGATCGGCTGCTCCTCCCGTGGGACCATGCCGTAGACGTCGGCGCTCGACGCGATCACGACGCGCCGGCCCGCCGCTGCGACGAGCAGGTTCTCGGTGCCCACGACGTTGACCCAGTAATAGTCGGGGATCAGCTTCGAGTCCCAGGATTCGCCGACGTGGGCCAGGCCCGCGAGGTTGACGATCGCGTCGGGATCGGCCGCACGGATCACCTCTTCCAGGGCCGCCGGGTCCAGCAGATCCGCCGCGTAGAGGTCCGCGCCCGCCACCGCCGGACGGGTGTTGATATAGGTCCCGCTCACGCGGTCCCCGCGTTCGAGGAGGTGCCGGGCGAGCCGGGACCCCACGAAGCCGCCGATGCCGGTGATCAGGACCCGCATGGCTCAGCAGTCCTGCAACCGCGCCTGGCGGGCCGCCAGTGTCCGCCGCCAGTAGTCGAGGAGGTCCTGGACCGTCTGCTCGAAGGGGATGCGCGGCTCCCAGCCGGTGTCGGCGCGGAACTTCGAGCTGTCGCCGATCAGGATCTCGACGTCGGACGGGCGCAGGCGGTCCGGATCGACCTCGACCCTGACCTCCACCCTGGAGAACGAGAGCACGAGGTCCAGCATGTCGCGGATGCGGATGCCCTTGCCGCTGGCGATGTTGTAGACCTCGCCGGGCTTCGCCCGGGTGACGGCGAGCCAGTAGGCGCGGACCATGTCGCGCACGTCGGTGAAGTCGCGGATGGCCTCGATGTTGCCCACGCGGATGACCGGCTCCTGCAGGCCCAGCTCGATGGCGGCCACCTGGCTGCAGAAGTTGGAGGTGACGAAGACGTGCCCCCGCCGCGGGCCGGTGTGGTTGAAGCCGCGGGTGCGGACGACCTTGAGGCCGTAGCTTTTGAAGTACTGGTAGCCAAGGTAGTCCTGCGCCACCTTGGAGACGGCGTAGGGGGAGAGCGGCCGCAGGGGGTTGGTCTCCTTGATCGGCACCTCGTCCGGGAGCACCAGGCCGTACTGCTCGCTCGAGCAGGCGATCTGCACCACCGGATCGAGCCGCAGGCCGCGGATGGCCTCGAACAGGTTCGTCTGCCCGGTGGCGTTGGTGACGATCGTGTCGTTGGGAGCGTTCCAGCTCGACGGCACGAAGCTCTGGGCCGCGAGGTGGAAGACGAGGTCCGGCCGCGAGACCTCGAGGGCGCGATGCATCGAGGTGTAGTCCCGCAGGTCGGCTTCGATCAGCTTGATCTTCCTGTCGAGGTGCTCCACGTTGTCCATCCGGCTGCGCCAGCGGAAGGTGCCGTAGACCTCGACACCTGGCTGCTCGGCCAGGATGTACTCCGCCAGGTGGGACCCGGCGAAGCCGGTGATGCCGGTGATCAAAGCCCTCATTGACTCCTCCCTTCTCGCAGTTCCCGCAGCTGGGCCAGCGTCTCCTCCAGCCCCCCTCGCCAAGGCTCCACGCGCCGGCCGGCGATCTCTTCGAAGCGCGTCACGTCCAGCACCGAGTAGGCCGGACGGGGCGCGGGCCGGGGGAACTCGGCGGTCGTGACGGGCACGACTTCGATCCCGCCGGCGACCCCGCCGCGCCAGAGACGGGCGATCTCGACCGCGAAAGCGTACCAGGAGACGGGCTCCCGGTTGCGGTAGTGGACGATCCCGGTGGCGCCCAGCCTGGCGAGATCGAGCAGCGCCGCGGCCAGAAAGCGCGAGTAGGTGGGGCACCCCTCCTGGTCGCGCACCACCCGCAGCGGCAGCTTTCCCGCCTCGATGAGGTCGACCATGGCGGCCACGAAGCTGGGCCCGCCGGGGCCGAACAACCAACTCGTCCGCACCACCAGCGAGCGGTCGCAGGCGAGCGCCCGCCGCTCCCCCTCGAGCTTGCTCCGCCCGTAGACCGACCGCGGCGCGGCCGGGGCGTCCTCGCGGTACGGCTCGCGGGCCTCGCCGTCGAAGACGTAGTCGGTGGAGACGTGGACCAGCCGCGCCCCCGCGCTCTCCGCCGCGGCGGCGACGTGGGCCACCGCCTCGCCGTTGACCGCGAACGCCCGCTCCCTCTCCGTCTCGCAGTCGTCGACCCGGGTGAGGGCCGCGCAGTTGACGATCAGCCCGGGCCGGAACTCCCGCGCCCAGCTGAGCAGGCGGTCGCGGTCCGTGACGTCCGCCTGCTCGCGGGAGAGCCCGAGGGCGTCCCAGCCGTGGGACCGGGCTGCCGCGACCACCGCCTGGCCCAGCATGCCGGTCCCGCCGAAGACCAGACAGCGCATCGCCACTAGGTGATCCCGACCTCCGAGTTGTCCCCCAGCATGAAGCGGTAGGCCTTGGGCTTGTAATCGGTCTTGACGATGCGCACGTTGCGGCCGATCAGCGAGCCGTCGATGCGCAGGGGGATGTCCCGGATCTCGCAGTCGGCGAGGACGATCGAGTTCTCCATCTCGCAACGGATGAGGGTGCAGCGCTCGCCGATCGAGGTGTAGGGGCCGATGAAGGCGTGCTCCAGCCGGGTGCCGTCGCCGATCACCACCGGTCCGCGCACCAGCGAGTCGATCAGCTCCACACCCTCGCCGATCTGCACCCGCCCCTCGATGCGGCTGCCGCTGCCGATCTCTCCGCGGTTGGCGCCGCGCCGCACCTCCAGGGTCTCCAGGACGATGCGGTTGGCTTCCAGCATGTCCTCGAGCTTGCCGGTGTCCTTCCACCAGCCGCGGACGATGTGGGGGTGGACGTCGAGGCCGCGGTCGATCAGGTCCTGAATGGCGTCGGTGATCTCCAGCTCGCCGCGGGCCGAGGGCTTGATCCGCCGGACCGACTCGAAGATCGAGGAGTCGAACATGTAGACCCCCACCAGCGCCAGGTTGCTCTTCGGCTCGCGGGGCTTCTCCGCCAGCCGCCAGACCTTGCCCGCAGACGTCAGCTCGGCCACCCCGAACTGCTCCGGGTTGGGGACCTCGGCGAGCAGGATCTCGGAGTTGCAGCCGAGGGTGCGGAACTCCTCCACCAGGGCGGTGATGCCGCCGGCGATCAGGTTGTCTCCCAGGTACATCACGAAAGGGGCGTCGCCGAGGAACTCCTCGGCGACCTTCACGGCGTGGGCGAGGCCGAGCGGGGCTTCCTGGTCGATGTAGGTGACGCGGGCACCGAACCGCGAGCCGTCGCCCACCGCCGCGCAGATCTCGCCACGGGTGTCGCCGACGATGATGCCGATCTCCGTGATGCCCGCCGCCACGATCGACTCGATGGCGTAGAAGAGCACCGGCTTGTTGGCGACCGGCACGAGCTGCTTGGCGGAGGTGTGGGTGAGGGGACGCAGGCGCGTCCCCTTGCCGCCCGAAAGGATCAAGCCCTTCATGTCTACGGTTCGATGGTCGAGCTGCGGCTGTTCAGGTCGAGGAACGTGCCGACGTTCTTCAGGGTGAGCGAGAAGCGGATGTCCTTGTCGCGCACGCGCGGTCCGCTCCCCGCCCGGAAGTCGCGCAGCTCGAGCCGCAGGCCATAGCACTGCGCGGCGTAGTTCATCACGATCTGCTGCTGCTGCAGGAGCTGCTGCTCGAAGTCGTAATTGAGCTGCCCTTCCAGCCGCAGCCGCCACGCGGGCAGCGCCAGGGCGCCGTTCAACCGCACCTGGTTGCTCAGGCTCCTGCCCGTCTCGGGGCGGGCGCGCGTGAACCAGGTCACGCCGAGGTAGTTGCCGGCGCCGAACCCGTAGTTGCCGGTCAGGCCGGTCGAGGAGATGCCGCTGAACAGGGTGTCGTAGTCGGCTTCCAGCTTCAGGGTGACGCGGTCGGTCGGGTTGAAGCGCAGCAGCGCCTCGATGGGACCCGCGGTCGTGTTCACCGTGCGGTCGGCCGCGGAGACCTGGAGCGGCTGCGAGGGGTCGAAGCCGTAGTTGCGGGCGATCTCGAAGAACAATACCTCGCGGGCGATCCCGTTCTCCGTATCGGGCTTGCCCAGGATGCGCTGGTCGAGCGCGATGCGTCCGACGTTGGTCGAGATCGGCGTGTCCACCTCGTCGAAGAGCGGCACCCGCTGGGGGTCCTCGATGTCGCCCAGATAGGTGTAGGTCCAGCGCGGCTCGATGACGTGCTTGAAGCGGCCGAACCCGCCCATCTTGCGGGTGAAAATGCGGGAGAAGGAGGGGCCGACGATCTGGGCGCTGGCGACGGGGAACGTGCGCGTCAGGGTCTCGCCGGAGAAGTCGCGCAGCGTCGCGTCGAGGCTGTCGCCGTACCAGGTCACCCGCTCGCCGCCAGTGACCGAGAGCGACAGCCAGGGGAACGAGCGGATGGGCAGCGTGATCTGCGGCAGGGCGTCGAATCGCCCGTAGGCGCCGCTGTAGCTGGTGGGCCGGCCGATGTCGAGGTAGTCGAGCGAGCTGTCGATCTCGAGGTAGAACGGCGTCCGCCCGAGGCGGGTCGAGCGCAGCCGGTACTCGATCTCGGGAAGGCGCCGGTGCTCGAGCGTCTGGCCGGCGGTGACGAAGGTCTCCCGGCTGTTGAGCAGCAGGTTCAGGAGATGGGGCCCCCAGTTGCCGGTGACGAACGCGCGGCTGTCGATGAAGCGCAGGGTATTGCGCTCGAAGCTGCGCTCGAAGTCGCGGAAGAAGTTGAAGTCCGAGTAGTCCTGGAACTGTACGACGCCGCGCATCCCCCAGGGAAGGTCGTCGGTGGTGTGGTTCCACTCCACCTTCCAGCGCCAGTCGTCGATCTCCGGGTCGCGCACGTAATAGCCCAGCAGGTCGCCCCGGGTGCCCGTGGTCGGCCGGTAGCGGAACTCGTTGCCGAAGCCGAGGAAGCTCGCCGAGAAGAGATCGAGGTGGATCGTCGTGTCGTAGCTGCGGCCCAGGGTCTGGAAGTAGGCGAGGCCGAGCGAGGCGCCGCGCCGGTCGGAGTAGCCGAAGTTGGGGATCAGGAAGCCGGAGCTGCGCTCGCTCTTGACCGGCCAGAGGATGTAGGGGGCGTAGAAGACGGGCACCTTTTTCGCGCGCATCGAGGCGGAGCGAACGTGGGCGTAGCCCTCCGCCTCGACCCGCGCCTGCCGGAGGCGGAAGCTCCAGTCCGGCACCTCCTGGTTGCAGGAGGTGAAGACGCCGTTCTGGATCTCGTAGGTGTCGTCCCCGGTCTTCTCGACCTCGGTGCCCTTGAAGTAGTAGTCCGGGGAGACCTGGCCGGAGGCGTTGGTGAGCGTGCCCGTCTTGGTGTCGAGGTCGAAGACGATGGTGTCGCCCGCCAGCCGGCGGGGGCCCTGGTCCAGGACCACGCTGCCGCGGGCGGTGACCACCTTGGTCTTGAGGTCGATCTCCGCCTGCTCGGCCTTGAGGTCGATGTCCTGGTAGCGGATCTGCACGCCGCCGGTCAGCACGGCGTAGTCCTCGCGCCTGTACTCGAGGTTGGCGGCGCTGCCGGCCGCGCTGCCGCCGCCCCGGTCGTCGGTGAACTTGAGCTGGAAGTCCAGGCGGTCCGGGCCCGCGCCGGGCGGGCCGGCCGGCGGCTGCGGAGCCGGTGCCGGCGTCGTCTGCGGCGCGCCGGAGGGCTGCCCTCCCGGCGGGGGCGGCGGGGCCACGGGCTCGATGGGACCCGTGGGCGGCGCCGCCGGCGGCGGCTGATCCTGCTGCGGTGTCTGCGCCGCGGCAGGCAGGCCGAGGCAGAGCAGCAGCAGGATGCCGGGCAGGATGGAAGGGCCTCTGCGCATGAGCGACGGTTAGTCTATGCGCTCGACGATCATCGCGGTAGCCTCGCCGCCGCCGATGCAGATGGCGGCGCAGCCGAGGCGGCCGCCGCGCTCCCGCAGGGCGCTCAGCAGGGTGACCAGGATGCGGGCTCCGGACGCGCCGATCGGGTGCCCCAGGGCGACCGCGCCGCCGCGGACGTTGATCCGGTCGGCCGGCAGCCCGAGGTCGCGCATGAAGGCGAGCGCCACTACCGCGAAGGCCTCGTTGACCTCCCACAAGTCGATATCGGCGGCCTTGAGGCCGGCCCGCTCGAGCACGGCGCGCACGGCCCCGGCCGGCGCCGTGGTGAACCACTCCGGCTTCTGCGCCAGTGAGGCGTGGGCGACGACGCGGGCGAGCGGCTTGACGCCCCGCCGGGCCGCCTCGGCGGCCGTCGAGAGCACCAGGGCGGCGGCGCCGTCGTTGATCTTGCTGGCGTTGCCGGCCGTCACGGTGCCGCCCTCCTGCTGGAAGGCGGGGCGCAGCGTGGGCATGCGCGCGAGGTCGGCCTTGAACGGCTCCTCGTCGCGATCGACGACGGCCGGGTCGCCCTTCTTGCGGGGGATCTGGACGGGCACGATCTCCTCGGCGGAGAGCCCCTTCTCCGTGGCCTCGCGGGCGCGGCGGTAGCTCTCGTGCGCGTAGGCGTCCTGCTCCTCGCGGCTGAACTTGTACTCGGCGGCGCAGGTCTCGGCGCAGCTGCCCATGTGCAGGTCGCCGTAGGGGTCCCACAGGCCGTCGTGGATCATCGAGTCGATCAGCTTGCCATGCCCCAGGCGCAGGCCGTCGCGGGTGCCCGCCGCGAGGTAGGGGGCCTGGCTCATGCTCTCCATGCCGCCGGCGACAACGAACCCGAAGTCGCCGCACCGCAGGTCGTTGGCGGCGATCATGGCGGCCCGCATGCCGGAGCCGCAGACCTTGTTGAGGGTGAGGGCGCCGGTGGCCACGGGGCAGCCGGCGCCGATCGCCGCCTGGCGGGCCGGGGCCTGGCCCTGGCCGGCCGTCAGCACGCAGCCCATGTTGACCTGCTGGATCTCGTCCGGGGTCAGGCCCGCCCGCTCGATGGCGGCGGCGATCGCGCACGCGCCGAGAGCGTGCGCGGGAAGGCCCGCGAGTGCACCCTGGAAGGCTCCGATCGGCGTGCGCACCGCGCTCAAGATAACGACGTCGTCCATGACTCTCCTGTGCAGCCGACTTTCGGGGAGTTGCCGACCGCCCGGGCGGGGCGGCAGGCCGGGCGCCGATGCTAGCACATATCGAATCTGCGGCCCCGCGGCACCGGCAGCTCATCCAGAAGAGCAAAAACGGCGTAAAGTGATTCGGGAAAATCGAAAGGAGGGCGAACCATGCCCAAACCAGCGCAGGCCAAGAAGCCGGCCAAGAAACAAGCCAAGAAGCAGGCCACGAAGACCGCCCGAAACCGGGGACGTGCCAACTACTTCGAGCTCAAGCGCGGCGGCACCCGCATCACCTACACAGAGTCCGATATCGTCGGGCGGCCGCAGATCAACTACGATGACGGCAAGAGGCAGCTCACCTTCACCGGCGACCAGATCGAGCAGAGCGAGGCGTCGATCGGCAGCATCCTCACCGTCGAGTTGAAGGTTGTCCTCGACGGCGACACCGAGGCCCTGACCCTGCTGATCCCGCAGGTCAACCTGCCGGACGGCGAGCCCGTCAAGTTCAAGACGGTCGTGATCTTCACCAGGATCCGGGGGAGCATCGCCGGGCCGGGGCTGATCGAAGGGCAGGTCCAGAGCTACACCGCCCAGACGTTTCGCGGCACCGCCAGCTTCGTACTCTCCTGACGACACCGTCATCGCGGGGCGGCGCTGCGCCGCCCCGCACTGTACAATTCCCTCCAGCAACGGCCATGCGCTGCCTGGGCATCGACTTCGGCGAGAAGCGGATCGGTCTGGCCATCTCGGACCCGGACGGCCGGCTCGCCGTGCCGCTGACCACCCTGGAGCGCAGGAACGACCGCTCGGCCCTGCGACAGATCGCGGAGATCGTCCGTAGGGAAGGCGTGGAGCGGCTGGTGATGGGTGAGCCGGTGGACCTCGAGGGTCGGCGCGGTCCGGTGGCCGAGCGGGTCCGCCGCTTTGGAGCCCGCCTGGCGGAGATGACGGGCCTGCCGCTCGACCTGGTCGATGAGGCGCTGACCAGCGTCGAGGCGGCCCGGCGGCTGCGCCAGGCCGGCATCGATGCGCGGCGCGAGCCGGGGCGGATCGACGCCGTGGCCGCCCAGATCCTGCTGCAGGACGCCCTGGACCGGGGAGCCCTCGGGCGATCGATCGATTGAGGAGACGAGTTGGCACGAGCCAGGACAGGGGCACGCGGGCGAGGCAACCGGACCGGGGGAAGCTGGCGGCGGGTGGCGATCGGCCTCGGAGTCCTGCTGCTCCTGCTCCTGGTGCCGGCCGGGCAGATGGCCTGGTCCTGGTGGAAGCTGCAACGCCCCTACAAGGGCTACGAGGGGCCGGAGAAGCTGGTCACCGTCGAGCCTGGCATGGGCGCGAGCCAGATCCTCGCGACCCTGGAGCGGGAGGGGGTGCTCGCCGACGCCAAGCTGGCCCGCACCTACCTCATCTACTTCCTGCGGGACCCCAAGATGCAGGCGGGCGAGTACCGCTTCCGCGGCCCGCTCACCACCGCGCAGGTGCTCCGCATGCTGGTGGAGGGCCGGATCGTCACCCACTCCGTCACCCTCATCGAAGGGCTCACCCTGGAGGAGATCGGTGAGCAGCTCGCGCGGGCGCGGCTCGGCCGCCGCGAGGTCTTCCTGGACCTGATGCGCTCCCCCCGGCTGATCGCGGACTTCGATCCGGACGCGCCCGACCTCGAGGGGTACCTGTTCCCGGAGACCTACAGCTTCGCCTCCGGCACCGGCGAGCGGGAGATCGTGGAGACGCTGGTCAAGACCTTCCGCCGGCGCTTCGAGCGCGAGGTCCGGCCGCTCCTGGCCCGGGGCTCGCCGGGGCGCAGCGTGCGGCAGGTGGTGACCCTCGCCAGCATCGTCGAGAAGGAGGCGCGGGTGCCCTCCGAGCGGCCGCTGATCGCCGCCGTCTACCGCAACCGCCTGGACCGCGGGATCGGCCTCGCCGCGGATCCGACCGTGATCTACGCCCTCAAGCGCCTCGGCCGGTGGACCGGCAACATCCGCCGGGACGACCTCCGCATGAACTCCCCCTACAACACCTACCGCTACGCCGGCCTCCCGCCGGGGCCGATCTGCTCCCCGGGGCTCGCCAGCCTCACCGCCGCCGCCGACCCGGCGGACGTCTCCTACCTCTACTTCGTGAGCCGCAACGACGGCACCCACGTCTTCGCCGACAGCCTGAAGGAGCACAACCGCAACGTCGAGACCTGGCAGCGCCGGTACTGGCGGCAGCGGTGGGCCCAGGAGCGGCGCGAGCGCCAGGGTCGGAGCGCCGGCGGCCGGTAGAGCCGGCCCTGGAGCCCATTTTCCGATTGACAGTTTTGCATTACTGGTGTATCAAACAAGACGGAACGAGTCCAGGACAGTCCAGGCCGCACCGCCCTTTCGAAGTGGAGAGCCGCTTTCGTGGCGGTGCGCCGTTCCGAGAGGAGGCGTTGCATGAACATCCCGGAGGAGTTTGGGAAGTATCTGCTGCTCAAGAAGCTGACAGAAGATCCGCTCGGAGAGACCTTCCGCGCTGGCAGGGTCGGCACGGAAGGCATGGAGCAGGTCGTCCTGCTCCGCGTCTTCAATGGCAAGGGACTCGACGGTGAACGGCTGTGGGCCAGGATCGCAGGGCGGACCGCTGTCCAGCAGGCCCTGAAGAGTCCCAACATCGGCAACGGCGTCGATCTCGACCGCGTGCGGAGCTTTCCCTACGCGGCCTACGATTACATCTCGGGCAAGAGCCTGGCGACGGTCTTCGCGCAGTCGGCCCGGCAGCTCTCCCCCCTCCCCACGGACCATGCCCTGCTCATCGCGGAGCGCCTCGCGCTCGCCCTCGCCGCCGCCCACGAGAGCCGGGTGCAGGACGAGCGGGTGCTGCACGGCTTCGTGGTGCCGCACCTGGTGATGATCTCCAACGAGGGCGAGACCCGCCTCCTCGGCTTCGAGGTGGCGCCGGGCCTGCGGGAGCTCGCGGCCGGCGGCTGGCAGGACGAGGCGGTCCTGCCGTACCTCTCCCCCGAGACCCTGGCCGGGGCTCCTCTCGCGAAGTCCGACGACGTCTACTCCCTGGGAGCCGTCCTCTTCGAGCTGCTGACCGGCGAGCGGCTGCCGGCGGCTCCGGTGGATGCCTACGGAGCGCTGATCGACAGTGCCAGCCTGAGCAACGAAGGCACGCCGCTCCCGGCGCCCATCGCGGCCCTCCTCAAGAAGAGCCTGGCGCCCCGCGAGCAGCGGATCGCCGACGCCGTGACCTGGCACAAGACGCTGTCGAAGCTGATGATCGACAGCCACTTCAGCCCGACCACGTTCAACCTCGCCTTCTTCATGCACAATCTCTTCCGCGACGAGATCGAGCGGGAGAGCCAGGAGATCCAGGCCGAGAAGAGGCTCGAGCTGCCGCAGCGGCCGGCCGCTCCCGCTCCAGTCGCTGCCATGGCGGCCGTGGCGCAGGACCTGCGCGAGACGACCGCGGTGCGCGAGGCCACCTGGCCGGGGATCCGGACGCAGGTGGCGAACGATGCCGAGCCTTCCAGGCGACCGCTGTGGGTCGGGATCGCCGCGGCCGCCGTGCTCGCTCTCGCCGCCGGCGGCTGGTTCCTCTTCGGCCGCTCCGGCGACGCCCAGACCGCCAGCGCTCCCGTGCCCGCGGTCTCACCCACCGCGCAGCCGGCCGCCATGCCGGGGACGGTGCCGCCGCCGGCGGTGCCCGCCGGCGCCCCGGCCGGCCCGACGCCGGAGGAGATCCAGGCGCAGATCCAGCAGATGTTCGAAGCCCGCCAGAAGGAGATGGAGTCCCAGCTCAAGAGCCAGTACGACGATCGCATCAAGCAGCTCCAGCAGCAGCTCCAGCAGAGCCGCCGGGCGGAAGCCGCCGAGCCGGGGGGCGCGCAGCAGGACCCGCCGACGCCTCAGCAGGAGCCCGCGCCGGTGGAGACCCGCGCGGCCCAGCAGCGTCCCGAGCCCGCCGCACCGCCGCCGCTGTTGACTCCTTCCCAGGCCAGCGAGCCCGCTCCGCAGACCGCCGCCCCCACGAACGCCCCCCAGGCCGACGGCCAGGAGGAGAAGCCCGCCAGCGAGCCGGCTCCGGCCCAGGCCACCGCTGCGAAGCAGCCGCCGCAGGTGCAGGTGGGAGACCTGGTGCAGCCCGGCGCCGGCGTGGTCGCGCCGAAGCTCGTCTTGCAGCCCGAGCCGCGCTATCCGCCACCGGCCAAGCGGCTCAACCGGGCGGCCCAGGTGGACATCAAGGTGCTGGTCGATGAGCGTGGCAAGGTGCTGGACGCCGAGCTGCTGGGGGCGAAGGCGGGCTTCGGCTTCGACGAAGCCGCTCTCGACGCCTCGCGGCGGGCCGTCTTCCAGCCCGCCACCAAGGACGGAGTCCGCGTGAAGATGTGGCGGACCTTGCGGGTGAGCTTCAAGCCTCCGATCGGATAGGCCGCGGACCAGGAGAGGGGGCGGGAGGAAACCCCGCCCCCTGCGTCTCCGGTTCGCGCCTGAAGCAGCGGATTACAGGTCGGCCGCCTTGAGGCTGGCGGTGAGCTTCTGGATGACCGGCTTCAACACCTTGTCGAACATACGGTCGTCGTCGACGCCGCCGCCGAAGCCGCCCACGGAGACCTTGACGCTGCTCTCCGTCTGGCTCGCCTCGTCGGCCCATACGACCTCGCCGGTCGAGGTGTCGATCAGGCGGGCGTTCATGGCCGCCACGAAGTCGCGCTTGCCGGCGGAGAAGCCTGGCAGGCGGCGGATCCCGGGGCCGTGCCCGCCCTTGTCGGTGACGCCGTACTCGGTCACGGCGCCGGTCAGCAGGTAGTTCACCCCGAGCAGCTTGCCGACGCGCACCGCCGTCGACGGATCGACGTCGCCGGAGAGGGTGAGGTTCTTCTCCTGCATCAGGGCTTGGAGCTGCTCGCGCTCGACGACGCGGAACTTGCCGCTCTTGACCAGCTCGGTGACGAACACGTCCTGCGCCGCCGCGGCGCCGCCGTGCCACCACCACTGGTTGTCCGCCTTGTTCTTGAACTCCAGCACCGCGAGGCGGGGCTTGTCGCTGGACGCCGCCCGGGTGAGGCCCGGGGCCGCGAAGACCGCGAGCAGCAGGGCGGCGCAAAGGGCAAAGGTTGAAACACGCTTCATGGTCGGAAACCTCCTTCAGGAAAAATCTCGGCTTTCCCCAAGTTTACCCCAAGAACGCTCCACTTCCATCTCCCCCTCGCCCGTCCAGCTCCTGGGCGTCCACTACGCAGAGGGCCGTCATATTCACAATATCGCTGACCTCGAGGCCGCTCTGCAGCACGTGCACCGGTCTCGCCATGCCCAGCAGGACCGGCCCGATCGCCTCGGCGCCGGCCAACCGCCAGATCAGCTTGTAGGCGACGTTGGCCGACTGCAGCTCGGGGAAGATCAGCACGTTGGCGGGGTGCTTGAGCCGGCTCCACGGGTAGTTCTCGTGGAGGATCTGCTCGAAGACCGCGGTGTCGGCCTGCATCTCGCCGTCGATCTCGAGGTCCGGGTCGAGGGCGCCGACGATCTCGACGGCGCGGCGCACCTTGCGCGCCGACGGGTGCTTGTTGGAGCCGAAGTTGGAGAAGGAGAGCATGGCCACCCGGGGCACCACGCCGAAGCGGCGGGCGAACCCCACGGTGAGCAGGGCGGTCTCGGCCAGGTCCTCGGGGGTGGGCTCGATGTTCACCGTCGTGTCGGCCAGGAAGAACAGGCGGTCCTCAAGGATCAGGACGTAGGTGCCGGAGACCCGCCGGACGCCGTCGCGCGTGCCGACGATCTCGAGGGCCGGGCGGATGGTGTCCGGATAGTGGTGGGTCAGGCCGGAGATCAGGCCGTCGGCGTCGCCCATCTGGACCATCATGGTGCCGAAGTAGTTGCGCAGCCGCATCCGCTTGCGGGCGTCCAGCAGGGTGACGCCGTCGCGCCGCCGCAGCTCGTGGAAGCGGCAGGCGTAGGCCTCGAACCTGTCGCTGCTCTCGTTGTGGATGATGGTGACGCGCTCCTCCGGCAAGTCGAGCTCGCGCAGCCGGTCGGCGATCACCTCGCGGCGGGCGAGCAGGATGGGATGGGCGATGCCCTCGTCGACCAGGATCTTGGCGGCGCGCAGGATCTGCTCGTGCTCGCCCTCGGGGAAGACCACCCGCCGGGGCGAGCGCCGGGCTCGGTCGACGATGCCGCGCATCAGCTC
>DASWME010000014.1:0-2610 GCA_036399915.1 Thermoanaerobaculia bacterium
GCCGTTCCTCCGCTGGGCCGTGGTCCCGTGGGGACTCCTCCTCCCGGCCGCGCTCCCGTGGGCACGCCGCCGACGCCGGCCGTGGCTCCGGTCGCGGGCACGCCGGTCGCCTGGGCGGCCGCGGCGCCCGTCGCGGCCCCAGGCTATGCGTCGAGGAGCCAGGCGCCGCCTCCGCCCCCTCCGGCACCCCCCAAGCCGCCGAAGCCGCCGACACCCCCCAAGAAGTCCGGATACTGGTATCACACCGGTGACAACGAATCCTGGGTGCTCCTGCATGGCAACGGCTCGTCCACGATGAGCGGCTCCACCAACGACCTCAAGGAAGCCAAGCGGCTGCTCGGCGACTCGAAAGGGGAGATCCTCTACTTCCGCCGCAACGGCAAGGCCTACGTGGTCCGCGACGCGGCCATCCTGGAGCAGGCGGCGAAGCTCTGGGAACCGGTCGGCGAGCTGGGCAGGCGGCAGGGCGAGCTGGGCGCTCAGCAGGGAAAGCTGGGCGCCAAGCAGGGTGAGCTGGGCGCCAGACAGGGGGCCCTCGGCGCCAAGATGGGAGCCTTGGGCGCGGAGCAGCGCCGCGGTGACAAAGACGAGCAGGATCTCGAGGAGAAGATGGAGGAGCTCGGCCGCCAGCAGGAAGAGCTGGGGCGGCAGCAGGCGGAGCTCGGCCGCCAGCAGGAAGAGCTGGGCCGCCGGCAAGAGGAGCTGGGCCGTCAACAGGAGGCCGCCAGCGCCAGGGCCGAGGCCCAGATGAAGGAGCTGATGGACCAGGCGATCCGGAGCGGCTCGGCGCAGGAAGTGAGGTAGGCCCTCGCCTGCCCGGCCCCTCACCCCCCTGGCCCCCTCTCCCGCTCAGCGGGAGAGGGGAAAACCCCCAGACGAACCGTCTTGCCGTTCTCCCTCCTCTCCCCTTGGGGGGAGGTGAGGGCCTCTCCCTCCCTGGGAGCAGACCGGAGAGGGGTCCGGTCCCCCTGCTGGTTCGCATCCTCTTGAATAGAACCCCTTGAATGATTTGCGGATTTGCATAGGCCTGCCCGAAGTGTGGTAAGGTACGCCCCACCAAAGTTCAAGGTCTTTGGCGAACACCGCGGGTGAACCAGGGTCGTCGGACGCGTTTGCGTCTGCCTGACGGTGTTCGCGGCAGAGATCGGGTGTGTGGCCCTTGATGCCATCTGCAACCGTTCCGGTTATCCGTCGCTGTCCGGCCTCTCTGGGAGAGGTGTGCGCGAGCCGTTCCTGTCGAGGAGCTTCACGATGAACGTGTGGAAGTCCGTCAGAGCCAGGATCGCTTTCGCCCTTCTGCTGGGAATCGTGGGCCTTGCGCCCGCGGCCTCGGCGGCGACCTCCCAGTTCAACATCTATCTGAACTCGGACAACAACCAGAACAGCGGCTGCGATGTCTCCACCGTCGACGGCCTCTTCCAGGGAGCGGAGCACGTCCTCGTCACCACCGTCGAGACGACCGGAGCGTCCTCGGCGAACGTGACCCGCATCGAGCGCCGGGTGTGCGCCGATGAGACCACGAACACCTTCGGACCCCTCATCCTCGTGGACGACACCGACCGGCCGGTGGGGATCGGCAACGGCACCGACGGCTTCAACGTCGTCGAGACCTACTTCCCGCTGAGCATCCTTGGCAATTCCAAGCCGCCGGTCATCCGCCTGGCCGCGACCTCGTCAAACGGCGGCGAAGCCCAGGACGCGGTGCTGACCGCGCAGCCCAACACGGGCCAGCCGATCCTCCTCAACCTGCAGCAGCTCATCGAGATCCCGACGCTTTCGGAGTGGGGGATCATCCTCCTCGCGCTGCTGCTCGCCTCGGCTGCCTTGACGACCCTGCGCCGGCGCTCGGCCGTGGCCCTGCTGATGGCGCTCGCGCTGCTCGGCGCGGCCGGGCTCGTCTGGGCCGCCACCTCCGACCTCGACGGGAACACCCTTGGCGAATGGACGGGCGCCCAACTGGCCACGGACCCCGCCGGGGACGCGCCCGTGGGCCTCGACATCCGGGCCTTCTTCGGCACGGCGGATCCGACCAACATCTACTTCCGGCTGGACGTGTCGCTGTCGTTCAACGCGGCGCCGACGGCCACGGACGACACCGCGACGGTGATCGAGGACTCCGGGGCGAATACGATCAACGTCCTGGCGAACGACTCGGATCCCGACGGCGACCCGTTCACCATCGGCTCCGTCACCCAGCCGGCGAACGGTACGGTGGCCATCACCAACAGCGGTGCGGACCTTACCTACACGCCGAACGCGAACTACTGCAACAACCCGCCGGGAACGACGCCGGACACCTTCACCTACACGCTGACGCCGGGCGGCGACACGGCCACGGTCGCGGTGACGGTGACCTGCGTGGACGACAACCCGACGGCGGTCAACGACGCGGCGAGCGTGCAGGAGGGTGCGCCGGCGACGGCGATCGACGTGCTGGCGAACGACACGGACGTGGATGGCGGACCCAAATCGATCTCCTCGGTCACCCAGCCGGCCAACGGCATGGTGGTGATCACGGGCGGCGGCACGGGCCTGACCTACCAGCCGAACGCGAACTATTGCAACAACCCGCCGGGGACGACCCTCGACACGTTCACCTACACGCTGACG
>DASWME010000015.1:0-6906 GCA_036399915.1 Thermoanaerobaculia bacterium
TCGACGCTGAAGCTGGACGACGCCGACCGCGTGGCCGACATCCTGGCGGCCCACCTCATGGTGGCGACCACCGACAAGCAGACCCTGCTCGAGTTGCTCAATCCCTACGAGCGCCTGCAGCGCCTCCACGACCTGCTCGACGTCGAGATCGAGAAGATCAACATCGACAAGCGGATCAACGTGAAGGTCAAGAAGCAGATGGAGAAGGCCCAGAAGGAGTATTACCTCAACGAGAAGATCAAGGCCATCCATCAGGAGCTGGGGCGCAAGGACGACCGCGGCGACGAGCTGACCGAGCTGCGCGAGAAGATCGAGAAGGCCGGTCTGCCCAAGGAGGTCAAGGAGAAGGCCGAGCAGGAGCTCAAACGCCTGGAGGCGATGCCGCCGGTCTCGGCGGAGGCCACCGTCTCGCGCAACTACATCGACTGGCTGGTCTCGGTGCCCTGGCGCAAGAAGAGCAAGGAGCGCAGAGACCTCGACCACGCCGAGCGGGTGCTCCACGAGGACCACTACGGCCTCGAGAAGATCAAGGACCGCATCCTCGAGTTCCTGGCCGTGCGCCAGCTCGTGGGACAGACCAAGAGCTCGATCATCTGCTTCGTCGGCCCGCCGGGCGTCGGCAAGTCCTCGCTCGCCAAGTCGATCGCGCGGGCCACCGGCCGCAAGTTCGTGCGCCTGTCCTTGGGCGGCGTGCGCGACGAGGCGGAGATCCGGGGCCACCGCCGCACCTACATCGGCGCCTTCCCCGGCCAGATCATCCAGATGATGCGCAAGGCGGGGACGATCAACCCGATCTTCCTGCTCGACGAGGTCGACAAGATGTCCATGGACTTCCGGGGCGATCCGTCGGCGGCGCTGCTCGAGGTGCTGGACCCGGAGCAGAACGACTCGTTCCTGGATCACTACCTCGACGTGGACTACGACCTTTCCAAGGTCATGTTCATCGCCACGGCCAACGTGACGCACTCGATCCCGGCGGCGCTCAAGGACCGCATGGAGATCATCCAGCTCTCGGGCTACACGCTCAACGAGAAGCTGGCCATCGCCCAGCAGTTCCTGGTGCCGCGCCAGCTCAAAGACCATGGGCTGTCGCCGGAGAGGATCTCCTTCGACGCCGAGGCGATCCGGGTCATCATCGAGAGCTACACTCGCGAGGCCGGCGTGCGCAGCTTAGAGCGCGAGATCGCCTCCATCTGCCGCAAGATCGCCCGCCGGGTGGTCAAGGAAGGCCCCGGCCTGGACGTTGCGGTGCTCCCGGACATGGTGTTCGAGTTCCTGGGCAAGCCGAAGTTCCGGGCCCGCCGCAAGAACGAGGAGTCGGAGGTCGGGGTGGCCACCGGGCTCGCCTGGACCGAGGTGGGCGGCGAGCTGCTGGAGACCGAGGTCGGCCTGATGCCGGGCAAGGGCAAGCTGACGCTGACCGGCAAGCTCGGCGAGGTCATGCAGGAGTCGGGCCGCGCCGCGGTGTCGTACCTGCGCAGCCGGGCCGACATGCTGGGCATCGAGCCCGATTTCAACGAGAGCATGGACATCCACATCCACGTGCCCGAGGGGGCGATCCCCAAGGACGGTCCCTCGGCCGGCATCACGATGGCCACGGCTCTCGTCTCGGCGCTCACCAAGATCGCCGTCCGCAAGGACGTGGCGATGACCGGGGAGATCACGCTGCGAGGCAAGGTCCTGCCGGTGGGCGGGATCAAGGACAAGGTCCTCGCCGCGTTCCGCGGCGGCATCAACGAGGTGATCCTCCCGAAGGAGAACGAAAAGGACGTCGAGGAGATCCCCACGGAGGTGCGGGAGGCGATGGAGTTCCACCTGGTCGAGTCGATGGACGAGGTCCTGCGGCTCGCTCTGGACGGCGCCATCGTCCCGCTGCCGAAGAAGGACACGGCCGGCGAGGGTGCCGTGGCGTCGGACTCCCTGGCCCATTGACCTGACCGCCCGGGCCGCGCCGCCTCGGGGCTGGCGCGGCTCGGGATTCAGTTGACAAGTCTGTCGCGTCGCGCGGCGGCCGTCCGATCCGGCTACCTGGCGCGCCCATGATCGAGCCGACCGGGTTTCAGTCCGGGTTCCAATTCCGCGAACGCAGGCGAAACGCTTGAAGGTCGAGACCGCGGAGTTCATCCGGTCCGCTCATGGGAGCGGGGAGTACTTGCGGGACGGGCGTCCCGAGATCGCTTTCGTCGGACGCTCCAACGTCGGCAAGTCGAGCCTGCTGAACCGGCTTCTGGGCAGGAAGGGCCTGGCCCGCACCAGCTCCACTCCGGGGCGGACGCAGGCGGTCAACTACTTCCTGGTGAACCGGCGCTTCTACTTCGTCGACCTGCCCGGTTACGGGTATGCCAAGGCCGGCAAGGAGGCGAGGCGGGAGTGGGCGGCGCGGGTGGAGGGGTACTTCCGGGAGGCGCCGCCGGACGCGGTGGTGATGCTGGTGGACGGCAAGGTGGGGGCAACCCCGCTGGACGTCCAGGCGTACGAATACCTGGCCAGGCTGGGAGCGGCGGTCGTCGTGGCCGCCACCAAGATCGACCGGGTGCCTCGCGGCCGGTGGGCGTCCACCGTGAAGGACGTCCGCAAGGTCCTGGATTTGGAGGCAACGATCCCCGTCATCCCTGTTTCAGCTCGCTCGGGAGAAGGGGTCAGGGAGCTCTGGGGCGCCATCGCGCCCCGTCTCGAGCGAGTGCCAGATGATTGAAACGAAGAGGAACGACATGGCCAAGTCACAACAGAGTCAGACGGAGAAAGGAAGTGCGGTCGAGGCGCTCGACATCCGGGCGCTCAAGGAGATGAGCATTTCCCAGCTCACCCAGATCGGCAAGGATCTGGGCGTCGAGGGCGCGACCGGCATGCGCAAGCAGGAGCTGATCTTCAAGGTCCTGCAGGCGCAGACCGAGAAGAGCGGCCTGATCTTCGCCGAGGGGGTGCTCGAATGCCTCCCCGACGGGTTCGGCTTCCTGCGCGCCCCCGAGTACAACTACCTGCCCGGGCCTGACGACATCTACGTCTCCCCGAGCCAGATCCGGCGGTTCGACCTGCGCACCGGCGACACCATCTCCGGCCAGGTGCGGCAGCCGAAGGAGGGCGAGCGCTACTTCGCCCTCATCAAGGTCGAGGCGGTCAACTTCGAGCACCCGGAGGTCGCCCGCAACAAGATCTTCTTCGACAACCTGACGCCCCTCTACCCCCAGGAGCGGATCAAGCTCGAGATCCCGGGCGACATGTCGTCGCGGGTCATGGACTTGACGACCCCGATGGGCAAGGGACAGCGGGCGCTGATCGTGGCGCCGCCGCGCACCGGCAAGACGATGCTCCTGCAGTCGATCGCCCACTCGGTCGAGAAGAACCATCCGGAGACGATCCTGATCGTCCTGCTGATCGACGAGCGTCCGGAAGAGGTGACCGACATGCAGCGCTCGGTCCAGGGCGAGGTCGTCTCCTCGACCTTCGACGAGCCCGCCACCCGCCACGTGCAGGTGGCCGAGATGGTCATCGAGAAGGCCAAGCGCCTGGTGGAGCACAAGAAGGACGTGGTGATCCTGCTCGACTCGATCACCCGGCTCGCCCGCGCCTACAATACGGTCCAGCCGCCGTCGGGCAAGGTGCTCTCCGGCGGTATCGACGCCAACGCCCTGCACCGGCCGAAGCGGTTCTTCGGCGCTGCCCGCAACATCGAGGAGGGCGGGTCCCTCACGATCATCGCCACGGCCCTGGTGGACACCGGCAGCCGCATGGACGACTTCATCTTCGAGGAGTTCAAGGGCACAGGCAACTCGGAGATCCACCTCGACCGCAAGCTGGTCGACAAGCGCGTCTTCCCGGCGATCGACATCAACAAGTCGGGTACGCGCAAGGAAGAGCTGCTGATGCCCGAGAGCGAGCTGCACCGGGTCTGGGTGCTGCGCAAGGTCCTCAACCCGCTCTCGACGGTGGAGAGCATGGAGCTGCTGCTCGACAAGCTCTCGAAGACCAAGACGAACCAGGACTTCCTGGGCGCGATGTCAAAGTAGCGTGGGAGCGGGGAGCCTTTGCCCAAGCTGCGCGTCGGCATCGTCAACTACCTGAACAGCAAACCGCTGGCCTGGGGGTTCATGAAGGGCCATCACGCGGACCTGTTCGCGCCGAGCTATCACCCGCCGGCCCTGGTTGCGAGGCTGCTCGGGCAGGCCAACCTCGACATCGGGCTCATCCCCTCGATCGAGGTGCAGCGCATCCCCAATCTCCGGGTGCTGCCCGACATGTGCATCGCCGCCCGCCACGAGGTGCGCAGCGTGATCCTGGTGTCGCGCGCCCCCCTTGAGGAGGTCCGGCGCGTCGCCCTCGACCAGAACAGCCGGACCTCGGCCACGTTGGTCCGCATCCTCCTGCGGGAGCGCTACGGCCTGGAGCCCGAGTACCTGCACGAGCGCCCCGACCCCGAGCGCATGCTCGGCGAGGCGGACGCGGCGCTGCTGATCGGCGATCCGGCGCTGCGGGTGGACCGCGAGCGCTACCAGGTCACCGATCTGGCCGCCGAGTGGAGCGAGCTGACCGGGCTGCCGTTCGTCTTCGCGGTCTGGGCGGTGCGCCCCGAGGTCGACATCCCAGACCTTCCCTTCTACTTCAAGAGCAGCCTGCGCTACGGCCTCTCCTCGCTCGACACCCTGGTGCGGGAGGCGGCCGCGGAGCTGGACCTCGACTCCTCCGAGATCCGGGACTATCTCACCGAGAACCTCTCCTTCTTCCTGCGCCAGGAGGAGATCGAGGGATTGGAGGAGTTCTTCCGCCGGGCCCATGCCCACGGCCTCATCCTGGAGCCCAGGCCGATCGAGTTCTGGAGCTGAGGGCGTTCGCCTCCAATCCGCTAGGCTGAAAGGTAGTCGACGAAGGAGGAACCCCGGTTTCCGGGCCGCTTCTGCCACCGCTTCAAGGCATGGGCGATGCGTGCCGGCCGCTTGTTGGGCAGACTATGCGGGACGATGAGAAGGCCGGCGTGAGGCTCACCGGTTTGGAAAAAGATGAGGTTGAGGCGGAGAAAGTCGTCCCGGTTGCGGGTGACGAAGATCCTATGCTGAGAGGTCGAGAATCGAAGCTGCTCCTCGTCCCGAATCCTGCGTCGATCGATTTCATGGATGGAGAGGACGTCGAGCCCAAGCCCCCGAGCGATCTCGGCAGTACGGGGATTGACATCCTCGTCCAAGAGAAACCGCATTCGCCAAGGTCAACGGGTCCGAGGCCGGGAGAAGGGAAACTCCCGCCACACCCTCTCAGGGGTCCACTGCGCCTCTCGCTCCAAACGAGCGTTGATCTCGGACGGGTACAGCTCGTAGTAGGCGAGAGCGGCCCGAAGTTGGGGTTCGGTCAGCCATGGATAGTTCTGCCGGAGCTCTTCGTAACTCCTGCCGCCCTCTTGCCAGGTGGCGAGGATTTCCCAGACATCCAAGCCAGTCCCTGCTATGGCGGCGCGACGACCAGTTGCACCGTCCACAAATACGATCCCTGGCGCCCGACGCATCCGGATCGCCTCCTCGAGCAGCTCCGTCGTCATGGCGGACCAGGACTTGCCGCGCGTCTCGGACTCGTAGGTGATCTCGCGATCCAACTCGTCTGAGATCCGAATCCCCTTTGCCTTCGTTGCCATCAACCTTCTCCCAGAGGAGTGTGCACACAGTGCACAGAATACCTTGGGAGCAGAGAATTGGTCAATGCGCGAGGCTTGCTACGGCTATTCGGCCTCTTTACCATCTCGGGCGCCGACCGTGATGCGGATCTCCCGGACCTCGCCCGCCCGCAGGACGCGCAGGGTTGCTTCCTTGCCGATCCGCTCCTCCTCCAGCAGCGGCAGCAGCTCGCCGGGGTGCCGGAGGGCAGTGCCCTCGAAGGCGAGCAGCGTGTCGCCCAGCACCAGCCCCGCCCGAGCCGCGGGGCTTGCTGGCTGGACCGAGACGACGAGCAGGCCCGAGCCCTGGCCGAGCCGCTCGGCGAGGTCGCCCGGCAGGCGCACGGGCTGGGTCACGATTCCCAGATAGCCCCGCCGCACCGTGCCGTGCGTCAGAAGCGCCTCCACGACCCGGCGCACCGTGGCCGTGGGAATGACCACGGCTGTCGCGCGGTAGATTCCGGCGGTGTTCACTCCGAGCACCCTCCCCTGCATGTCCACGAGGGCACTGCCGGAGAAGCCGTGATGGATCCCGAAGTCCGTCTGCAGGTCGGCGTCGATCCGGCCGCCCATGGGCGTGCGCCAGGCCTCGCCCACGGCGCCCACGATCCCCAGTCGGGCCCGGACCTGCCGGCCCGGCCGGCTCAAGCCCAATACCAGATGGCCGGGCTTCACCTCGCCGGCGTCCCCCCACGCGGCCATCGCAGGGGTCGAGCCGGAGAGGCGCAGCGCCGCCACGTCGGTCGCGGGGTCTCGGCCGACCACGGACGCCGTGGCGGTCGTGCCGTCCGGCAGGCCGATCTCGATGTCCTCGTCCCACTCCAGGACGTGCTGGGCGGTAGCCACGACACCCTCCGACCAGAGGATGCCACTCGACGGCACCCGCCGCCTCCGGCCGCTGATCCGCACGATCCCAGGGGCCGCCTTCTCGACGGCTCCGGCGAGGCTTTCTGAGAACTGCCAGGCGAAATCATTCATGCTGCTTCTCCTTTCATAGAGAGCAGGATAGGACCCGGCGGGAAGGTCCACATCGCCTGGATGGCTAGGATCAGACTAAACCTTCGGGGAGGTCAGAGTACGACCAGACCCGATCGTACGGCCTGCACGATCGCCTCACTGCGGCTCTGGACGCCGAGCTTGCCGAGGACGGCGTTGACGTGGAACTTGACGGTGTGCTCGCTGATGCCGAGCCGCTGGGCGATCAGCTTGTTGGGGAGGCCCTGAGAGAGGAGCTGGAGTACCTCCAGCTCCCTTGGCGTCAGGGTCTCCGG
>DASWME010000016.1:0-4069 GCA_036399915.1 Thermoanaerobaculia bacterium
CGAGCGCGAGTGCCCGTGCCGCACGCAGCTCACCGGGGACCGACTCTTCGATCCCCCCCGGGCCGGCGAGCTGCTGCTGCGGCAGTTCGGCGCGGGCACCCTGCGCGGGTTCGGCCTGGAGGAGGGGGAGCCGGCGGTCAAGGCCGCGGCCGCGGCCCTGGCCTACGCCCAGGAGACCCAGAAAAGCGGCCTCTCCCACGTGCGCGGCATCGCCGTGCGCGAGGCGCGCGACCGGCTGATCCTCGACGCCTCGACGCTGGCCAACCTGGAGGTGTTCGCCAGCCAGCGCGCCGCGGCGGCCGGCGCGGGCCGGCGGCGGAGCACGCTGCTCGCCGTGCTCGACCGCACTGTCACCGCCCCGGGCGGGCGCGCCCTGCGCGAGTGGCTCCGCCGGCCCCTGGTCGATCCCGGGGAGATCGCCGAGCGCCACCGGGCGGTGGGGGCCCTGGCGGCGGACAACCCCCGGCGGGAGCGCCTGCGCGAGCGGCTGGCCCGCATGGCCGACCCCGAGCGCCTGGTGGCCAGGGCCGTGCTCGGCACGCTCAGCCCCCGCGAGGCCGCGGCGCTGCGCGACTCCCTCGCCGAGGCGCCGGCCTTGCTCGCCGAGCTGGCGGCGATGGAGCCCGGCGTCGCGCCCCTCCTCGACCGGCTCTCCGAGACCGATCCCCTGCCGGAGCTCTACGCCGAGCTGGCCCGCACGCTGGAGGCGGCCCCCGCGCCCAACCTCCAGGAGGGGGGGGTCATCGCCTCTGGGGTGAGCGAGGAGCTGGACCGCTACCGTTCCCTGACGCGCGACAGCAAGCGGCACATCCTGGCGCTGGAGGCGCGAGAGCGCGAGCGCACCGGCATCGCCTCGCTCAAGATCCGCTACAACAAGGTCTTCGGCTACTACCTGGAGGTCACCCGGGCCAACCAGGAGCGGGTGCCCGCGGACTACATCCGCAAGCAGACCCTGGTCAACGCCGAGCGCTACGTCACGCCGGAGATCAAGGAGCTGGAGGAGCAGATCCTCTCCGCCGAGGAGCGGCAGGTCGAGCTGGAGCAGAGGTTCTTCCGCGAGCTGACCGCCCGGATCGCCGCCGAGGCCCCCGGCCTCATTGCGCTGGCCGAGGCCGTGGGCGCCCTCGACACCCTGGCGTCCTTCGCCGAGGTGGCGGCGCGGCATCGCTATGGCCGCCCCCGTATGGGACCGGCCGGCTCGGCGATCTGCATCCGCGAGGGGCGGCACCCGGTGGTGGAGCAGGCCAGCCGGGACGCCTTCGTGCCCAACGACGCCGAGCTGGACGCGGAGCGGGCGCAGATCGTCCTCCTCACCGGCCCGAACATGGGCGGCAAATCGACCTACCTGCGGCAGGTGGCGCTGATCGTCCTGATGGCCCAGGCGGGGAGCTTCGTGCCGGCGGACGAGGCGGTGATCGGGGTCTGCGACCGCATCTTCACCCGCGTGGGCGCCTCGGACGACCTGGCGCGGGGGGAGTCCACCTTCATGGTGGAGATGATCGAGACCGCGAACATCCTCCGCCACGCCACCGAGAGGAGCCTGGTGATCCTCGACGAGGTGGGGCGCGGCACGGCCACCTTCGACGGCCTCTCCCTCGCCTGGGCGATCGTCGAGTACCTGCACGAGCACCGCCGGCCGAAGACGCTGTTCGCCACCCACTACCACGAGCTGACGGAGCTGGCCTCGCTGCTGCCGCGGGTGGTGAACCGCACCATGGCGGTCAAGGAGTGGGAGGAGCGGATCGTCTTCCTGCGCCGCGTGGTGCCCGGCAGCGCGGACAAGTCCTACGGCCTGCACGTGGCGCGGCTCGCCGGGCTCCCCGTCTCCGTGATCGACCGCGCCGGCGAGATCCTGGCGAACCTGGAATCCCAGGAGTACGACCCGACCGGCAAGCCCCGCCTCGCCCGCGGCAGCGCCCCCGAGACCGGCGCGCCGGCCCAGCTCACCCTGTTCGCTCCCCCGGAGCAGGTGGTGGCGTCGGTCCTGCGGGAGATGGACGTGAACCAGTTGACGCCTCTGGCGGCGTTGAATCTGTTGCACAGTCTGAAGAGCAGATTGGGGTGAGGGGCATATAAGATCCCCCTCCATGAGGCCCGCCGAGCAGGTCTTCGTCGGCATCCCAGGGCCCGAGCTGGACCCTGAGTCCACCGCGCTCCTGTCCGCCTTCCAGCCGGGCGGCGTCGTGCTGTTCAAGCGCAACATCCAGGACGAGGAGCAGCTCAACGACCTGGTGACGGCGCTGCGGCGGCTGCTGCCCGACGCGGTGTTCGCCATCGACGCCGAGGGCGGCCGGGTGGACCGGCTGAAGGACCTGGTGGGGCCGGCGCCGGCGGCGTCGCTGCTCGCGCGGCGCGCGCCCAGCTACTCGCTCCAGGCGGGGCGCTGGGTGGCCCAGGCGTTGCGGCTGTTCGACATCGACGTGGACTTCGCGCCGGTGGTGGACCTCGACCGGGGCGCGACCGACAATGCCCTCGACGGCCGCTACTTCGGCGCGATCCCGGCGGAGGTGGTCCCCCGGGCCCTGGCCTTCCTGCGGGGGCTGTACTCGGGCGGGGCCGGCGGCTGCATCAAGCACTTCCCGGGGCTGGGCGGAGCCGGGGAAGACACCCACTTCCGGATGTCCGCCGTCTATCTCCCGGCCGAGGAGCTGCGGACGGACCTGGAGCCCTTCGAGGCCCTCGCGGGACCGGCCGGAGCTGTGATGGTGTGCCATGCCCTCTATCCCGCCTACGACTCCTCGATGCGGCCGGCGACGCTCTCGCCGTCGATCATCGGCGGCCTGCTGCGCGGCCGGCTGGGCTTCGATGGCCTGGTCTTCAGCGATGACATGGAGATGAAGGCGCTGGAGGAGTGGGGGGACCTGCCGGAGCGGTGCGAGGCCTGCTTCGCGGCGGGTTGCGACGTGCTGCTCGTCTGCCACACCCTGACGGCCCTGCCCGACATCGTGGCCCGGCTGGAGCACCCCGGTCTCCAGGAGCGGGTCGCGGAAGCCAACCGCCGCCTCGACACCTACCGCCAGCGCCTGCTGACGCTCCGCACGGCGCAGGACTACATCAGCTTCATGCGGGAGAACAGCCGCGGCGAGCGGCTGGACCGCATCCGCCAGGCCCTGGAGCAGCTCCAGGCGAGCGCGGGGGGGTAGAGCGCCCTCTAGAACGCCTTGGAGAAGACCTGGAGCCCGTGGGTCAGCGTGCCCGCGTAGAGCGTGCCCGGTCGCCGCGGGTCGAGCCTCAGGACCGACACGAAGAGGCCGGCGAGGCCGTCGAGGGGGTTCCAGCTCCGGCCGTCGCGGCTGGTGAAGACGCCTGCCTGTGGACTGGCGGCATAGAGGACGTCGTCCGGCCCGACGATGAGGTCGCTGATGAACACGCCCTCGGGCGCCTCGAAGATCTTCTCCCAGGAGGCGCCGGCGTCGCCGCTGCGGAACACCGCGACGCCGTCGATAGCGAAGAGGGTCGAGGGGGACGAGGGGAGGACCACGATCCGGAGGATCGAACCGAGCGGCTCCAGCCCGGCGTCGCTCCGTACCCAGGTGAGGCCGCCGTCGATGCTCTTGAAGACCCGCGGCTGGGCGGGGTCGAGGCGCCCGGCACTGAAGCTGCCGGCGGCATAGAGGACCACGGGGGAGGACGGATCGAGGGCCACGTCCTGAAGGAACACCCCGCCGAACGGGCCCAGCGCCGGATTCCAGGTCCGGCCGCCGTCGGTGCTGCGGTACAGCCCAAAACCGAAGGCCAGGAGGGTGTTGGTCCGCGGATCGAGCTCGAGGCCTGGGACCATCGGGATCTTGAGGCGCGACCAGGTCCGCCCCGAATCGGTGGTCTTGAAAAAGGCACGGCCTTCGCGGCCCGAGATGCCGGCCGATGCGTAGACGGTCCCGGGGTGGGCTGGATCCACGACGACGGTGTAGAGGAACAGCAGGCGCTTGGCGAGCGGGACCAAGCTCCAGGAGTTCCCGCCGTCGCTGCTGTGGAAGAGCCCGAGCTCCAGCGAGCCGGCCCAGAGAGCGAGCGAATCCGCGACCGCCACGGTGGTCACGGCGACGTTGGTGAGGCCCTTGTCACTGAA
>DASWME010000017.1:0-63148 GCA_036399915.1 Thermoanaerobaculia bacterium
AGGCGATCCAGCCCAGAGCCCAGGGGCGGCCCGCGGTGGCGGCGAGGAGAACGGTGATGCCGAGGAACAGGGAGATCTTCAGCAGCCGCCGCCACCTCGGAGTCCCCTGCTCGAAGCGCCCGAAGAGGATCAGCCCGACACAGGCAAGCGTGCTCGCGATGGCCAGTTCGAACCACATGGTTTGGCTCCTCATTGCAAAGCATGGACGATGGTGTTGACGTTGGCCCGGACCATCCCCGCGTAGGTCCCGGCGGGAGCGCTGGCGGCGCCCAGCGAGTCCGAGTAGAGCTGCCCGCCGATGGCCGCCTCGTGCCCGCGCGACCGCACCGCGGCCTGCACCGCCTCGATGGAACGCCGCGGTACGCTCGACTCGATGAATACGGCCTTCACCTTGCGGTCGACGACGATCTGGGCCACCCGGTCCACGTCGTGGAGACCGGCCTCGGAGAGGGTGCTGATCCCCTGGATGCCCACCACCTCCATCCCGTAGCGCCGCCCGAAGTAGCCGAAGGCGTCATGGGCCGTCACCAGCACCCGCTGCTGGGGGGGCAGGGTCTGGATCTGCTGCTTCACCCAGGCGTCGAGGGCGTCCAGCTCCCTGCCGAAGGCGGCCGCGTTGGCCTCGAACTCCCGGGCGTGCTCCGGATCGAGCCGCCCGAGCTCGCGGGCGATGGGGGCGAGCGTCTGCTTCCACATCGACACGTCGAACCAGACGTGCGGGTCGTACTGCCCCGCGAACTCCGGCGGCTCGCGCAGCAGGTCCTGGGGGATGTCCTCCGAGACCGCCACCACCGGCCGGCTGCGCGCCAGCTTGGTCAGGATGTCCCCCATCTTCCCTTCGAGATGGAGGCCGTTGTAGAGGATGAGGTCCGCATCCGAAAGCCGGCGCACGTCGCTCTCGCTCGCCTTGTAGAGGTGGGGATCGACGCCGGGGCCCATCAAGGCCTCGACCTTCGCATGGGGTCCGGCGACGCGGGCGGCCGTGTCCGCGATGATCGACGTGGTGGCGACCACCTTGAGGCCACCCTTGCCTGTCGCCTGGGTGCGACCCTCGCCGCACCCTCCGAGAAGGAGGGCGAGGGGGAGGATCAGAGTGGGGAGAGCCCGAATTTTTGGCATACCAAAATTATCTTCGCGGGCGGGCGAAATGTCAAGCGGGTGACGATGCGCCGGGGGAGGCGATCTGCGGTAGTCTTCTCTTCCGATGCCGACCAGCACCGTCGAGGACTACCTGAAGTGCATCCTGCTGGAGCAGCAGCGGGACCCGGAGGCGCTGGTCTCCATGCGCCAGATCTCCGCCGCCCTCGCGGTGGCACCGGGGACGGTGACGGCGATGGTCAAGACGCTGGCCGACAGCGGCCTGCTCTCCTACGAGCCGTACAGCGGCGTGCGGCTGACCGGCTCGGGCCGGCAGCTCGCCCTGCACGTGCTGCGGCGGCACCGGCTCATCGAGCTGTTCCTGGTGAAGGTGATGGGGATGGACTGGAGCGAGGTCCACTCCGAGGCCGAGGAGCTGGAGCACGCCGTCTCGGACCGCCTGATGGAGCGGATGGACGAGATGCTGGGGTTCCCGTCGGTCGATCCCCACGGCGATCCCATCCCGGACGTCCACGGCGTGGTGCACGAAGCCGTCCTGCCGAGCCTGTTGGACTGCGAGCTGAACATCCCAATGAAGGTGGCCCGGGTGGGCGACCAGAGCCGCGACTTCCTCCAGCTCGTCGAGCGCCGGGGCCTGAAGCCCGGCAGCTCCCTCCAGGTGGAGGACCGCGACGAAGCCGCGGACGCCATCGAGCTGCGCCTGGATTCCGGCGAGAAGCTGACCCTGGGGTTCCGGGCGGCGTCGAAGATCTACGTGGAGGGGGCGGGCTAGGCGAGCACTCCTTCACCGTCCCACCCACCGCGCCCGCAGCAGGAACCCGAGCCGCGATCCGATGCCCAGGCGGGGGGGCACCTTCAGGAGCTCGGTCTCCGGAGCCTCGATCTCGGTGAGGAGGCGCAGGGCAGCCAGCAGGGAGAAGACGGCGGCGCGGCGGTAGCCGTGGGGGAGGCCGACCAGGCCGCGCGGGGCGCGCAGCAGCCGCGAGCGGAGCCGCTGGCACTCCCGGCGGGTCGCCTCCAGGAGCTGTCCCGCGTCGTAGCCGCCGTCGTGCCCCTCGGAGACCTCGCTCGCCGGCAGGGGGCAGCGCCCGCCGCTCATCTCGGAGCCCAGATGCTGGAGCGACCAGAGGCGGACGAGGGCGCTCGCGAGGCCGTCGACCTCCGCGTTGAGGCTCTTCTCGAGGAGGGCGGCGGCCACCGCCCGGCCGAGGCTCAGGGCTTCCACCTCGGCGTCGGCGACCGTGGCCGGCTGGCGCCGCACAGCCCGGCGGCGGGCGCCGGCCGCCAGCTCGTCGAGGGCGTCCACCGGCCAGCGGCGGCGCTGGTTCTCGCGCGCCATGCGCAGGAAGATCGGCTGTCCCACGGGCTGGCCTGCGAGGGCCGCTTCCAGCGTGAACTCCCAGCGGTTGATCTGCGCCAGCTTCTCCCCCTCGACGCCGCTCTGGCGGGCGAAGTCGAACAGGGTGCAGGCGTAGGCGAGGAGCGCCTGGATGCGACGCCGCTCGGTGCCGGGGAGCAGCAGCAGGGCCGGCGCGAAGTCGCCGAGGAGGTTGCGGGTGATCTCGGCGCAGAGGGCTTCGGCCTTCTCCTCGTCGAAGTCCTCCGCCGGATGGCTGATCTCGGCGTCGAGCCGGCTGTGGCGGCTGCGGGCGAGCGAGTCGGCCCGCCACTCCTCGCCCTCAGGGCGGCGGTCCCGCAGGCCGGATTCCCCTCCGCCCAGAAGCGACTCCAGGCGAGGGCCTGATCGTGTGGGACGGCCGCGATCGGTCTCCGGGTCGCTCATCGGCAATTAGCGTAGCACCGGTCCCGGAGGGCGGTCGTGGCCCTCCGGAATGTCGTCCGGGAGAGTTGGAGGGCCGCCACTGCCCTCTGAGATGACCTTCCCCGCTCTCGGAGGGCAGTCGCTGCCCTCTGAGATTTTCTCGGTGAGGCTCGGAGGGCTGCTGCTGCCCTTCGAGGTCTTCCTTTCCGACCCTGAAGGGCAGTCGCTGCCCTCTGAGAGGATCCTCCCCGCCCGCGGAGGGCAAGGACTGCCCTCTGAGATCATGCTCCTCGCCCTCGGAGGGCAGTGACTGCCCTCTGAGATTTTCCTCTTGGTGCGCGGAGGGCCGTCGCTGCCCTCCGAGGCGCACAGCCATCTCCTCGCAGGGCGCTGACAGCCCTTTGGGGAGGAGACCTCCGCGCTCTGGGGCTTTACGCGAGCAGCCGCAGCAACTCGCGCTGCGGCTCGGCGCCCGTGATCTCCGCCCCCTCGTGCGTCAGGGCGACGTTGATCTCGCTGCGCACGCCGAAGTCGCCGACGATGTAGACGCCGGGCTCGATGGAGAAGCCGGTCATGGACAGGAGCTGGCGCGTGTCGTGGGTCTCCAGGTTGTCCATGTTCGCGCCCTGGCCGTGGTCGGAGATGCCGATCGAGTGGCCGGTGCGGTGGATGAAGAGGTCGCCGTAGCCCGCCCGGCGGATAACCGCGCGGGCGGCGTCGTCCACCTCGAAGCCGCGCACCGGCTGGCGGGGGAAGCGGCTGCGCACCAGGTCCCAGGCGGCGTCGCGGCCGCCGGCCACCACGGTGAAGACCTCCTGCTGCTTGTCGGTGGGCGCGGCGGCGCAGACGCCGCACCAGGTGATGTCGGCGTAGACGCTGCCCGGCTGCTTCTCCTTGGCCCAGAGGTCGACCAGCAGGAAATCCCCCTCGCGGATCGGCGACGTTTTGTCGGGGCCCGGCTGGTAGTGCGGGTCGGCGCTGTGGGCGTTGACCCCGACGATGGGGTCCGACTCGGTCCACAGACCGGTCAGCTCGAAGGCGTCGAGGATGAAGCGCTGGACGGCGTACTCGTCGATCTGGCCGCCGCGCCGCAGGGCGTCGGCCACCCGGTGGAAGGCTTCGAGGGCGATGCGATGGAGGTGGACGTTGGCCCGGCGGTGCCCGGCGAGTTGCTCCTCGCTCCAGGTGGCGGCGAACCGCTGCGCGAGGTCGGCGGAGGAGACCACTTCGACGCCCGCCGCGCGCAGCAGGTCGACCGTGCCGGCGTCCACGCGGGAGACGGTGGGCAGCTCGTTGTTGGGGCTGTACTGGGCGGCCAGGCGGCGGAACCCGGAGAGGAGCTTCGCCATCTCCTCGCGGTGCTTCTGCCAGGCGAGGTAGACGGACTTCGAGCCGGGCAGGTGGTCGAGCATCGCGGGCTCGATGGCATGGACGAGCTTCCTGGGCTCCCCTTCCCGGGGCACCAGGTAGTAGCACCGGCGGCTGATGAGCTTGCCCTCGCCGGCAAGCCCGAGGAGGTCGAGCCCCACCGGATCGTTTTGCTGGAAGCAGGCGAAGAACCAGCCGTCGAGGCCGGCCTCGGCCAGGGCGGACTGAATTTCCGGGATCCGTTGGGCCAGCATGGGACCTCCCCCTGTAGACGGAGGGCGATGGTATCAGAGGCTCCCGCTACAATCCCCCTCCGTGAAGGCTTTCTACTCCGATCACTTCGTCCTCCCCCTGCCCGCGGGGCACCGGTTCCCGATGGAGAAGTACCGCCTGCTGCGCGAGCGGGTGCTGGCGGCCGGGGTGGTGGCGCCGGACGACCTGCTCGTCCCCCGCGCGGCCACGGACGAGGAGATCCTGCGCGCCCATGACGCCGAGTACCTGCAGAGGGTGCAGAGCGGCGGGCTGAGCCGGGAGGAGACGCGCCGCATCGGCTTTCCCTGGTCCCCCGCCATGGTCGAGCGCTCACGCCGCTCGGCGGGAGGGACCCTCGCGGCCTGCCGCGCGGCCCTGGACGACGGTGCGGCGGTGAACCTGGCCGGCGGCACCCACCACGCCTTCCGCGACCGGGGAGAGGGCTACTGCGTGTTCAACGACGCCGCCATCGCCGCCCGCGCCCTCCAAGCCGAGGGTCGGGCCGAGCGGATCGTCATCGTTGACTGCGACGTCCACCAGGGCAACGGCACCGCCGCGATCTTCCGGGACGACCCCACGGCCTTCACCTTCTCGATCCATGGCCGCAACAACTTCCCCTTTCACAAGGAGCGGAGCGACCTCGACGTCGAGCTCGCCGACGGCGCGGCGGACGCCGAGTACCTGGCCGCTCTGGAGGCGGGGCTCGACTGCGCCCTGGCGGCGGCCCGGGCCGAGTTCGCGATCTACGTCTCGGGGGCGGATCCCCACGAGCGTGACCGGCTGGGACGGCTCAAGGTCTCCCGCGCCGGCCTGCTCGCCCGCGACCGGCTGGTCTTCGGGCGCTGCGGGCGGAATGGGCTGCCGGTCGCGGTGGTTATGGCGGGTGGTTACAACCAGGACGTGACGGAGACCGTGGAGGTCCATCTGCAGACGGTGCGGGAGGCGCGGGCGTACTCCGAATCCTGGAAGGTTCTCGACTGAAGCGGGTTTAGAATCAGCCGCGGAGACGCCATCTGGAGCTCAGAAAGGAACGACACCATGACTTCCATCCGTCGCGCGGCCCTGACCGCGCTCGCCTTGACCCTCACGATGGCCGGCTCCCTCTACGCGGCCGGCGAGGGGCGGATCATCGGCACCGTGGTGGACGAGGCGGGGACGCCCGTTGAAGGCGCGAAGGTCGTCCTCACCCGGCCGGGCACCGGCTACAAGCTGGAGAAGACCAGCGACAAGAAGGGGCAGGTCATGCTGCTCATCCTCGACGCCACCCAGGAGTACCAGATCCACGTCGAGAAGGCCGGCTTCAACTCCTTCGAGGGGCCGGTCAAGCCCAAGATCCAGGACACGTTGCGGCTGACCTTCACCCTGGCGAAGGCCGCTCCCGCGCCGGAGGCGGCGAACGCGCCCAAGGAGCTGTCGGGGGAGGACAAGGCCATCCTGGCCTACAACGAGGGGGTCGATGCCCTGCGCGGCGGCGACCTGGCGGGGGCGGTCCCCAAGTTCGAGCAGGCGACCGCGCTCAATCCCAGCCTGGCCGAGGCGCACGGCGTCCTCGCCGAGGTCTACCTGGAGCTGAAGCGCAACGGCGACGCCCTCGCCGCCGCGGACCGTTATATCGCCCTGAAGCCGGGCGACGCGCGGGGCCTGCGGGTGCGCTACGACGCCCTCAAGGCGGCGGGCGACAACGATAAGGCCAGGCAGGCGCTGGACGCCCTGGGGGCGGCCGCGCCGAACGACCCGGAGACCGCGGTGCGCTACTTCAACGAGGGCGCTGAGCGGACCCGCGCCGGCAACTACGACGACGCGGCCGTCTTCTTCGCGCGCGCCATCCAGGGTGCCCCCGACGATCCCAAGTTCGCCAAGGCCCATTACGTCCTGGGCCTGACCTACGCCAAGGACGACGCGAAGAAGGCCGAGGCCAGGGAGCACCTGCGGAAGTTCCTGCAGATGAGCCCCAACGATCCGGACGCCGACACGGCGAAGCAGATGCTGGATTACCTGAAGTAGGGTGCGCTGCGCGCACCAGAAACAGGTTGACGGTGCGCACAGCGCACCCTACAGCGGCAACCGCAGCAACGCCTCGCACCCCGGCTCGGGGATGCGGTTCTCCAGCGTGAGGGTGCCGCCGTGGGCCTCGGCGATCTGCCGGGAGAGGGCGAGGCCGATGCCCGTCCCTCCCGGCTTCGTCGTATAGAAGGGGACGAAGAGGTTCTCGGTGTTCGAGAGGCCCGGCCCCTCGTCCTCGACCCGGACCTCGACGTGCGAGTCGCCGGCGCGCCAGCCCACCCCGACCCCGCCGCCGGTCAGCAGCGCGGCGTCCACGGCGTTGCGGATCAGGTTGATGAGGAGCTGCTCGATCTGGTCCGCGTCCGCCTCGATCGTCACCTCGGGTCCCTGCTCGACGTAGACCGGCAGCCGAGTCTCCAGCGCGGCGGTGCGGCGGATCAGGCTCGACAGCTCGATGGGGGCCCGGCGCGGGGCAGGCAGGCGGGCGAGCCGCGCGTAGGCGGCCATGAAACGGATCAGCGCCCCGGAACGGTTGCCGATCACCTCCAGGCCGTGCTGCATGTCCTCCTTCCAATCATCCGGAGGGGGCTCGCGCGTGAGCAGGCTGGCGAGGGTGGAAGCCATGGAGTGGATGGGGGCGAGGGAGTTGTTCAGCTCGTGACCGAGCACCCGGATCAGGCGCTGCCAGGCCTGCCGCTCCTCCTCGCGCAGGGTCTGGGAGAGGTCCGAGATCACCAGCAGCCGGTGGGGGAGGCCGCGCTCGCGGAACGTGCCGTGCCGGATCTCCCAGCGCCCCGGACCGCTCGGGAAGGTGCGGCTCTGGAGGCGCTCGACCTTCCCGTTCAGCAGGTCCGCGAGGCCCAGCTCCTCCGCCGGCCGGCCCAGCAGGCGGTCGGACTCCTGCTCGGCCAGCAGGCGCTTGCCGGAACGGTTGACCAGGCGCAGCCGCCCCAGGTCGTCGAACGCGAACACGGCCACGTCCACCTCGTCGATGACGCGGTGGAGGAGGGCGGTCGCCTCCACGGCGCCCAGCCGCTGCTCGCGCAGCACCCCGCCGATGGCGTTGACCTCGTGGATCACCTGCGCGAGAGCGTCGTCCTCCTGGAGCTGGCGGGCGCGCAGCGAGAAATCCCCCTCGCGCAGCGCCGAGAGTAGATTGGCCAGCGTCTGGAGTGGCCGGACCACGCGGTCACGCAGGTTCGCGGCCAGCCAGCCCCAGAGCACGACGGCGAGCAGGGTCACCGTCCAGCGCACCTTGGGGCTGTGCGGATCGAGCCAGACGAGCAGTAGCGCGAAGAAGGTGCCGGGCAGGCCGGTGGCCAGCGCGAGCAGCAGGATGCGGCTCTCGAACCCCAGGGGGCGGCGGATGGCCCCGAGGACGCCGGCGAAGGGGAGACTGCGCACGGGCCGGGTGCCCGTCTCGTCTCCTCGACGGTCCAGGAGGTCAGAGGCCATGCTTCTCGAGCCGCCGGTAGAGGGCGCTGCGGGAGAGCCCCAGCGCCTGGGCGGCGTGGCTGACGTTGCCATAGCGGGCAAGCGCCTTCTGGATCAGCACCTTCTCGACCTCCTCGAGGGGGAGGTCCTCGAGGCGCGGGGCGGCGGCCGGAGCCGCGCCCTGCAGCCCGAGGTCCTGGGCCCGCACCCAGTCGCTGCGGCCCATGAGGACGCCGCGCTCCACGGCGTGGTCCAGCTCGCGCACGTTGCCCGGCCAGGGGTGAACCATCAGCGCCGCTCGGGCGGCGTCTTCGAAGCCCCGGAATGACTTGCGGTAGCGCAAGGCGTGCTGCCGCAGGAAGTTCTCGGCGAGCGGGAGGATGTCCGCCCGCCGCTCGCGCAGGGGTGGGATGCGGATCTCCACCGTGTTCAGCCGGAACAGGAGGTCCTGCCGGAAGCGCCCGGCCGCGACCTCCTCGCGCAGGTCGGCGTTGGTGGCCGAGATGATGCGCACGTCCGCCGTGCGGGTCTTCGACGAGCCCAGGCGCTCGAACTCGCCGGTCTCCAGCACCCGCAGGAGCTTGGCCTGCTGGTTCAGCGAGACGTTGGCGATCTCGTCGAGGAAGAGGGTGCCGCCGTCGGCCAGCTCGAAGCGGCCGACGCGGTCGGTCTTGGCGTCGGTGAAGGCCCCGCGCACGTGGCCGAACAGCTCGCTCTCGAACAGAGCTTCGGAGAGCCCGCCGGTGTTGACCGTCACCATGGGGACGGAGGCGCGGGGCGAGACGGCGTGGAGGGCCCGGGCCACCACCCCCTTGCCGGTGCCGTTCTCGCCGGTGATCAGGAGGTTGGCCTCGGAGGGGCCGACGCGCTCGATCAGCTCGATGACCGGCTTCATCTCCGGAGACCCGGCGATCAGGGTGGGCTCCCCGTCCGCGCGGAGCAGCTCGTTCTCCGCCTCCAGGCGCTTGCCCCGGCGCAGCGCCTGGCGCAGGTCGACCTGGTTGCGCAGGATGGCGAGCAGCCGGGCGTTGTCCCAGGGCTTCTCGACGAAGTCGCGCGCGCCCCGGCGCATGGCTTCCACCGCCACGTCCACGCTGGCCCAGGCGGTCATCACCACCACGGGGAGGGAGTCGTCGATGGCGCGCAGGCGCGCCAGCAGGTCCAGCCCCTCCCGGCCGGAGGTCGTATCCCGGGTGTAGTTGAGGTCCATCAGCACCGCGTCGAACTCGCGGGTGGTGACCGCCTGGAGGATCTCCGCGGGGGAGGCGGCGGTCTCGGTGTCGAACCCCTCCCCCTTGAGCAGCAGGCGCAGAGCCTCGCAGACCTCCCGCAGGTCGTCCGCGATCAGCACCCGTGGCCGGTGCGGCGCGCCGTTCATGGGGAGAACTTTAACAGGGAGCCCCGGGCGACCAAAAAAAGAGGCTGCCGCGATCGGGGCGGCAGCCTTCAAAGGCGCGCGAACATCACCCGCGCACGACGCGCGGGGATTCTGACTCCGTTTCTAGACGACCTCGAATCCGCTCCTCTTGAGCTCCCGGCTCTCGAGCTCCCGCTGGACTCCCGTCTCCTCCTCCACCACGCGGCCGTCGAAGAGATGGACCGTGCGCTGCGCGTAGCGGGCGAAACGGGGATCGTGGGTGACCATGCAGATGGTGGCGCCGTCCTTGTGGAGGTCCTGCAGGAGGTCCATGACGGTCTCGCTGTTCTTCGAGTCGAGGTTGCCCGTGGGCTCGTCGGCGAGCAGGATCGACGGCTTGCCGACCACCGCGCGGGCCACTGCGACGCGCTGCTGCTGGCCGCCGGAGAGCTGCGACGGGTAGTGCTTCATGCGGTGCGACATGCCGACCCGCTCGAGGGCTTCCTGCACCCGCTCCCGGCGCTCCTTGGCGGCCATGCCGCGGTAGGTGAGGGGCAGCTCGACGTTCTCGTACACTGTGAGGTCGCCGATCAGGTTGAAGGCCTGGAAGATGAAGCCGATCTCCCGGTTGCGGATCCGCGCCCGCTCGGAGAAGGAGAGGTCGGCCACCTGCTTGCCGTTGAGCGTGTACTTGCCGTCGCTGGGCGTGTCGAGCAGGCCCAGGATGGACAGCAGGGTGGTCTTGCCGCAGCCCGATGGCCCGGCGATCGAGACGTACTCGCCGTTGCGGATCTCCATGTGGATTCCCGAGAGGGCGTGGGTCTCGACCTCGTCGGTCAGGAAGACCTTGGTGACTCCGTCGAGGCGGATCAGCGGCTCAGACGATGCATTCATCCTAGTTTCCTCCGAATCTTCAGCCGTCAGCTCAGGCGGACGGCGCAGCTTCCTAGTTCAGCCGGATCTTGTCGTAACCGTCCTGCGCCGAGGTGTCCGAGAGGACCACCTGGTCGCCGACCTGAAGACCCTTGACGATTTCCACGGTATTGACGGAGGTACGCCCCAGTTGCACTGGGACCCGCACCGCCTCCTTGCCCCCCTTGGCCAGCTTGAACAGCTCGATCTTGCTGTTGGCCTGGCCGATGGCGGGGCGGCCCACGTACAGCACGTCGTCCAGGCGCTCGATCTCGATGGTGCCGTCCACCGACAGCTCCGGCCGGGCTCCCCGGGGGAGCGCCCCTTGGAGGGCCACGTCCACGATCACCGCGCCCTCCTGCGACGAAGGGGCGACCCGGACCACCCTGCCCGGCACCACGCCGTTGCGCGTGTCGATGGCGGCCTTCTGGCCCACCTGGACGTCCTTGGCCTGCACCTCAGGGATGCGCAGCTCGGCCTTGAGCTTCTCCGGGCGGGCCACCCGCGCGAGCACCGTCCCCGGGCTCACCCGCTGGCCCACCTGCACCGGCAGATCCTGGAGCACGCCGGCGATGCCGGCCCGCACCTTGAGCGAGTTCATCTCCCGCCGCCGCAGCTCGTAAAGGGCGCGCATCGACTCGACCCGCGCCCGCTGGGCCGCGAGCTGCGCCGCCACCGAGCGCCGGCTCTGCTGGAAGCGATCCCTCTCGATGCTGGCCTGCTTGCCGAGCTGGGTGGCCCTGAGTCGTGAGAGCTTGAGGTTGAGCTCGGGCACCAAGCCGTCCTTCGCCAGCTTCTCGTCCGCCTCTGCCTGCAGCTTCGCCTGCTCGGCCTGCGACTCCGCCGCGGTCATCTGCGCCTGCTGGTTGAGGAGCTGGCTCTCGAGCTGCGCCTTCAGGTCGTTGTAGTCGGCCTGCGCCGCTTTGAGGTTCGACTCAGCCTCCACCGCGGCCTGCTCGGTCTGCGGATCGCTCATCTCGAGCAGCACCGTGTCCGGGGTGACCTGCACGCCGGGAAGGGCGGGGATGCGCTCGATCCTCGCCGCCACTGGGGCGGAGATCCAGCGCACATCCTCCGGCACCAGCGTGCCGGGACCGCGCACCTGGCGCAGCATCGGACCCCGCTTGACGGTCTCGATCCAGAGGGTCTCCCTGGCGACCGTCGGCGCCGCTGGCTCAAGACGGGCCAATCCCGCGGTGATCAGCAGGACCACCGCGATCCCCGCCACGATGAGGACGGTCCGCCTCATGCGGCGCTTCTGGGCTTGTCCAGTCCGAGGAATATCCATAAGTCCGTTCTCCGGTCTGCTCTACGCACTGCGCGTGCCAAGGTTTCAATCGTCGTAAGTCTCTGACACGACAAATTTTAAGTGTTATCTCACGGGCCTGTTCTGTTCGCTCGCGGGATGCGGCCGTCCCAGAAGCGGACACTTCCCAGTGCTTGCGTGGCAGCTTCGCTCCGCTCTCCCCCTCCCATCCTTCCCCAGTGCCCCATGCTAGCCTTGCGGGGACATGAGCGCCGAGCAGCACCGCCGCGCCGCTCCCGCCGTCCTCGGCTTCGCCGTTGTCACCGTGAGCGACAGCCGCGGCGCCGCGGACGACGTGAGCGGCCGGACCATCCGCGAGCTGGCCGCGGCGGCCGGCCACCGGATCGAGGAGTCCACCCTGGTGCCCGACGACGTGGCCGCGATCCGCGAAGCCGTGCGGCGGATGCTGGCCCTGCCGGAGGTGGACGTGGTGGTGACGACGGGAGGGACGGGCCTCTCGCCGCGGGACCTCACGCTGGAGGCGGTGGGGCCGCTCCTGGAACGGCCGGTCGAGGGCTTCGGCGAGCTGTTCCGGATGCTCTCCTACCAGCAGGTGGGGGCGGCCGCCATGCTGAGCCGCGCCGCCGCGGGTCTGATCGGACCGCGGGCGGTGTTCCTGCTCCCCGGCTCTCCCAAGGCGGTGGCGCTCGCCATGGAGGCGCTGATCCTCCCCGAGGCGGCGCACCTGCTGGGGCAGGCGCGAAGACCCTCACCCTCTAGCTCCCTCTCCCAGAGGGAGAGGGAGGACCTGTCCTAGTACCGCCCGCGCCGGCCCGAGATCAGCCGCCAGAGGAAGAGCAGCAGGATCGAGCCGATGACGGCGATGACGAAGCTGCGGAAGTCGAATCCCGAGATGCCGCCGAAGCCGAGCAGGGTGGCGATCCAGCCGCCGAGCAGGGCGCCGACCACGCCGATGATGATGGTGATGATGCACCCGCCAGGGTCCCGGCCCGGGGTCAGGAACTTGGCGATAGCCCCGGCGATCAGGCCGAAAACGATCCACGAGAGGATCCCCATCGCTTCCATGACGTTCTCCTATAGGTGGGCGCAGCCGAACGGGCCTGCTGCTGTGGATACGGCTGCGAGAGGCGTGCCAGGAAGAGGGCGGCATACAATGTCCCCGCCATGGCCGAGTCACCGCAGCGCAACTTCCGTCCCCGCCTGTTCCTGATCGACGGGTACTCGAACATCTTCCGCGCTTTCTATGCCATCCGCAACCTCTCCAGCTCACGGGGGGAGCCCACCAATGCCGTCTACGGGTTCGTCCAGATGCTCAGGAAGCTCCTGCGCGAGGAGGACCCGGAGCTGGTGGGGGTGGCGCTCGAGGGCGGCCGGACCTTCCGCAGCGAGAAGTTCGAGGACTACAAGGCCAACCGCCGGCCCATGCCCGAGGACCTGGCGAGCCAGCTCCCCTGGATCCGCCGCGTGCTGGAAGCCTACCGCATCCCCACCCTGGAGCTCGCCGGCTACGAGGCCGACGACGTCCTGGGCTCGCTCTCCTGCCGCGCCGCTGAGGCGGGCTACGACGTGGTGCTCGTCTCGGCCGACAAGGACCTGATGCAGCTCGTCGAGCCGCGCGTCTCCCTGTACCACACCGGCCGCAACAAGTTCTACGGCCCCGCGGAGGTGGAGGAGGACTTCGGCGTCCCCCCGGCAAAGGTGACCGACGTCCTGGCCCTGATGGGGGACTCGATCGACAACATCCCCGGCGTGCCGGGCATCGGCGAGAAAGGGGCCAAGTCCCTGATCCAGGAGTATGGCTCCCTCGAAGATCTGCTGACGCGCGCCGGCGAGGTCTCCCGCAAAGCCTACCGCGAGGGGCTCGAGCAGCACGCCGAGCAGGCGCGGCTCTCCAAGGAGCTGTCCACCATCCACACCGACTGCGACGTGCCGTTCGACCCCGAGGCCCTCCACCGCGACCCCCCGGACGTGGAAGCCCTGCGGAAGGTCTTCACCGAGCTGGAGTTCTTCTCCCTGGTCGAAGAGCTGGGGCCGGCGGGCCCGGCGGCCGGCGGGGAGGAGATCCCCCCGGCCGAGGAGGCGGTCACCGTCGAGGTATGGACCGACAAGGCCGGGCGCCTGGTGGGCGGCGAGGTCTATGTGGCCGTGCTGGGTGAGGAGCGCCCCCTCGGCCTTGCCGTGGCCGCGGCCGGGGACGGCCCGGTCGTCTACGCCGACTTCCGCCGGGACGGCATGCGCGACGCCGTCCTCGCCAGCCTGCGGCGCTGGATCGGGGATCCGGAGGTGCGCCTCGCCGGGCACAACCTGAAGGAGATCCTGCGGCTCTGTCCCGGCCCGCATTGCGCGTCCGCGCTGCTCGATGCCATGCTGGTCTCCTACCTCCTGAAACCCTCGGTGCATGGCCACACCTTAGACGAGCTGGCCCTGGAGCGGCTGAGCCGCAAGGCGATCACCGCCAAGGAGGTGGGCTGGGACAAGGGGCAGGAGCCGCCGGTGGGGGACTCGCGGCTCGCCGCCTATGCCGCGGAGCGCATCGTGCTTGCCCGCCGCATGGCCGAGGCCATGCGGCGCGAGCTGGAGGCGGGCTCCCTGGCCAAGGTCTACGTGGAGATCGAAGCCCCCCTGGTGCCGGTCCTGCTGCGCATGGAGGAGGCGGGCATCCTCCTCGACGTGGACTACCTGAAAGGGATGTCCGCCGAGTTGGGCGAGGAGCTGGCCAGCCTCGAGGAGGAGATCTACAAGCAGGCCGGCGAGCGGTTCAATCTCAACTCCCCCCAGCAGCTCGGCTTCGTCCTCTTCGAGAAGATGGGCCTTCCCGCCATCAAGCGGACGCAGAAGACGAAGAGCTACTCGACGGGGGCCGAGACCCTGGAGGAGCTGGGCCGGCGCGGGTACCCCATCGCCCAGCTCCTGCTGCGCTACCGCGAGCTGATCAAGCTCAAGTCCACCTACGTGGACGCCCTGCCGGAGATGGTCGGCCCCGACGGCCGCATCCACACCCGCTTCAACCAGGCGGTCGCCGCCACGGGGCGGCTCTCCTCGGCCAACCCGAACCTGCAGAACATCCCCATCCGCACCGAGCTGGGGCAGCGCATCCGCCGCGCCTTCGTGGCTCCGCCGGGCCAGGTGCTGCTGGTGGCGGACTACAGCCAAATCGAGCTGCGCATCCTGGCCCACATCGCGGACGAAGGGGCCCTGATCGACGCCTTCGCGGCCGGCGAGGACATCCACCGCGCGACCGCCGCCACCGTCCTGGGAGTCGCGCCCGAGCTGGTGAACGCCGAGCAGCGCCGGGCGGCCAAGACGATCAACTTCGGCATCCTCTACGGCATGAGCGCCTTCGGTTTGAGCCAGGAGCTGGGGATCTCCACCAAGGAGGCGGACCGCTTCATCCACGCCTACATGGACCGCTATCCCGGGGTGAAGCGCTACATCGAGGAGACGCTGGCGAAGGCCGAGAAGGAGGGGAAAGTGGAGACCCTCTACGGCCGGGTCCGCTGGCTGCCGGACATCCAGAGCAAGAACTGGAACCTGCGCGAGAACGCCCGGCGCATGGCCATCAACGCCCGCATCCAGGGCACGGCGGCGGACATCCTCAAGCTGGCGATGATCGCCGTCGACCGCCGCCTGCGCGACGAGCAGCCCGGCGCCCGCCTTCTCCTGACCGTCCACGACGAGCTGGTCCTGGAGGTCCCCGAAGAGCAGGCCGAGCCGGTTGCGCGGATCGTCAAGGCCGAGATGGAAGGCGTGGCCGACCTCAAGGTGCCGCTGGTGGTGGACACCGGATGGGGGGGGAGCTGGTATGAGGCGAAGGGGTAGGAGCTTTGAGGAGGCTCTGGGAAGAAGCCCTTCGCAACCTGCTTAAGCGTATCGAGTCTTCCTACCCCACCGCCACCGGCGCGTCCGCGTAGACGAACTCGACCGGCTTCTCGATCTCCGGAGAGAGGCTCTTGTGGACCGGGCAGGTCAGGGCCGCGTTCTCCAGCTTCTGGCGCTGCTGCGGGGTGAGCCCAGGGGGCATGTGGATGGTGACCGGGATGGCGCCGATCCGGCGGGGGTTGGACGCCATGTGCTTCTCCAAGCGGCAGGAGAGGCCCGTCAGGTCGATCCCCTCGCGCTCGCCCACGATGGCGATCAGGGTCATCATGCAGGCGCCGAGGGACGCCGCCGCGAGGTCGGTCGGGGAGAAGGAGCTGCCGTCCCCCTGATTGTCCACCGGGGCCGCCGTGCGGATCACCGTCCCCGAGGGGCCATGGGTCAGCTCCGTCTTGAGGTTGCCGATGTACTTTCCCGTGATTTCGACGGCCATGGAAATCTCCTTTCGCCAGGAGTCTACATTGTCATGGATAATCTTACGGCGCGCCGTCGTCTGGAGAGATCGGACCGTCTTCCCATGCTGGTGCACTTTTTCCTGCCCGGAGAAAAGGATCTGGAGGCTCTGGCGCGGCTCGATCCCGACCGGGACTGGCGGGAGCTTCAGATCGGCGAGCGGGCCTGGGTGCTCCAGACCTATCTGCGGCTGGCACGCGCCGGCTGCCCCGTGCGGCTCTCGGGGACGCCGCCTCGCAAGGGGATCGTCGTCTTCCACGCCAAGCACGAAGGGGTGCTGCGGCGCCGGCCGCGGTGGCTGCGCGACGTCGTCCTCGTCGGCATCCGGGCCGACAACCGCGAGCCGCTGATCGCCGACTTCGAGGTGGTGCAGAACGGCCGGTTCGCGGACGGCAGGCGGAGCTTCTTCATCCCGTTCTGGTCGCAGCCGGGGCTCGTGCCGCGCGATCCCTCCCGCGGCACCGTGATCCGGCGCGTCGCCTTCAAGGGCTTCGCGCAGAACCTTCACCCCGAGTTCCGTTCGCCGGCCTGGCGGGAGTTCCTCGCCGCCCGGGGGATCGAGTGGGAGGTGGACGCGGTGCCGTTCGCCGGCGCGGCGACCGATAGCCTGGGGACCGACTGGCCGGACTTCCGGGATGTGGATCTGGTGCTCGCCGTGCGCCCGCCGGACCGGCGCCTGTGGACGTCGAAGCCGGCCACGAAGCTCTTCAACGCCTGGCGCGCCGGCGTGCCGGCCCTGCTCGGGCCGGAGTACGCCTATCGCGAGCTGCGCTGGTCGGCGCTGGACTACCTGGAAGTGGGCTCCCTTGAGGAGGCGAAGTCCGCGGTGCTCCGGCTTCTGGAACAGCCGGAGCTCTATCTCGCCATGGTGGAGAACGGCCTCGCCCGCGGCGCCGAGTTCGCCGCCGAGGCGACCGTGGCACGCTGGGTGGATCTGCTGACCGTGAAGGTCCCGGCCCTGGCACCGCTCTGCTGCAGCCGGCGGGTGCCGCTGCCGGCCCGCGCGGCGGGGCGATGGCTGCGCCGGACCGCCACCCTGCGGCCCCCCCGTTAAGATATCTTCCTCGCCATGGAAGCGCTCCCCCGGAACCTCCACGGCCTCGCGGGCCGGATCGCGGTGGTCACCGGCGCCTCGCGCGGCATCGGCGAGGCGATCGCGGGCGCCCTGGCCGGGGCCGGGGCCCGGCTGGTGCTGGCGAGCCGCAAGCTCGAAGGCGTCCAGGCCGTGGCGGACCGCATCCGCGCCGAAGGCGGCGAGGCGATTGCCGTGGCCTGCCACACCGGCCGGCCGGCGGAGGTCGAGGCCCTCGCCGCGAAGGCGAAGGAAGCCTTCGGCGGCGTGGACGTCCTGATCAACAACGCCGCTACCAGCCCTCACTTCGGTCCGCTCCTCGACGCCGAAGAGAGCCAGTGGGACAAGACGTTCGAGGTGAACGTCAAGGGCTACGTCCACGCCGTCCGCGCCTGCGTGCCGCTGATGCGGGAGCGGGGAGGCGGCGCCATCGTCAACGTCGCTTCGGTGGCCGGCATGGTGCCCCACGGCGGGCTCGGCGTCTACGGAGTCTCCAAGGCCGCTGTCCTGATGCTCACGAAGACGCTCGCCGTCGAGCTGGCCCGCGACGGCATCCGGGTCAACGCCATCGCGCCGGGGCTGATCCAGACCCGCTTCAGCGAGGTCCTCTGGTCCTCTCCCGAGGCGCGGGAGCGCGCCCTGCGGACCATCCCCCAGCGGCGCATCGGCCAGCCGGACGACCTCGCAGGGGCGGTCCTCTATCTGGCGGGCGACGCCGCCCGGTTCACGACCGGGGCGGTGCTGGTGATCGACGGGGGGCAGACGCTGGGCGGGGTGTACTAGGCGCGCAGGAACTCGTCGGGCTCGGCTTAGTCCGCGAGCTGGCGGAGCTGGGCCGGCGTCAATGCCCAGACCAGGGTCGCCGTGCCGGCGTCGACCTCGTCCGGGAACTCGAGCAGACAGGCACCCCCCTTGCGGAAAGAGAAGATCCGCCGCTCAGTGCCGGTGAGGAGCGAGGAGAGGATCAGGCTGATGCTCGGCTCGTGCCCCACGGCGGCCAGGGTCCCGGCCTCCTGCTTGCGCAGCCAGCGGAGGAAATCCTCGGGGGTGGCGTCGGGGGAGAGCTCCTCGATCTCCACCTCCTTGAGGCCGCCGTAGACGGAGTCGATGATGGTCGCCGTCTGGGCGGCGCGGGCCAGGGGGCTGGTCGCCAGCAGGTCGATCTCGGGCACGAGCCCCCGCAGCCCCCGGACTGCCTGCTTCATCTTCTTCCGGCCCTCGTCCGTCAGGGGACGGAAATGATCGTCCTTGCCGGTCCGGGCGAAGTCCTCGCGTTCCTCGGCGATGGCGTGTCGGATGAGGAGAAGCTTCATGGGCGCACCTCGAGCCCCGGAAAGCTATCGCGGTTCGGCGCGCCCTGCAAAGAGGGGTCGGGTAAGAGGAGGGGCCGTAGCCCAGGGGATATGCCCTGGGCCACGAAGATATCGCCCTGACGGGCTCAGGGGCGGGGACGAGCCCCGCCCCTCGCGAGAGGAGCGCTCCTGCTAGTCGTCCTCCCCGCCGCGGAACAGCCGCGCGGCCGCCTTCAGGGCCTCGTACTTGGCGAGCTGCTCGGGGGTGAGGATGGCCGAGAATTTGCGATCGAACTCCTCGAAAGCCTCCTTGATCTTCTCCTGGTTCTCGTGCAGGGCGATGGCGGCCTGGCCGACGTTGCAGGCGTTGGGGCTGGCCTCTTCCAGCTCGTTGTAGAACGCCTCGCGGAGCGGTCCCTGGGCCTTGCGCAGGGGCTCCACCGTGGCCCGGAGCTCTGCGAAGAGCTTCTGGGTAGTCGCCACCTGCTCCGGCGTCAGCTTCAGGTAGCGGGCGAGGAGCCGCGGGTTGTTCAGGATGGTCCCTGCATCGCGCGGGCCCCGCTGCTGCGCATCGGCGGCGAGGGGCAGGGCCAGCAGGGCGACGAGGGCGGTCAGGATGAGGAGGGTCGTGCGGGTCTTCATAGCGCTCCTTTCGAATCGGGGGGCCTCGCGGGCCCGTGAGTCGTCGTCCTTCCCTCCCAGGAACCCGCGAGCGGCGGATTTCCTGCGCTCCCGATCATGATAGCGTCTCCGTCCCCGGGAGGACCGATCCAGATGTCGGAAGCTCAGAGCCTGAAACGGACCCCGCTCTACGACTGTCATCGGGAGGCCGGAGCCAAGATGGTGGAGTTCGTCGGCTGGGAGATGCCGGTACAGTACGCCGGGGTCATCGAGGAGCACCGCGCCGTGCGCACCGCCGCCGGCCTGTTCGACGTCTCCCACATGGGGGAGGTCCGGGTGCGGGGGGCCGGCGCCGAGGCCCTGCTCCAGCGGCTCACCCCCAACGACGTCTCCAAGCTCGCGCCCGGCCGGGCCCACTATAGCGGCCTGCTCACCGAGCGCGGCACCTACGTGGACGACCTGCTGATCTACCGGCTGGCGCCCGAGGACTTCCTGGTGGTGGTCAACGCCTCGAACGCGGACCGCGACTTCGAGTGGATCGCCTGGCGCGCCGGCGGCGAGGCGGAGGTGGCCGACGAGAGCGACCGCTACGCCCTGCTCGCCCTCCAGGGACCTGAGGCGCTGGGGATCCTTACCGCCCTCGCCTCGCCGGACGTCTCCGGCCTCAAGTACTACGGCTTCGCCCAGGGGACGGTGGACGGGGCGCCCGCCCTCATCTCGCGCACCGGCTACACCGGCGAGGACGGCTTCGAGCTGTACCTGGCGCCGGAGGATGCGCCGCGCGTCTGGCGCCGGCTGCTCGCGGCCGGGGCGGCGCCCGCCGGCCTCGGAGCGCGCGACACGCTGCGGTTGGAAGCCGCCATGGCCCTCTACGGTCACGAGATCGACGAGACGACGACCCCCTTCGAGGCGGGGCTCGGCTGGGTGGTGAAGCTCGAGAAGGGGGACTTCCTCGGCCGCGACGCCCTGCTCGCCCAGAAGGCCCGGGGGATCCCCCGCAAGCTGGTCGGCTTCGAGGTCAAGGGCCGGGGAATCGCGCGCCAGGGGCATGGGGTTGTGTCGGACGGCGGCAAGGTGGGGGCCGTGACCAGCGGCACCTGGAGCCCGACGTTCGAGAAGGCATTGGGGCTGGCCTACGTCCCGCCCGGGATGGCGGCGCCGGGCACGCCGCTGACCCTGGACGTGCGCGGCAAGCCGCTCCCGGCGGCGGTGGTGGACCTCCCCTTCTATCGCAGGCCCCGGTAGGGCTACGATCTCTGGTATAACCACCCAAACGGAGGGTGCAAGAGGCATGTATCCGAGCGATTATCTCTATTCGAGGGAGCACGAGTGGGTTCGCGTCGAGGACGACCTGTGCATCGTGGGCATCACCGAGTTCGCCCAGCAGGAGCTGGGCGAGGTGGTGTTCGTGGAGCTGCCGGAGATCGGCCAGGTGTTCGACGCCAACGACGAGCTGGGCACGATCGAGTCGGTCAAGGCCGTGGCCGAGGTCTACACGCCGGTGGCGGGCGAGGTGGTCGAGGTCAACGATGCCGTGGTCGACGATCCGGAGCTGCTCAACGAGGACCCGCACGGCGAGGGGTGGCTGGTCAAGGTCCGGTTCTCCTCGGACGCCGATCTCAAGAGCCTCATGAAAGCCGAGCAGTACGAGGAGTACGTGCAGAGTGGAGAAGCTTAAAGAATCCGAGACGGCCGGCGCCGTCGCGCTCGGGGAGCCCCGGGCGGAGCCCGGCCGGCGGCCGGCGGCCCCCGGCGCCGTCCTGAGCCCCACCGACACCTTCGTCCGCCGCCACCTGGGACCGAGCGAGGACGAGGTCCGGCAGATGCTGGAGACGGTCGGCGTCGGATCGCTTCAGGAGCTGGTGGCGGAGACGGTCCCCGAGTCGATCCGGCGGAGCGCTCCCCTGGAGCTGGCGGGGCTCCCCACCGGCCGGGAGCTGGGCGAGCGGGAGATGCTCGCGGCCCTGCGCCGGATCGCCGCCCAGAACCGGGTGTGCCGGTCCTATATCGGCATGGGCTACCACGGCTGCATCACGCCCGGGGTGATCCAGCGCAACGTCCTCGAGAACCCCGGCTGGTACACCCAATACACGCCCTACCAGTCCGAGATCTCCCAGGGCCGGCTGGAGGCGCTGCTCAACTTCCAGACGATGGTGGCCGACCTCACCGGGCTGCCCATCGCCAACGCCTCGCTGCTCGATGAAGCCACGGCCGCGGCCGAGGCGATGCACCTCTGCCACGCCCTGTCGGATGGAGAGCGGAATGCCTTCTTCGTCGCCGAGGACTGCCACCCGCAGACGATCGAGGTGGTCAAGACCCGCGCCGGGGCCCTCGGCATCGAGGTCCGCGTCGGCGATCCCCTGGGAGACGACTTTGCGGCGGGCGACCTGTTCGGCGTCCTGCTCCAGTACCCCGCCACCGACGGCCGGGTGCTCGACTACGGCCCGGTGGCCGAGCGGGCGCACGCGGCCGGCGCCCTGGTGGTGGTGGCCGCCGACCTGCTGGCCCTCACTCTGCTGCGCGCCCCGGGCGAGCTCGGCGCCGACGTGGCGGTGGGCTCCGCCCAGCGGTTCGGCGTGCCGATGGGCTATGGCGGGCCGCACGCGGCCTTCCTCGCCACCCGCAATGAGTACAGGCGGCAGCTCGCCGGCCGTATCATCGGCGTCTCGCGGGACCGCCGCGGCAAGACCGCGCTGCGTATGGCGATCCAGACCCGCGAGCAGCATATCCGCCGTGAGAAGGCCACCAGCAACATCTGCACGGCGCAGGTGCTCCTCGCCATCATGGCGAGCATGTACGCCGTCTACCACGGTCCCGAGGGGCTGAAGGCGATCGCCCGCCGGGTCCACGCCCTGGCGGCTGTGCTCGCCGAGGGCCTCCGCCGGCTCGGGTTTACGGTGGGCCGCGAGCCGTTCTTCGACACCGTGCGCGTGGGCACGGGCGAGCGCTCCGCCGACGAGGTGCTGACCGCCGCCGAGGCGCGGGGGATCAACCTGCGCAAGCTGGGCGAGCGCGCCTTGAGCATCGCCCTCGACGAGGCGGTGACCGCCGCCGACCTGGACGACCTGTTCGAGGTCTTCGCGGGCCGCGTCCGCGGCTTCTCGGCCGAGGACCTCGCGGCGGAGGTGGACCTCGACATCCCGGCTCCCCACGCGCGGACCTCGGAGTTCCTGACCCATCCGGTGTTCAACAGCTTCCACACCGAGCACGAGATGCTGCGCTACATCAAGCGCCTGGAGGGCCGCGACCTGTCGCTCGCCACCTCCATGATCCCGCTCGGCTCCTGCACCATGAAGCTGAACGCCACGGCGGAGATGGAGCCCGTCACCTGGCCCGAGTTCGCGGCCCTCCACCCTTTCGCCCCTATCGAGCAGACGCGGGGCTACCAGGAGCTGTTCCGCACGCTGGAGAGCTGGCTGTGCGAGATCACCGGCTTCGCGGCCTGCTCGCTGCAGCCCAACGCCGGCTCGCAGGGGGAGTACAGCGGCCTGATGGTGATCCACGCCTACCACCGGTCGCACGGCGAGGGGCAGCGGGACGTCTGCCTGATCCCGGTCTCCGCTCACGGCACCAATCCCGCCTCGGCGGTGATGGCCGGCCTCAAGGTGGTGGCGGTGGCCTGCGACGCCGGCGGCAACGTCGACCTGGACGATCTGCGGGCCAAGGCCGGGCAGCACCGCGACCGGCTGTCCGCGCTGATGGTGACCTACCCTTCGACCCATGGGGTGTTCGAGGAGGGGATCCGGGAGATCTGCGAGATCGTCCACGAGCACGGCGGACAGGTCTACTTGGACGGCGCCAACATGAACGCGCAGGTGGGGCTCTGCCGGCCCGGCGACTACGGGGCGGACGTCTGCCACCTCAACCTGCACAAGACCTTCTGCATCCCGCACGGCGGCGGCGGTCCGGGCATGGGGCCGATCTGCTGCGCTGGACACCTGGCGCCGTTCCTGCCCGGCCATCCGGTGATCCCCACCGGCGGCGGCGAGGCCATCGGCGCGGTGTCGGCGGCGCCGTGGGGGAGCGCCAGCATCCTGCCGATCTCCTGGGCCTACATCGCGCTGATGGGCTCGGCCGGCCTGACCCGCGCCAGCGAGATCGCCATCCTCAACGCCAACTACATGGCCGTCTGCCTCGGCCAGCACTACCCGGTGCTCTACACCGGCGAGCGGGGGCGGGTGGCCCACGAGTTCATCCTCGACCTGCGGCCGTTCAAGACGACCGCCGGCATCGAGGCCGAGGACGTGGCCAAGCGGCTCATGGACTTCAGCTTCCATGCGCCCACCATGTCGTTCCCGGTGCCTGGAACGCTGATGATCGAGCCGACCGAGAGCGAGTCCAGGGCCGAGTTGGACCGCTTCTGCGACGCCATGGTCCATATCCGGGAGGAGATCCGGGCCATCGAGCAGGGGAAGATGGACCGGCAGAACAACCCGCTCAAGAACGCGCCCCACACCGTCGACGATCTCGCGGCCGAAGCCTGGGACCGGCCGTACGGCCGCGAGCAGGCGGCCTTCCCGGCGCCCTGGGTGCGCGAGCGGAAGTTCTGGCCCCACGTCGCCCGGGTGGACAACCCCTGGGGCGACCGCAATCTGATGTGCGTCTGCCCGCCGATGGAGACCTATGCCTGAGGCGCGGGCGGGAGCCCGGTGACGGCGGAGCCGCCGCGCGGCGAGGTCGGCCGGCTCGAGGTCGCCCTGCTCGGCCTCTTCCTGGCCTGCTTGGCGCTACGGGTGCTTAGCTTCGCCCGGATTATCACCCTGGCGGGGAACCTGCCGCTGTCGCTCTACGGCTACTACGCCGTGGCGGTGGCGCTCGGCTGGGGCTTCGGCATCCTCTACGTGATCCGGACCCGGGACCTGCCCCCCCGCACCCGACGCCTCTTCGCCCTGATCTACTACGTCGGCCCGGCGGCTGTCCTGAGCCTCCTGAGGGGCATGGCCCCCTGGGCCGACCAGCGCGCGGCGCCGTTCGTCCCCCTCTGGGGCTTCGGGGTGTTCACCGCGCTGTTCCTGGTGCCGGTGACGATGAAGTTTCCCCGTCCCCTGCGTTGAGCGGACGGGGGGATAGCCCCGTGCTAGCATCGTCCCCGCGATGCCTGACCTCGCCTGCCGCATCGACACCCTCCTCTCAGACCTCGCCGGCCGGGGCTCGGCCCTGGTGGCGTACTCGGGCGGTGTCGATTCGGCGGTGGTCGCGGCCCTGGCGCACCGGGCTCTGGGGGACCGGTCCCTGGCGGTGACGGCGGCGGCGGAGACGCTGGCGGGGGCGGAGCTGGACCACGCCCGGCTCCTTGCGGCGGAGATCGGCATCCGCCACGAGGTGGTGACCTACAGCGAGCTGGACGATCCCGAGTTCGTTGCCAACCCCGGCCACCGGTGCTACGTCTGCCAGGGGATGCGGATGGACACCATGGTCCGGCTGGCGGCGGAGCGCGGGTACGCGGTGGTCTGCGACGGCACCAACGCCTCCGATCCGGGGCCGGACCGGCCGGGCCTGCAGGCGATCCGGGACCGGGGGGTCTGGTCGCCCCTCCTCACCCACGGAGTTGATAAGGGGACGACCCGCGCCATCGCCCGTTCGCTGGGCCTTTCCGTCTGGGACCGCCCGGCCAACGCGTGCCTGTCGTCCCGCATCCCGCACGGGCAGGTGGTCACGCTCGGCAAGCTCCAGCGCATCGAGGCCGCCGAGGAGGCGCTGGTCTGCGAAGGGTTCCGCGTCGTCCGCGTTCGGCACGACCAGGGAGCGGCCCGGGTCGAGGTCGGTGCGGACGAGGTGCCGCGCCTCGCCGCGATCTGGGATGACGTCGAGCCGCGCCTGCGCTCCCTGGGGTTCGAGCGGGTCGCCTACGACCCCCGGGGATACCGCCGGGGCGGAGCGGATCTGGGCTCCCCATCGTCGTGAATCCCGGGCAGCTCCAGCGTCTCCTCGAAGCCGTGGCCGCGGGCGAGCGGTCTCCGGACGAGGCCCTCCACGACTTGGCGGAACTGCCCTACTCGGACCTCGGCTTCGCCAAGCTCGACCTCCACCGCGAGCTGCGCAACGGCCTGCCCGAGGCGGTCTTCGGCGAAGGCAAGGAGAGGGACGACCTGAAGGCCATCGTGGACCGCCTGCTCCGCGCTCACGGACGAGCGCTGGTGACCCGGCTGGACCCCAAGGCCGGGGCCGATCTGGCGGCGACAATACCCGGTGCCGTCTATCACGAGCGGGCGCGGGTCCTCACCTGCGGCCGGAGCGAGCCGCTGCCGGGCGCCATCGCCGTGCTGGCGGCGGGCACCTCGGACCTGAGGGTGGCCGAGGAGGCGGCGGTCTGCGCGGACTGGTTCGGGCACGCGGTGGAGCGCTGCTACGACGTGGGCGTCGCCGGGCTCCACCGGCTGCTGGGCAACCTGCCCGCCATCCGCCGGGCCGACGTGGTCGTGGCGGTCGCAGGCATGGACGGCGCCCTTCCCACGGTCGTGGCCAGCCTGGTCCCGGCACCGGTCGTGGCCGTGCCCACCAGCGTCGGCTACGGATCGAGCTTCGGCGGCCTGGCGGCCCTCCTGACCATGCTGAACGGCTGTGCCCCCGGAATAGGGGTCGTCAACATCGACAATGGCTACGGCGCCGCGGTTTTGGCCAGCCGGATTGCGCGAAAGAGTCTATCCCCGGAGGAAAAGGTCAGTTCGGCCGGGGATTGACTCTATGGCGCGAGGAAAAGGGTTTTCGGGAGCGGAGCGAGCCCTTTCCCCGGAGGAAAAGACCTTTGGCCCTGGAATTGCCCTCACGGACAGGCGTCGAGGGCTTTTCTCCGGTCCAAAAGATCTTTTCGCAGGGCCAAGCAGTCTTTTCTCCAGACAACAGGCCTTTTCCGCCGGCGAAAGGGTCAAAGCTCCGCCGGGGTGCTCAATTCATCGCCGTACAGCCAGCATGGCGTCGCCATAGGAGTAGAACCGGTACCCTTCCCGGATCGCCTCCTCGTAAGCGGCCAGGATCCGCTCGCGGCCCGCAAAGGCGGAGACCAGCATCAGCAGGGTGGAACGGGGGAGGTGGAAGTTGGTGAGCAGCGCGTCCACCGCCTGGAAGCGGAACCCGGGGGTGATGAAGAGGTCGGTCGAGCCGCTGCCGGCCCGCACCTCGCCGCCGCCCAGGATGGCCGCGGACTCCAGAGTGCGCACCACCGTGGTCCCCACCGTCACCACCCGTCCACCAGCGCGGGCCCGGCGGATCGCCGCCGCCGCCTCCTCGCCGATCTCGTAGCGCTCGCTGTCCATCCGATGCTCCTCGATCCGCTCGGCGCTGACCGGCTTGAAGGTGCCGATGCCGACGTGGAGAGTGATCCGCGCGATCCCGACGCCCGCCTGCTCGATCTCGCGCAGGAGGTCCTCCGTGAAGTGGAGACCGGCCGTGGGGGCCGCGATGGCGCCGGGCCGGCGGGCGTAGACGGTCTGGTAGCGCTCGCGGTCCTCGGGGGTGTCCGGCCGGTGGATGTAGGGGGGCAGGGGGACGTGCCCCAGCCGGTCGAGATACGGCTCGATAGGCTCCGGGAAGCGCAGCCGATGGCGGCCGTCCTCGCGCTTGCCGATCACCTCGGCGGCGAGGCCGCCTTCGAGCTGGATCGAGGTTCCCGGCCGGGCGCGCCTCCCCGGCTTGACCAGGGCTTCCCACTCGCGCTCGCCCAGCCGCTCGACGAGCAGGATCTCCATCCGGCCGCCCCCAGCGCTGCGGCCGTAGAGCCGCGCCGGGATCACTCGCGTGTCGTTGAGCACCAGCAGGTCGCCCGGCCGCAGCAGCCGGGGGAGGTCGCGCACTCGGGAGTGACGCTCGGGGCCCGTCCGGTCCAGGACCAGCAGGCGGCTCTCGCCCCGTGGAGCGGGCTCCTGGGCGATACTCGCGGCCGGCAGGTGGTAGTCGAAGTCGCGGGTCAGCACCGCTAAACGATCGAGACCTCGCGCAGCACGTTCACCGCCACCGCCAGGGCCAGCAGCATCAGCCCGCCGGCGGTCCAGAAGGGCCAGGCTGCGCCGGCCGTGCCGAAGACGAAGGTGCCCGCCGCGGGCCCGAGAGTGCGGGCCAGGGCTCCGAAGGAGCGGGAGAGCCCGATGGTGCCTCCCTGCGACCGCTCGTCCGTGAGGCGGCTCAGGAGACCGAGGCTCGACGGGTTGTGGACTCCCTGGCCGACCGCCAGCAGCAGCAGGCTGAGCAGGAGGAGCCAGAGCTTCGACCAGACCGGTGGAATGGCGGCGGGGGTCAGCGGCAGCAGGGCGAGCCCCACGGCCATGAGCATGATTCCGGAGAGGATCAGGAAACGCTCGCCGAAGCGCCGGATCAGCCGGCCCAGGAGCCCGCCCTGGACGACCACCAGCACGATGCCGACGTAGACGAAGAGCCACGAGGTCTCCCGCACTCCGAAGCCGAAGCGCTCCTGGCAGAACAGGGCGAGCGTCGTCTCCATGATGGAGAAGCAGAACATCACCAGGAAGAACAGCAGCATCAGGCCGCGCAGCGCGGCGTCGCGCCAGACGTTGCGCAGATCGGAGAGGCCGATCCAGGAGCCGGCGCGGGCGGCGCCGCCCCGCAGCTCGGGGGAGAGCGACTCCGGCAGACCGAACAGCGCGATCAGCAGGTTGATCCCGCAGAGGGCCGCGGCCGTCAGGGGGACGAGCCGGTGCCCCAGGGTCAGACCGGCGCGGGTCCCCATGTGGGCCAGGATGCCGCCGAGGGCCGGCCCGAGCACGAAGCCGAGCCCGAACGCCGCTCCCACCAGCCCCATGGCCCTGGACCGCTCCTGCGGAGCCGAGACGTCCGCCATGTAGGCCTGGGCGATGGCGTAGTTCGCGGCCGCCACCCCGGAGAGGCTGCGGGCCAGCAGCAGCACGGCGTACGTGGAGGCGAGGGCGAACAGCAGGTAGGAGACGGCGCCACCGGCGATGGAGGCGAGCAGCACCGGCCGCCGGCCGACGCGGTCCGAGAGGCGCCCGAGGAGCGGCGCAAAGAGGAGCTGGGTCAGGCTGTAGGAGGAGAAGAGCAAGCCGATCTGGAACGGCGTGGCCCGGAGCTCCTGCGCGTAGAAGGGCAGGAGCGGCAGGATCATCCCGAACCCGATCAGGTCGAGCAGGATGGTCAGGAAGACGGTCAGCAAGGCCCGCCGGCCTGGGCGGGTGCGCTCGTTCACAAGGGCGGGAGTGTAGCACCCAGCTAAGAGCGCGGATCGAGCGTGTCCCGCAGGCCGTCTGCCAGCAGGTTGAAGGCGATGACGGTGACCGCGATGGCGGCTCCCGGGAAGACCGCCACCCACCAAGCCTGGACGAGCACTTCGCGTCCCTCCGAGATCAGATTCCCCCAGCTCGCCGTGGGCGGTTGGATGCCCATGCCGAGGAACGACAGGGAGGACTCGACGAGGATCAGGACGCCGATGAGCAGCGTCGTCTGGATCAGCACCGGAGTGAAGGCATTGGGCAGCAGGTGGCGCCAGAGGATCACCAGAGGATGCTGGCCGGTGGCGCGGGCGGCGATGACGAACTCCCGGTTCCTGAGGCTCAGGATCTCCGCCCGGGTCAGCCGGCTGATCCCCATCCAGGCCGTGAACCCCAGGATCAGCACCGTCGTCCAGGTGCTGGGCTTGAACAAGACCGAGAGCGCCAGCATCAGGAACAGCCAAGGGAAGGAGAGGAGGGCGTCCACGCTCCGCATCACCACCGCATCGATGAGCCGCCCGCCAAGGGCAGCGATGGATCCAAGAGCCACTCCCAGGCTCAGGGCGAGCGCCACCGAGACCAGCGCCACGGCCAGCGATATGCGAGTGCCGTAGAGCGTCCGCGACAGCAGGTCCCGGCCGAACCGGTCGCTGCCGAGCACGAAGAGCCGGCGATCGGCGACCCCCTTCGGCGTCAGGTTCCGGACCTGGGAGGCCGGCAGGGCCTCTACCCGACCCAGGCGCTCTATGTCCAGGCCGCCCGGCGTGCGGCGTACCCGGTCGGCCAGCCGCCACCCGCCGTCCGCCAGTTGGAGCGCAAAGAGGCTGGTGCCGGGCGGGCGGTACCGGCCGGCCGGCGGGTCGAGCTGCTCGTCGGGGTCATAGGGCGCGAGCCATGGCGCCGCCACCGCCACCAGGACGAGGATCGCCACCATGCCACCTCCCCAGAGCAGCGGGGACGAGAGAGGCCGCCGGCGCCTAGGCATCGCGCGTCCTCGGGTCGGTCAAGGCATGGAGCACGTCGGCCAGGAGGTTGCCCAGGACCACCAGAACAGCGCTCAGCGTGGTCGCGCCGAGGATCAGCGGGTAGTCGCGAGCGAGGATGGCGTTGAAGGTGAGCTGGCCGAGGCCGGGCCAGGAGAAGACGACCTCGATGATGAGCGAGCCCGACAGCAGCGCCGGGAACGACAGCGCGAAGAGCTGGGTCAGCGGCACGGCCGCGTTGCGCATGCCGTGCACCCAGAGGACCCGGCGCTCGGAGAGGCCTTTGGCCCGGGCGGCACGGATGTAGTCCTGGCTCATCACCTCGAGCAGGCTGGCGCGGACGAAGCGGGCGGTGCCTCCCGCCTGCGCAAGTCCCATCACCAGGGCGGGGAGGAGCAGGTGGCGCAGGAGGTCGAGGAGCCTGCCGGCGGGGCTCATGAGATCGGCGTCCACCGACTGCATGTGGCTCGCGGGCAGCACCGGCCATACGTAGGAGAAGAGGAGGATGGCCATCAATCCCAACCAGAAGGGCGGTTGGGAGTAGAGGAGGAGGGTGCCGATCCGGATGGCGTGGTCGAGGACCGATCGGCGCCTCTGGGCTGCGACCGCGCCCAGCAGCAGGGCCGCCGCGTACTCGACAGCGAGCGCGGCCGAGGCCAGGATCGCCGTGGCCGGCAGGGCTTCGAGCAGAGCGGTGGAGACGGGCCGCTGCTGCGAGAGGGAGATGCCGAGGTCGCCGCGCAGTGCCACGGAGGAGAGCCAGCGGAGGTACTGTTCCGGCAGGGGCCGGTCCAGGCCGTAGAGCCGCCGCAGGTTCTGCCGCTGCTCGGCCGTCATGCGTTGCTGTTCCCTACGGGTCGGGTCCCCCGGGATCCGCCGCAGGAGAAAGAAGGTGGCCGTGAGGACCAGCAGGAGGAGCAGCAGCGAGGCGGCGAGGCGCCGCAGCAGGAAAGTGGTCACGGGTTGCGCCGGGGGGGCCCGCCGGAACGGCTAGCCCTCCGGCTCGATCCACCACTCCTTCAGGTTGAAGAACGAGGCGACCATCGTCGGCTTCACGTTCCTCACCCGCTTGTTGGCGGCGGTCAGCCGTTGCGACTCCCAGAGAAAGGTGAACGGCTGTTCTCTATGGAGGATCTGCTGGATACGGTCGAGATAAGGCTTCTCGGACAACATGTCCGGTTGGGAGGCCGCCAGTTCGATCAAGCGGTCCACCTCCGGGTTGCTGTAGCGGGCGGTGTTGTTGCCATTCTCGTCCATCGCCTCACTGTGGAAGGTGCTGCGCAGGTCGAGGCTGGTGTCCATGGAGTATCCGAGGATCGCCGCGTCGAAGTTCCCTGCCATGGTCTGGTCGATCAAAGTGTTGAACTCGATCTGGCGAGGCGTGGCGCGGACGCCCACCTTCTTGAGCTGGTCCTGGATCATCACCGTCGCGTCCGTCCGGAGCTGGTTGCCCGCATTCGAGATCAGCTCGAAGGCGAAGGGCTTGCCGCCTTTGTCGAGGACACCGTCGCCATTCGTGTCCTTCCATCCCTTCGCGGCCAGGATCCGGCGCGCCGCGGCGGGATCGTAGGGCCAGGGCTGGATCGACCGGTCGTGGGCCCAGACCGTGGTCAGGATCGGCGAGCTGGCGACCCTGCCGTAGGGGCCGAGGAGGGTGTCGACGATCGTCTTGCGGTCGATGGCGAGCGTCAAGGCCCGCCGCACCTCGGGGTCCTTGAAGAGCGGACGGTCGTTGTTCCAGCCGATGAAGACGTAGAGGTTGAACCAGTAGGCGATCATCTCGAGCCGTGGGTTGGCCTGGACCCGCGGCACGTCGGACGGCGCGATCTGCGTCACGAAGTCGAGCTCGCCGTTCAGGAGCTGCGTCAAGCCGGCGGCCTGGTCCGGGATCTGGCGCAGCACCACCCGGTCGAGGCGGGGGAGGCCCTTCTCGTAGTAGCGGTCGTTGCGCTGCAGGACGATCTGCTGCTGCGGCTTCCAGGAGGCGATGGTGAACGGGCCGTTCGCCACCCGGTGCTGCTTGAACCAGTCGCCGTTCTGCCGCCACTGCGAGAAGGGGAGCCTCTCCCAGGCGTGCTTGGGGACGATGGCCCCCTCGTTGGCGTCGAGGAGCTGCTTGGCGTAGACCCGCGAGTAGTGGTAGCGGACGGTGTGGGGGCCCACCACCTCGACATCGGTGATCCACTGCTTCGAGTCAGCCAGTTCCCAGGCTACATCCCGGTTGATCTGGGCCTGCCAGGTCCAGCGCACGTCCTCGGCGGTGACGGGCACGCCATCGGTCCAGACCACGTCGTCGCGCAGGTGGAAGGTGAGCGTCTTGTGGTCGGGAGACCACTCCCAGGACGTCGCGAGCTGAGGCGCGAAGGTGGGCGGATGGTCCTGGAAGTCGGGCTGCTCCTCGATCAGGTGGAGGAACACCCGGAACAGCATCTCGTTGGTGTGCTGGCTGTTGGGGAGGATCAGGTAGTTGACGCCGCCGGGCTCGGAGATCCACCCGGTCACCACCGTGCCGCCCCGCCGCGGGCCGGACGCCGGGGCCGCGGCCGGGCCGGCGGGCTCCTCCTGCCCGCGGTCGCAGCCGGCGATCAAGGAGCCCGCGAGGAGCAGGGCCGTGAGGAATACGGAGCGTAGGGGCTTGACTTTTCCGAACATGGGAGCCGGGCCATCGTACTCGACGGGTAGAGGGAAAAGAAAGCCCCGCCCCTAAACTCCCGGGGGGCCGGTTCACCCGGGTGCTATCCTGGAAACGCAATGGAACGCATGGCGAACGCCGCCTTCTCGCGCCGGCTCCTGGCAGCCTCCCTGATCTTCGGGCTCTTCGTGCTCTTCGACCTCGCCCTGTTCGGGTGGCTGATCTTCCGCTCGCTCTCGCAGCGGGAGGTCGAGCGGGTGCTCCTCGAGACCAGGGAAGAAGCCCAGAAGCTGGCGGACCAGATCGCCCGCCGGGCCGACCGGGAGGGCAAGGACCTCTACACGGCTGTGGCGGTGGAGCGCGAGACGCAGACCTACATCGACCAGATGGTCCACCAGCGGGAGATCGTCCGCGAGGTGGAGATCCGCGACAGGAACGGAATGCTCGTCTACAAGGGGCGGGGCGAGCTCCGGCTCCCGGCCGGGCCCGACGGCGCTCCGCCCGCGATCGCTCCCCCGGTGGGCTCGCCAGAGCTGCAGCGGCACGTCGAGCCGCCGCGGGCCGAGACCTCCGGGACCAAGGTCACGGAGTCCACCTTCAGCGTGCCCGACATCACGGTGCCCATCGGCGAGTACGGGATGCTGCAGATCGGCATCAGCGCCGAGGAGCTCTCCAAGCGCATCGAGGTGCTGCGGGGCGAACTGATCCGGCAGACGGGGTTCGTGGGCGTGCTCTCGCTGGCGCTGCTGGTCTCCGCGTTCGGCGCTGTCTGGTTCCTGCTGCGGCGGGCGCAGCGGCTGGAGGTGCAGGCGGCCGAGGCCGAGCGGCTGGCCTACATCGGCACGCTGGCCTCGGGCCTGGCCCACGAGATCCGCAATCCCCTCAACTCGCTCAACCTCAACATGCAGATGCTGGAAGAGGAGATCGACCAGCACGGCTCCGCCCCCACGGGCAAGCGCCTGCTGTCGATCACCCGCTCGGAGATCAGCCGGCTCGAGCGGCTGGTCTCCGACTTCCTGGCCTACGCCAAGCCGCGCCCCCTGGAGCTGGAGGAGATGCCGGCGGCGCGTCCGCTGGAGCGGGTGCGGGAGGTGCTGGCCGGGGAGATCCAGAAACGGGGCGCCGTGGTGGAGGTCAAAGACCAGAGCGGCGGCGCTCGCGTCAGGGTGGACCCGGCCCAGATGAACCAGCTCCTCCTCAACCTGGCGCGCAATGCCTTCGCCGCCGCCGAGGAGGCGGGCCGCAAGCCTGTCCTCGAGCTGTCGGCCTACCGCCAGGGCCACGCCGTCTTCCTCGAGCTGGCGGATAACGGCGTCGGCATGTCGGCCGAGGAGCAGGCGCGGATCTTCGACCTCTTCTACTCCACCCGCAAGGGGGGCACGGGGCTCGGGCTCGCCATCGTGGAGCGGATCGCCCGCGCCCATGGCGGGCGCGTCGGGGTGCGCAGCACCCAGGGGGTGGGCACGACGGTGACCGTGGAGCTGCCGGCCGTGGTCCCGTCTGAGCCAGCGCCCCGGCCTGCGGTCGAGACGCCGGTCGAGGCGTAGGGGCGGCCTTGTGGCCCGCCTTGTCCCCCGGCGGGAAAGACGGAAAGGGCGCCCACGCAGGGGCGCCCCTACACCGCACGGCCTCCGATTTCCTCAGTCGATCGCGATCTTGCGCGGCTTGGCCTGCTCGGCCTTGGGGACGGTGATGGTCAGGATGCCGTTCTCGAAGGCGGCGCACACCCCCTCGGGATTGACCTGCTGCGGCAGCGCGAAGGCGCGGCTGAAGGCGCCGTAGGTCCGCTCGACGCGGTGATAGTTCTCCTTCTTCACGTCCTTCTCGAACTTCCGCTCGCCCGACAACCGCAGGACGTTGTTCTCCAGGGTGATGTTGATGTCTTCCTTGGTCAGCCCGGGCAGCTCCGCCTCGAGCTTGTAGCCGTCCGCGGTCTCCTGGATGTCCACCGGGGGCACCCAGCCCCGGTTGCCGACCTCCTCGCCTTGGAGATCATTGAAGAAAGTGTCAAAGAGCCGCGAGAACGGCTCACGGGTCAGATAGGCAGCCGAGGGATTCCAGCGGGTCATCGAGTTCAACATAGCGTGTCCTCCTTTATCTCCTTAGGTGTCTGGCGGGGAGGGGCCCGGCGATCGCCGGGCTCCCCGATTCGGGTACATGATAGACAACCACTAAGATCATGTCAATACCCCGGAGGGAAAAACCTCAGCACAAGAAGATCAGATAAAGACGGACGCAAGGATGAAGCCGTGCTGCGCGGCGGATTTAGGCTTGAATCTTAAGTCTTAGATTGTCACATTTCTCCTGACATCTCCTCGATCTCCTCCGGCAGGGCGAACTGGTCGGGATCGTCGTTGCCGCAGGTCTGGCAGAGGACCTCGGCGATCTTCCCGTCCTCCCACTCGAAGACGTAGCAGGGAGTCTCGCACTCCAGGCAGATCAGGTACTCGGGGCTGGCCATGGATCGTCTCCAGTCGCAGGGTGGAAGGATTCTAGACCCTACCGGCCGGCGGGGGTGGGGAGAGGCGCGCCCGCCGGGCGGACCGCCGGCGCCGTGGCCCGGCGGAAGCGCTGCAGCGCCGCCACCAGGGCCCGCGGGCACTCCAGGTGGACGGCGTGGCCGCAGCCGGGCAGCACCTCCAGGCGGGCCTGGGGCAGGGCCGCGGCCATGGCCCGGGCCGTCTCCAGGGTGAACAGCCCGTCGCGCTCCCCCCAGATGAGCGCCGCCGGCATGGTGAGGCGGGCGAGGTCGGCGTCGCGGAAGGTGTCCGCCTCGGTCAGTCTGGAGAGGACGAAGCGGACCCCCGGCGAGGTGTACGCCTTGAGGAAGGCGGTGCGGGAGACCCGCATCAGCCAGGGCACCCGGACGAACAGGGCCTTGTAGAGGCGGTCGACGTCGCCCAAGTCGTTCACCGTCACCAGGGACTGGATCCTGTCCCAGTCCTGGTCGCGGTAGCCGCCGGCGTCGATCAGCACCAGCCGGGAGACCCGCTCGGGATGGCAGAGGGCGAAACGGGCGGCCATCCAGCCGCCGAGGCTCAGGCCTGCCAGGGTGACCGGCCGGTCACCGAACTCCCGGGCGATCAGCTCCTCCAGAACCTCGGAGGCCGCCCCGATCCCGATCCCGTGGCCCTGGCACCGCGTGCCGCCCAGAGAGGAGAGCTCGGGGACGATCATCCGGCACCCCCGCCGCAGCGCCCGCAGGACGGGGCTCCAGCCCGCCGCCACCGATCCAAGACCGTGGAGCAGCACCCAGGGCTCGCCGCTGCGCCGGCCGATGTCGTAGTAGACGAGCGACACCGGGCCGATCTCGGCCCGCTTGCGCCGGGCGCCGAGCAGCCACAGGTAGAAGGCGGTCAGGAGGGTGAAGAGCCTCGCCAGCATGGCCGTGGAGTCTCCAGCAAGAAAGATACCCGCGTTGACCCGCACCCCCGCGCCATGTTAGGGTTCGCGGTCCACCGTCTTCGGACGACTCTGGGAGCGCTCTATCCATGTACGCAGTGATCGAAAGTGGTGGCAAGCAATACCGCGTCGCCCCGGGCGACGTGATCGACGTGGAGCTCCTCGGCGAGCCGGGCGAGGGCAATTCGGTCCGCTTCGACCGCGTTCTGATGGTCGCGGGCGACGACGGTCCGCAGCTCGGCAAGGCCATCGAGGGCGCGGCCGTGACCGCTTCGCTGGTGGGCGAGGTCAAGGGGCCGAAGATCCGCGTCTTCAAGAAGAAGCGGCGCACGACGTACCGCCGGACGACCGGCCACCGGCAGCACCTGCACCGGGTCCGCATCGACGAGATCCAGTTGCCGTCCTCTCGCTAGGACGGCCCGAGAGACGAGGTAAGAAGCTCATGGCACACAAGAAAGGACAGGGCTCCAGCCGCAACGGCCGCGACTCCAACCCGCAGCATCTGGGCGTGAAGGCCTTCGGCGGCCAGCGGGTGACCGGCGGCTCGATCATCGTGCGGCAGCGCGGCACCAAGTTCTTCCCCGGCCAGAACGTCGGCCGCGGCAAGGACGACACCCTCTTCGCGAAGATCGACGGCATCGTCAAGTTCCAGGACCGGGGGCGCCGCGGGACGTACGTCCACATCCTGACGACGCCCAAGCCCGAGACCGCCGGCGCCGCCGAGTAGCCGGAGCCGGGCGACCGGCCCGGCTCGCGCGGCCGTCCCTTTTTCGAACCGACCTTGATCTTTCTCGACGAAGCCACGATTCACGTCCGGGCCGGACGTGGCGGCAACGGGTGCGTGGCGTTCCGCCGCGAGAAGTACGTCCCACGGGGCGGCCCCGCGGGCGGCGACGGGGGAGACGGAGGAGCGGTCTACCTGGTCGGCCAGGCCAACCGGAACACGCTCTATCACCTGCGCTTCGCCTCGCTCTACGCCGCCGACCGCGGCCGGCACGGCGAGGGCTCCAACAAGGCCGGCCGCGACGGCGAGGACCTCGAGGTCCCCGTTCCCCTCGGCACCGTGGTCTACGACGAGGAGACCGGCGAGCGGCTCGGTGAGGTGCTGGCGGACGGCGAGCGCCTGCTGGTGGCCGCCGGCGGCTGTGGCGGCCGCGGCAATGCGCGCTTCGCCACCGCCACCAACCAGGCGCCCCGGCGGGCCGATCCCGGACAGGAAGGCGAGGAGCGGCGCCTGCGCCTGGAGCTGAAGCTGCTGGCCGACGTCGGCGTGATCGGCCTGCCCAACGCCGGCAAGTCGACGCTGATCAGCGTCGTCTCGGCGGCCCGCCCGAAGATCGCCGACTACCCGTTCACCACCCTGGTCCCGCAGCTCGGCGTAGTGGCCGAGGGCCCCCTCTCCGAGCCCTTCGTCATCGCCGACCTGCCGGGGCTGATCGCCGGCGCGGCCGAGGGGGCCGGCCTCGGCATCCAGTTCCTCCGCCACGTCGAGCGCTGCCGGGTGCTGCTCCACCTGGTGGACCTCTCCAGCCCCGAGGGCAGCGCCGGCGCCGACTTGGGCGTCGTCGAGCGCGAGCTGGCCGCCTTCAACCCCGAGCTGATGGAGCGCCCGCGGTTGATCGTGGGGAGCAAGCTCGACTCCGCTTGCCCCGAGCGGCGGCAGGAGCTGCAGCGGGCGGCGGCGGAGCGGGGCCTTCCCTATCGGGAGATCAGCTCGGCCACGGGCGAGGGCATTGCGGCCTTGGTCTCGGAACTGTCGCGGCGGCTGGCGCGCTCATGAAGATCGGTCTCTTCGGCGGCAGCTTCGACCCGATCCACCGGGGCCACATCGACCCTGTCCGCGAGGCGCGGCGCCTCCTCGGGCTGGAGCGGGTGATCTATCTCCCAACGGCGAAGCCCCCGCACAAGCCCGGCCAGGCCGTCGCTCCACCCCTCGCCCGCTACGCCATGACGGAGCTGGCGCTGCTCTGCGAGGAGGGGCTCGAGGTCTCGCCGCACGAGATGACCCTGGAGCGGCCCGCCTATACGATCGAGACGCTGGAGCACTTCCGCCGCGAGATGCCGGGAGCCGAGCTGTTCCTGCTCATCGGCGGCGACTCCTTCGCCGACCTCCATCACTGGGTGCGCTGGCGGGAGATCCCGGAAGCCGCCCGGCTGGTGGTCCTGGCCCGGCCGGGCTGGGAGATCGAAACCGTCCCCCTCGACCCGGAGGTGGCCGAGCTGGGACGGACCGGCCGCGTCCTCTTCGTGCGCCAGACGCCGGTCGACGTGTCGTCGACCCGGCTGCGGGAGCTGCTCGCGGCCGGCCTTCCTCTTCCCGCGGGAACGGTCCCGGACTTGGTGGTACGATACGTGCACAAATACGACCTCTACAGATGAATCCCGAACCCATCACCCTCACCGACACCGCACAGAGAGTTCGAGAAGCCGTCTCCGCCGCCGATGATCGCAAGGCGGTGGACCTCAAGGTGCTGCACCTGGAGAAGGTCAGCGACTTCACCGACTACTTCCTGATCTGCAGCGGCACCAGCGAGCGCCAGGTCCAGGCCATCGCCGACGCCGTGCAGGAAAGGCTCCGGGACAGCCGGGTGCGCCCCCTCCACGTCGAGGGCTACAACCGGGCGCAGTGGGTGCTGATCGACTACGGCGACCTCGTGGTGCACGTCTTCCAGGAGGAGCCGCGGCGGTACTACGCCCTGGACCGCCTCTGGGGGGACGCGCCCGACGTGACGGCCGAGTTCCGCGCGTGACCGCGGCCTCGCCCCTCGCCCTCCCGCGTCTGCTGCAAGGCTTCCCTGCCCTGGCCGAGAGCCTGCGGGGGATCGATCGCGCCGCGGCCACCGAGGCGCCGGTCCTCCTGCTCGGCGAGCCGGGGAGCGGGCGCTCGACCGTGGCCCGGGCCCTCCACGGGGCGAGCCCGCGGGCTGCCGGTCCCCTGGTCGAGGTGGACCCCGGCTCCATTCCGAGCACCCTGTTCGAGAGCGAGTTCTTCGGCTACCGGGCGGGGGCCTTCACCGGCGCGGAGCGGGCGAGCGAAGGAAGGGTGGCCCGCGCCGAGGGGGGAACGCTCGTCCTCGACCACGTCGAGGAGCTGCCGCTCCCGGCGCAGCCGAAGCTGCTCCGCCTGGTGGCCGAGCGGCGCTACGCCCCGCTGGGTGGACCGGAGGCCGGCGCCGACGTCCGCTTCGTGGCCATCGGCCCGCAGGACCTTCCCCACCGCGTGGCGCGGGAGACGTTCCGTCCCGACCTCTTCTACCGCCTCGAGGTCCTCGCCTTCCGCATCCCGCCGTTGCGCGAGCGCCGCGCCGACCTGCCGGCCGTGCTGGACCACCTCCTGGCCGATCTCGGCGAGCGCTTCGGCCACCCCGGTCCCGTCCTGGCTCCCCGCGCCCGGGCCTGGATGCTGGAGCACCCCTGGCCAGGCAACCTGCGGCAGCTCCGCAACACGCTGGAGCGGGGACTGATCCTGGCCGACGGCGGGCCGGTCGATCCGCCGCCCCCCGACGGACTGCTGGAGACCCGGCCGCGGCCGCTGATCGAGGTGGAGAAGGAGCAGATCAAGAACGCCCTCGCCTACACCCGCGGCCACCAGGGCCGGGCCGCCGAGCTGCTCGGCATCAGCCGCAAGGCGCTGTGGGAGAAGCGGCGGCGGTACGGGATTCCCTGAAGGGTTTTGGAGTGGATCAGGCGATGGCGGAGGGATCGAGGACCTGGACCCGCGGCACCGCCGGCCTCTCTCCCTGGCGCTTTTCCAGCCACGCCTCCCATTCCCCCACAGACTCCAGCAGGCCGGCCAGGTCGAGCCCGTGGGCCACGGGTACGAAGGGCTCCAGGCGGCCCCGTGCCTTGGCGAGGGTGCGGCGCGGGGCCTCCTCCCGCTTCAGGTCGAGGAACTGGTGCATGGCGGCGGCCACCTGGATCAGGCCCTGGAAGAGGTCCCGCGGCTCGGGCGTGGTGGAGCGCCAGATGTCCTCCCACACCTCGTGGGAGTCGTAGAACTCGCCGCGATTGAAGAGGTCGATCCCCTCCAGGAAGAGGCGCCGCCGCTCTTCCGGCGAGAGGTCGGGGTGGAGCTCCCTGGACACAGACTCCTTATACCCCGCCCGGGAGCCAGATCAAACCCTCTCCGTCCAGGGATTCAGGCGCGGGCGGGCTCTCGCTTCTCGCTCTCCGGCTCGGCAAAGGTGTCGAGCAGGTCCGCGGGGAGGCTCAGGCCCGGGTTGACCCGCTTGCACAGCTCGCGCAGCCGGCGCAGCTCGACCTCGGGGATCTCCAGGAAGGCCTCGACGACCTGCGGATCGAACTGCTGGCCGGCCACCCGCTGCAGCTCGTTGATGGCGGCCTGGTAGCCGCGCGCCCGGCGATAGGGCCGGTCGGAAGTGATGGCGTCGTAGGTGTCCACCACGGCGAAGATGCGGGCGGCCAGCGGGATGTCCGCGCCTGCGATCCCCCGCGGGTAGCCCTTGCCGTCCCAGCGCTCGTGGTGGCAGTAGACGATGTCGAGCACCGCCGGCTGCAGGAAGCTGACCTCGGCCAGCATCTCGAACCCCCAGTTGGGGTGCTGCTTCATGATGTGCCACTCGCTCTCGGTCAGCGGGCCGACCTTGCGCAGGATCTCGTCCGGCACCACCATCTTGCCCACGTCGTGGAGCAGCGCCCCCCACTCGATGGCCTTCAGCTCCTCGCCCCGGACGCCCATGGCCTTGGCCAGGGTGACCGCGTAGAGCGCGACGCGGAAGGAGTGGCCGGTGGTCTCGTGGTCGCGGGCGTCCGCGGCCGTGACGACCGCCCCCACCGCCTCGACGTACGAGCGCTCGCGAGCGCGCTGCGACTCCTCGAGCGAGATCGTCAGGGCGCGGAAGGTCTCCTCGATCAGCTTGACCTCGCTGCCGCCCCCGGACGCCGGAAAGTCGCTCTGGAGCTGCCCCGCCCGGGCCATCCGGGACATGGTTTCCGCCAGGCGCCGGAGGGGCCGCGTGATCCGCTGCACCACCCACAGGGCCGCGCCCGCCGCGAGGACGCCCGCCGAGAAGCCGATGTACAGCAGGTTGCGGCCGATCTGGCGCGCCAGCTCGGGATCGTCCGCCACGGACACGAGGTTGTAGACCAGCAGCAACGCGATGCCGAGGACCGTGGCCGCGATGGCGGCTGTGAACCAGAAGGATCTCGTAGAAAAGCTCAAGGTGACAGACTCCAGGCTGCGGGGAATCCAACGTCTGGAGGCGGCGCTGCTGCCGGCGGACCGGGCTCCCAGCGTGCCTCCACGCCCCTCTCTTTGCTGCGAAATTGCGTGCAGTATACGCCAGTCCGCGCCGTTTTGCGATCCCCGGAGGAGATCTCCCGAGAGAGCCGCAGCCGGGCGGGCCGAAAGCACATCAACAGCCCCCTCGCGCGCAGCGGAGGGCGCACCAGCACTTCCACGGTCGTGGGACCTCATTCATACAAGGAGGTGCTTCTCGGGGCCGTTTGCGCGCCCTCCGCGGTGAAATCCCTTGCTACGATTCCGCGATGCTCCCGTCCCCGGCGCTCGCCGCGTCCTGCTGTCTGTTCCTCGCCGCCGCTCCCGCGTTCACCCGGACGGGTGGGGAGAGCCCGTCCCAACCGCCCTCCGCCCAGGCCGTCACGGCCGGCCTCGCCGCGCTGGGTCCGAGGTCCGGCGAGGCGGCCCAGGCGCGGGCGGTGCGCCTGCTCGTGGCAGCCCTGCGCCATGCCGGGCTCCAGCAGGTGCGGGCGGCCCCCGTGCGGGGAAGGCAACGGCTGGTCAACGTCGAAGGGGTGCTGCCAGGGAAGGTCCCCGAGGAGATCGTCCTCTCGGCGCACTACGACTCCGTGCCCCGGAGCCCTGGCGCGGACGACGACGCCTCCGGCTGCGGGGTCGCGGTCGCCGCGGCGGCCGACCTCCGGCGCACGCCGCTGCGGCACACCGTTCGCGTGGTGCTCTTCGACGGCGAGGAGATCGACAGCGGCGGCAGCCAGGGTTGGTTAACCGACCGCGGTCCCGGAGCGGGACGCCGCATCCTCGCCAACCTCAACCTGGAGATGGTCGGCTGGCCTGGGAGCGCCGGGCCGGTGATCCACAGCTTCCCCGTGCATCGCCGGCTGGCTCCGGGCTGGCTGGTCCACTCGATCCTGCAGAGCGGTCGCGCCGTGGGATGGCCTTTCGCCGTGGCCGACAACCGCTTCCCGCTGCTCGGCCAGCTCGTGATCCGCTCGGCGGCGGTCCGCTACGCCTCGGACAGCGAGTCCTTCCTCGGGAGGGGCATCCCCTCCGTGACCCTCTCGGACAGCTCCCTGCTGACCCTCGACCCTGCCTATCACCGGCCCGCGGATACCGCCGGGCGGCTCGACGCCCGCCGCCTCGACCGCTGGACCCAGGCCGTGGCCGCGGCCGCTCGGCGGCTGGACGCGCTCGCCGGCCGTCCCCTCCCGGAGGACCAGTACCTCGCCCTCGGCGGCCGGGTCTGGCTGCGGCGGGACCTGATCTGGGCGGGGTTCCTGGTCTGGGCGCTGCTGGTCTTCCGCGGTCTCCCGGGCCGCTGGCGGGGGAGCTCGGCCGCCGAGCGCGGCCGCCAGATGCGGGCCTATCTGCCGGGGCTCCTCTTCCGCGCGCTCCTGCTGGCCGCGGTCTTCTTCGCGCCGGTCTTTGCCGTTCTGCTCCTGCCGGCGGCGGTGCTGGCCCTCGCCCCGCCGCGGCCGCTCTGGGCGCGGATCGTCTGGATCGCTGCGGGACTCCTGCCGTTCCTTGCCTACCTGACGGCACTGGCCGTCGCGTCCCGGCACCGGATCGCCAGCTTGGAGGAGGGCTTTCAGGGGGGGATCCCAGCCGCCATCCTGATTCCGGCGGCCCTCCTCGCCTGGGGCTTCCTCATCGCCCGCGGCCGGTCGGAGCGCCGGTTGACGACCGCCGACGCTGCCGGTAAAGTCGAAACATGACCCCGGAGACCTGCCGCCATGCCGGCCGGTTCGCCGCCCTTGGCCACGAGGTGCGGCTGGAGATCGTGCGCCGCCTTCTGGCCGCCCACCCGCGGGGCATGGTGGCGGGCGAGATCCAACAGGAGCTGAACATCCCCGCCTCGACCTTGTCGCACCACCTGGACGCCCTGCACCAGGAGAAGCTCGTCGAGCAGCGCCGCGAGGGGCGTTTCCTGCGCTACCTGGCCGACACCGAGGGTCTGCGCGAGCTCCTGGACTTCCTCTACGCCGAATGCTGCACCCGCAACGAGGTGGTGCGGAGCCCGGCCGTGGGCGGGCCGGTGCTTGATCGACCTCACCCCCGGCCCCTCTCCTAAAGGAGAGGGGCTTCAAGAGATCTGGTGGACGTTCTTCTCCCCTCTCCTTTAGGAGAGGGGCCGGGGGTGAGGTCGCGCGGCCCCTGGCACGGATCGGGCATCCTCCTCCCCCAGATGGACCGGCGCGCCGCGCCGGAGGAGGTGTTTCATGAAGCTGCAGCTGAAGAGCTTGCCCGAACAGGTCCTGGTCATCACGGGAGCGTCCAGCGGCATCGGCCTGGTGACCGCGAAGATGGCCGCCGAGGAGGGCGCCAGGGTAGTGCTGGCGTCCCGCAACGAGAACGATCTCGAGACCGCCGTCGAGGACATCCGCCACCGTGGCGGCGAAGCCGTCTACGTGGTAGCTGACGTGGCGGATCCAGGCGACGTCGAGAAGATCGCGGACGCGGCGGTCCGCGCCTTCGGGAGGATCGACACCTGGGTGAACAACGCCGGCGTCGCCCTCTACGGCCCCATCATGGATCTCGACCTCGAGGACATGCGGCGGCAGTTCGACGTGCTCTACTGGGGCGTGGTCCACGGCTGCCGCACGGCCGTGCCGCACCTCGCGCAGAATGGCGGCGCCCTCATCAACGTCGCCAGCGTGCTCGCCGACCGGTCGGTGCCGCTCCAGGGCAACTACAGCGCGGCCAAGCACGCCGTCAAGGGGTTCACCGACGCGCTGCGGATGGAGCTGGAGGCCGAGGGGCTGCCGATCTCGGTGACCCTGATCAAACCCACGAGCATCGACACGCCGCTGTTCGACAAGGCGAAGACGCTGCTGGAGGTCGAGCCCCAGCCGGTGCCGCCGGTCTACGCGCCCGAGATCGTGGCCCGGGCCATCCTCGACTGCGCCCAGAAATCCGTCCGCGAGCTCAACGTCGGCGGCGCGGGCCGGGCCATGACCGCTGCCACGGGGCTCGCTCCCCGGATCAGCGATCTGGTCCTCGAGAAGACCGGCTTCGAGAAGCAGAAGAGCGACATCCCTGCGAGCCATCGCGACAACCTCTTCGCTCCCCTGGAGCACGACGGCGGCGAGCGGGGCCGCAACTGGCGGGGGCGCGTCAAGGAGACGAGCGTCTACACCCGGGCGGCCCTGCATCCCGGGACCGCGGCGTTGGCCGCCCTGGGGATCGGCGCCGGGCTGCTCGCCGGTGCGCGGGCGCTGCGGAGCCGCAAGGCAGCGGCCGAGGTCGGGATCAGCAGCAGGTGATGCCGGGCCCGCACGTGCCACCCGGTCCGCAGTCGGCGTCCGTCGTACAGGGATAGCCGCAGCTACAAACGCAGGTACGAAGGCGCGGCGGACGGGCCATGAACTCCGGCGTGGCGCTGTCAGGCGCCGTGGCCGGACAAAGCTCACCTTGGCCGGAAAGGACCGCAGCGAGGTCCAGGGCCGGCGTGCAGCCGGGCGAGACCGTAGCCACCGCCGGCGGAGCGGCCGGAGCCGCCAGCTCCCCGGCGAAGGCAGGTCCGACGCCGAAGACCCCCACGAGGGCCAGGGCGAAAACCGAGAATCCGAGCATTCTTTTCATCGTGCTTTCTCCTTCTGTCGACCGCGGGTTCAACAACAGGAGATGAACTGGTCGCAGGACGCGCCGCCGCAGTCCGCACTCGTCCGGCAGACGCGCTGGTTGACGCAGCCGCAGTGGCAGTAGCCAAGCCGCTTGGAGTTGGTCAGGAACTCCGGGACATCGCTCTCCGGCTGCGCCGCGCAGGTCTCGCCCTTGGCGGTCTGCGTGGGCAGGTTGGCAAGGCCCAGGCCGCAGGTGACTGGAACCGCGGCGGCGGCTCCCATTACCGGAAGCGCCTGCGGGGCCGCCGCTTCCTCGGCAAAGGCCGGGGCGGCGCTCAGTGCGGCCACGAAGAGCAAGGCGATCAGGGTCAGTCCGAACATCTTGCATTGACGCATGGCATCCTCCTTGGGCTCCGAACGGAGCTCCACTTCATAGGTGCCCCCAGGGGTACCGGAGGAGGACTGCTCTCAGGGTGAAACGAATCCACGGCGCCGGACATCTCTTGACGTGGAGACGGATCTCCCGCAGGATGGAGGCTGGTTTCCAGCCCTGAAATGAAGCTCCCCACGGGGAGGGCACAGAGGAGAAAGTTATGATCAAGCGACTCTTTGTCACGCTCGCGCTCGCCGGAATGCTGTTCGCCATCTCCGGCGTCGCCGGCGCCCAGGAGCGGCCGGCGCGCTCCAGCGCCGCCATCCAGAAGGCGCTCGAGCAGTACATGCGGCAGGTGGACGTCGAGAGGGGGGATCAGGCTCCCCAGCTCAAGGCCGTGCCGCGCGCGGACAAGGCCGAGGCTGCCGTCATCGGCAGGGTCACGTTCGTGGATGGGGCCGACTTCCTCGACGACGGCACGCCCTTCCGGATCGTCGCCGTCACTCCCAACAAGCCGTTCACCCAGGACGTGTTCGTCGTCTGCCTGGGGACGGGGTTCACCAACTCGTGCGGCCGCCTCATTGAGGGCCGGCGGGCCTCGTTCACCTCGGACATCCTGGTGATCGACGAGGGGGAGAGCGCCGGCCTCGCCCTGTTCATTGTCAAGAAGCTGCAGACCTAGCCGGCTCCGCGGAGGGGCGGCCGGGCCGCCCCTCCCTCGTTCCTACCTGTACGCCAGCTCCTTCAGCGTCCCTATCGCGTGCTCCAGCTCCGCCTCGGTGTTGTAGAAGTGGGGCGAGAGGCGGATGCCCGCGGTGGGCCGAAAATCGCAGAGGATCTCGCGCGCGATCAGCTCGTGGCAGAGCCGCTCGGCGTCCGGATGCCAGACGGAGACGGTGCCGCCCCGGTGCCTGGGGTCGCGCGGGGTGCGGACCTCGAAGCCGGCGTCCTCGGCGAGGTTGATCAGGTAGGAGGTCAGAGCGAGGGAGCGCTCGCGGATCTTCTTTGATCCCACCCCGGCCACGATGCGGTAGCCGGGACGGCAGGCGTAGAGGGCGGGGATGTTCGGCGTGCCGGTCAGGAAGCGCCAGGCCGGCTCCCCCCGGTAGCGGATGGCTCCCGGCCGGAAGGCGAAGGGCTCCTCGTCCGCCTGCCAGCCGGTGAAGGCGGGCTCCAGCGAGCCGGCGATCTCCGGGTTCACCCAGAGATAGCCGGCGCCCGGGCCGCCGCAGAGCCATTTCACCGACCCGCCCATGGCGGCGTGCACCCCCCAGGCTTCCAGCTCCAGCGGCACCGCGCCCGTGGACTGGTAGACGTCGAGCAGCAGGATCGCCCCCACCTCGCGGCAGCGGCGGGCGACGGCCTCGGCGTCCTGCACGAAGGCGCTGCGGAACAGGGTATGGGAGATGGGCACCAGGCGCGTCCGCTCGTCGATGGCCGCGAGCAGCCGCTCGGTGGGGACGCCGATGCCGTCGTCGGAGGGGACGGTGACGATCTCCGCTCCCTTCCGGCGCTCGCCATCCAGCAGATAGGTGACGTTGGGGAAGTTCAGCTCCTCGTAGACGATCCGGTTCCGCTCCGGCGGGTAGTCGATCGCGGAGAGGAAGATGGCCGCCGCCACCGACACGTTCTGGTGCATGGAGACCGCGCCTGGCCGGACGCCGAGGAGCGGCGCCAGCAGGTCGCCCGTCTCGGCGGGCATCTCCCACCACCCCTCATGCCAGGCCCGCACCCCCCGCTCCTCCCACTGGCGGGCGAAGGTCGCGAGCTCGTCGTGGACGGCCCGGGGCATGGCCCCCAGGGAGTTGTTGATGAGGTAGGTCGTGCGCTCCAGGATGGGGAACTCGGAGCGCAGCGCCAGCAGGTCCTCATGCGGGGCGGCCATGGGCGTCAGCGTCCCTTCCACTGGGCGGGGCGCTTCTCCAGAAAGGCCTTGACGCCCTCCTCCTTGTCGGCGGAGGAGAAGCAGAGGCAGAAGAGGTCGCGCTCGTAGGCGATGCCGTCCTCGATCGGCAGCCGCTCGCTGGCCCGCAGGGCTTCCTTGGCGACCTTGAGGGTGAGCGGGCTCTTGCCGGCGATCTTCGCGGCCAGCTCCAGGGTCTTCGCCCGCAGCTCCTCGGCGGGCACCACCATCTCGACGAGCCCGATCGACTGGGCCTCGGCGGCCGGGATCATGTCACCCGTCAGGATCAGCCGCATGGCGTGGCCGACCCCCACGAGGCGGGGAAGGCGCTGCGTGCCGCCGCCGCCCGGGATCAGGCCGAGGTTGATCTCCGGCTGGCCGAAGCGCGCCTTCTCCGAGGCGATGCGCAGGTCGCACGACATGGCGAGCTCGCAGCCGCCGCCCAGGCAGAAGCCGTTGATCATGGCGATGACCGGCTTGGGGTAGCTCGCCATGATGTCGAAAATCCGCGGGCTTCTCATGGCGTGGCGCTGGTCGAACGGGGTGCGGCCGGCGAACTCGCCGATGTCGGCCCCGGCGATGAACGACTTCTCGCCGGCGCCGGTGAGCACGACGACGCCCACGCCGTCGTCCTTCTCGATCCCGGCAAGGATCTCCAGCATCTCATTCCGCACCTGGTCGTTCAGGGCGTTGAGCTTGTCCGGCCGGTTGATGGTCAGGATGGCGACGCGCCCTTCGCGCTCCACCAGGATGGTCTCGGGCATTGGAAGGTCTCCTCCAGGAAAGTGCATCTCGATTGGGACGGCATTGTATAGGGAGGGAGGGTGCCCTGCAGGTCCTCATCCAGTCCAGTGAGCTCTCACTCCCATCTTCACCAGTTTCTTCAGGAGAGGCCCGTCGAACGTGGCGATGGCGTCATAGCGGCCACGGAGCGCTACAGACGCAAAGACGGCATCCCCAAAGGAGGAGATTGGATCTGGCCAATGCTCGAGCACCAGGTTCCAGGCGACCTCCCCTTCAGGAGCGACACCGGGCATGGCGAGCAGTTTTCCAAGGGCGCTGGCAACATCTTGAGCAGGAAACTTGTAGAGGTTGCAGAGGACGAAGACCATCTCCGAGATGGAGATTGTGTGGAGGACGAGGAGGTGCTGCTGGTCTGCTGCGGCCTCGAAAAGGGCGGCGGCTTTCTCTTGTTGCTCTTCGTTCCTATCCGTCAGCAAAGAGATCAGAACGTTGGTGTCGACGAGGATCTCCTTCACGCGCCCTCTGTCCCCATCAGCTCTCTTGCCCTCCGGACATCTTCGACCGGGTCTCCCGGGCCGACTTTAAAGCTACCCCGGAGCTCAAGGAAGGCTCTACCGGAGACCGTCACCCGAGCATGATCTCCGAGCACCTCCCACTGGAGCACATCGCTCGGTCCGACCCCGAGCTGCTCCCGTACTTCCTTGGGGACCGTTGTCTGGTACTTCACGGTAATCCTAGACTTCGTCATAGTACCTCCTTACTGATAGCGTAGATTGGTAAGGAGAGCCCGTCAAGAGATTTATCGGTTCCTCCACATCGGCCGCCGCTTCTCCAGGAACGCCGCAGCCCCTTCCTCCAGGTCCTCCAGGGGAAGCAGCTCCTCTTTGTAGATCCGCTCGGTCTCGGCCAGGGCTGCGGAGAAGGGGAGGTCCCGGCCGGCGCGGACGGCCTTCTTGGCGAGCCGCGTGACGGGGACGCTCTTCGCAGCCAGCTCCGAGCGGAAGCGCTCGACGGCCTCGTCCAGGCCTCCCCACGGCACCCGCCGCGTCACCAGCCTCAGCCGCTCCGCCTGTTCGCAGGTCAAGGTCCGGCCGGTCAGCGCCAGCTCGAGGGTGAGGCCGGCGCCGATCCGCGGCGGCAGGAGCGCCGAGGCGACCGGCGGGAAACAGCCAACCTCGATCTCCGGCTGGCCGAAGCGGGCGTCGTCAGCCGCGATCACCAGGTCGCAGGACATCGCCAGCTCCATCCCGCCCCCCAGGCAGTGCCCCTGGACGGCGGCGACCGTGACGGCGTCGAGGTCGCGCAGCCGGCGGATCGTCCCATGCAGGCTCTCCAGCATCGGCACGACCTTGTCCCGAGTGTGGTCCTGGACGGCCACTCCGGCGGAGAAGGCCCGGTCGCCGGCCCCGCGCAGGAAGACCACCTGGAGGCCGGGATCGGCCGCCAGCTCCGCGATCACCTCGCCCAGCCGGGCGATCGTCGGGATGTCCAGGATGTTGAGGGGAGGCCGGTTCAAGATGACCGTCGCGGCGCTGCCGTCGCGGTGGAGAAGGACGGTGGGCTCGGCCATGGATCAGGGGAGCGCCAGGCCTTCGAAGCCGGCGGCGCGGACGAAGTCGATCCACAGGGCGCGCTGCTCGGGCAGGGCGATCAGGTTCTCGGGGTGCCACTGGACGCCGCGGACCCACCACTCCGGCTGTTCAAGGATGACAGCCTCGATGAGCCCGTCCGGCGAGAAGGCGACGGGCACGAGGTCGTCCGCCAGTTGCTTGAGCGCCTGGTGATGGCGGCTGTTGACCTGCGGCACGTCGCGGGAGAGCCGCTCGGCCAGGGGCGCTCCGGGCTCGATCAGGCGCACGGTGTGGGCCAGCGTATCCGGGGTGTCGGCTACGTAGTGGTGGATCTCGCTGGGATGCTGGGTAGGGAGGTCCTGCCAGAGCGTGCCGCCGAGATAGACGTTGAGGACCTGGAAACCCCGGCAGATCCCCCAGACCGGAAGGTGCTGCTCCCGGGCGGCCGCGACCAGGGTCCACTCCATCTCGTCCCGATCGGGAGCGGTCTCGACTTCGGCGTCCGGGCGGGCCGTCTCGCCGTAGCGCTCGGGGGCCACGTCCACGCCGCCGCAGAGCACGAGCCCCGCGGCGTTGGCGGCCAGCTCGCCGAAAGGGATTTCCGACGTCGGCCCCACGGTCTGGATCCGCTCCTCGGGCACGCCCACGGCACGGAGGGCCTCGACATAGGGACCCGCGTACTCGTCCGTGGAGGTCGCGACCAGGATGTGACCTTCGCTCACGCCGCCTCCCGCTCGACCAGGGCCGCGACCCCCATGCCACCGGAGACGCAGAGGGTCGCGATCCCCCGCTCGCCGCCCCGCTTCTCGAGGCCGTGCAGCAGGGTGACGAGGATGCGCGTGCCGGTGGCGCCGATCGGGTGGCCCAGGGCGATGGCGCCGCCGTCCGGATTCAAGCGGGCGGCGTCGATCCCCAGCTCCTGGTTGCAGGCGAGCACCTGGCAGGCAAACGCCTCGTTGAGCTCGACCTCGTCCACGGCGCCGGCGTCGAGGCCGGCCTTCTCCAGCAGCCTGCGCACGGCCGGCACGGGACCGATCCCCATGATCCGCGGCTCGACGCCCACCACCTCCCAGCCCACGAGGCGCGCCACGACCGGCAGGCCCAGCTCGCCGGCCGCCGCCCGCGAGGCGACGACGATCGCGGCGGCGCCGTCGGTGATCCCCGAGGCGTTGCCGGCCGTCACCGCGCCGCCCTCGCGGAAGACGGTGGGCAGCTTGGCGAGCGATTCCAGGGTGGCCCCGTCGCGCGGGTGCTCGTCCTTGTCTACGGTGACCTCACCCTTTTTGCCGGCAACCTTCACCGGCACGATCTCGCTCTCGAAGCGCCCCTCGGCGCGGGCCCGCTCGCAGCGGAGCTGGCTCTCCAGGGCGTAGGCGTCGGCGGCGGCCCGGTCGATGCCCATCTCGGTTGCCAGCTCCTCGGCGGTCTCGCCCATCACCAGCTCCGAGAGGGGGCAGTTGAAGCCGTCCCGATACATGCCGTCGACGATCTCGGCGTGCCCCAGCCGATAGCCCCAGCGGGCACGGGGGAGGAGGTACGGGGTGTTCGACATGCTCTCCGTGCCGCCGGCGAGGACCACCCGGGCCTCGCCGGTGAGGATCGTGCGGGCCGCCGAGAGCACGGCCTGGAGCCCCGAGGCGCACGCCTGGTTGACCGTGTAGGCCGGCCGGTCCGTGGGCACCCCGGCGCGGTAGGCGATCTGCCGCGCCGTGTTGGGGCCGCCGCCGGCCTGGCGGGCGTGCCCGAAGATGACCTGATCGATGCGGGCGGGATCGAGCCCGGCCCGCTCCAGCGCGCCCTTGGCCGCCGCCGTGCCGAGGTCCGCCGCCGTCAGGGACGCCAGGGCGCCGCCGAACTTGCCGATGGGCGTCCGCACCGGAGCGGCGAGGACGATGTCGGTGTTTTGGTGCGTCATCAGAAATCCAATCCTTTGGTCTGCGGGGCGTCCTGCCCGTGAAGCCTCACCCCCTGGCCCCCTCTCCCGTCAGGGAGAGGGGGCCAGGGGGTGAGGCTTCCGCGGGTATCCGCCCCGATCTGCCTCTACCTCCCTACATACACCGTCTTCACTTCCGTGTACGCCTCCAGCGCCTGCCGGCCCAGCTCGCGGCCGAAGCCGCTCTGCTTGTAGCCGCCGAAGGGGGCGGCGGAGTCGTACCAGTTGTACTGGTTGATCCACACCGTCCCGGCCTGGAGGCGGCGCGCCACCTGGTGGGCCTTGGAGACATCGCGCGTCCAGACCCCGGCGGCCAGGCCGTAGATCGAGGCGTTGGCGAGCTCGACCGCCTCCTCGGCCTCCTTGAAGGGGATCACGGCCAGCACCGGGCCGAAGATCTCCTCCTGGGCGACCTTCGAGTCGTTGCGGACGCCGTCGAGGATCGTGGGCTGCATGAACCAGCCCTTGCCGCCGATGGAGGCCGCCTCGCCGCCGTGGACCACCCGGGCGCCCCCGCGGCGCCCTTCCTCTACATAACCGAGAACCGTGTCCCGCTGCTTCCTGGAGACCAGGGCGCCCAGGCGGGTCCGGGGGTCCAGGGGATCGCCGGGCGCCAGCCGCTTGGTGCGCTGGAGCAGCCGCTCGACCAGCTCGCCGTGGACGGACTCCTCGACGAACAGGCGCGAGCCCGCGGCGCAGACTTCCCCCTTGCCGTAGAAGATGCCGGTATAGGCCCCCTTGGCCGCGGCGTCGAGGTCGGCGTCGGCGAAGACGATGTTGGGGCTCTTGCCGCCCAGCTCCAGGGTGACCCGCTTGATGGTCTCCGCGGCGCCGCGCATGATGTCGCGCCCCACCGCGGTCGAGCCGGTGAAGGAGACCTTGTTCACTTGGCGGTGGGCCACCAGGGCGTTGCCCGCCTCCGAGCCGCTCCCCGTCACCACGTTGAGCACGCCGGCGGGGAGGCCGCACTCCGCCGCCAGCCCGGCGAACTTGAGGGCCGAGAGCGGGGTGTAGGAGGCCGGCTTGTGGACCACCGCGTTGCCGCAGGCGAGGGCCGGGGCGATCTTCCACAGGGCCTGGATCAGGGGGAAGTTCCACGGCGTGATGGCGGCCACCACCCCCACGGGCTCGCGCAGCGTGTAGGCGAGCACCACGGGACCCGAGACGGGGAGCGTCTCGCCGGTGATCTTGTCCGCCCAGCCGGCGAAGTAGCGCAGGGCCTCGATGCCGGCCGGCACGTCCACGTAGCGGGATTCGAAGATCGGCTTGCCGTTGTCCAGCGTCTCCAGGCGGGCGAACTCGTCGATGCGCGCCTCCAGGGCGTCGGCGATGCGCCAGAGGATCTGGCCGCGCTCCCGTGGCGTGATCTTCCACCCCCAGTCGCCGGCGAGCGCCGCCCGGGCGGCCGCGACCGCCCGGTCCACGTCCGCGGCGCCGCCCGCGGCGACCTCGCAGAGCACCTCCTCCGGGGCCGGGTTCTCGACGGGCAGGGTGCGCCCGCCCTCAGGCTCCACCCACTCGCCGCCGATGAACAATTTGGCCGGCGGGAACGCCACCTCGGCCCGCGAAGCCGCCTCGACCGTGGCCACGGCTCAGTACCCCCGGAACTCGGGCTTGCGCTTGCTGACGTAGGCATCCAGGCCCTCGCGCGCGTCCGGGCTCTCGAAGAGCTGCTGCTGCAGCTCGCGCTCGATGGCGAGGCCGCTCTCGAAGGGCACCTCCCAGCCCGACTGGACCGAGCGCTTGATCCGGCCCACGGCCTTGGCGGCCTTGTTCGGCGGGCAGAACTGCCGGGCGTACTCGTGGATCTGGCCGGCGAAGTCGTCCCCCTCGAAGATCTGGTTGACGATGCCGATCCGCTGCGCCTCCTCGAAGTCGATCAGCCGGCCGGTCGCCATCAGCTCGATCGACTGGCTCTTGCCGACGCGCCGCGAGAGGCGCTGCGTGCCGCCGGTGCCGGGGAGCACGCCGAGGGTCACCTCAGGCAGGCCCACCTTGCCCGAGCCCTTCTTGGCGATGAGCAGGTCCGCCGCCATGGCGATCTCGAGGCCGCCGCCCACCGTGTGCCCCTCGAGCGCGGCGATGACCAGCTTGGGGGTCTGCTCCAGGCGGTTGAGCGTCTCGTTGGCGTGCAGGCAGAAGAAGTACTTGAAGTACGGGTCGGAGGATTTCAGCATGTTGATGTTGGCGCCGGCGCAGAAGAACTTGTCCCCCTCGCCGCGCAGCACGATGACATAGACCTCCTTCTCGAAGCGCGCCCGGAGGACGGCGTCATCGAGCTGGCGCATCATCTCGTAGGTGTAGGTGTTGGCCGGGGGATCGTCGAGCGTCAGGTAGGCCACGCCGTCCCGCGCCTCGTAGTGGACCAGGGTGCGCTGGGCGGCGGTCGGTTCCGCAACGGTGGGCTCAGCCATATTGTCTCCTCTCGTCAGGCTTTGAGGGATTTGGGGTCCGGGCCGGTGCCGCCCGGGCAGGATATCGCGGCGTATTCTCCCACGAGACGGGAGGGGCGTCCACTGGAGGTCTCGCCGGGCGGAGCGGTCTGCCCGAATGGCGGGGCGGTTCGCCCTCGCCCATGCCCCTCCGCCGGTCCGGCACGGCCGGCTCGACCTGGTCCACAGGGTCGTTGACCTGCAGGGCGGACGGTTGGACCTGGTCTGGGCCCCGCCGCCGGACCAGGGCGGGCGGTTGGACCTGATTCACGGGCGGTTTGCCCTCCAGGGCAGACGCTCTGCCCCACAGGGCAAACCGCCCGGGGGACAGGGCGGGCGGTTGGACCCGCGGGGCAAACCGCCCGGGATCGACCGCGGGCGGTTCGTGGACCGCCACCAACCGCCCGTCCGTCGCCGTTTGCGTCCCAGGGAGCGGGGCCAACCGCCCGCGCGGCACGCCCAACCGTCCGCCCCACAGGTCCAACCGCCCGCCCCAGGGCGACCGACGGTACCCGGGCATTCCCCTTGACACCTTAGGGGATGTCCTTCTATGCTCCCTCTGACAGCTTAGGGGAGATTCCAATGGCGAAGATGGATCTGCTGCAGGGGACCCTGGACGTGCTCATCCTGAAGGCCCTCTCGTGGGGGCCGCTCCACGGCTACGCGGTGGTGCGCTGGATCGCCCAACGCACGGACGATGCGCTCCGTATAGAAGAGGGAGCGCTCTACCCGGCCCTCCACCGCATGGAGGAGCGGGGGTGGATCGAGGCCGAGTGGGGGGTGTCCGAGAACAACCGCCGGGCCAAGTTCTACCGGCTGACCGCGGCGGGCCGCCGCCAGCTCCACGCCGAGGCCGAGTCCTGGCGGCGCTACGCCGAGGCCGTCGGCAAGGTGCTCCAGGCGGCGACGGCGTAGGGCAAGAGAGTCATGGCGAGCTGGCGTCGCGCTTTCCGCCTGCACCTCAAGGGCGGCACGGTCGAGCAGGACGTCGACGACGAGATCGCGTTCCACGTCGAGACTCGGACCCGGGAGCTGATCGAGGAGGGGATGGCCCCGTCGGCGGCCCGCGAGGAAGCCCTTCGCCTCTTCGGGGACGCACAACGGGTGCGGCGAGCCTGCGTCGAGATCGGCCGGCGGCGGGAGAAGGGGAGGCGGCGGACCGAGATCCTCGCGGAGATGCGGCAGGACGCGGCCTTCGCCCTGCGGCAGCTCCGCAAGGCGCCCGCCTTCACGCTGGTGGCCGTCCTCGCCCTGGCGCTCGGCATCGGGGCCACGGCGGCCCTGTTCAGCGTCCTCTACGCCGTGGTGCTCCGGCCGCTGCCGTTCGACCATCCCGAGCGGGTCGTGGTCCTCCTGGCGCTGAATCCGGAGCGGGAGACCCGCTCCCTCTCCCCCGGCAGCTTCCTCGAGTTCCGGCGGCGGATGCGCTCGGTCGGGAGCCTGGCGGCATCGTTCAATTCCAGCTTCAACCTGACGGGAGAGGGACCGCCGGAGCGGATCGAGGGAGCCCTCGTCTCGGCCGGCTGGTTCGAGGCCTTCGGCGCCAGGCCCGTCCTCGGCCGGGTCTTCTCCGCGGACGAGGACCGGCCCGGCCGCGACCGCGTCGCGGTCCTCTCCCACCGTCTGTGGCGCGGCCGGTTCGGGGCCGATCCGGAGGTGGTGGGCCGGACGGTGCGCCTCAACGGACTCCCCCACACCGTGCTGGGGATCATGCCGGCATCCTTCGACCTGCGCTCGGACAGTCCCCGGCTCTGGGTGCCCCTGGCGCTGGGCCCCGAGGAGCGGACGAACTTCGGCAACAAGTTCCTGCGGGTGGTGGGCCGGTTGCGGCCCGGCGTCTCCGTCCCGGCCGCCCAGGGCGAGGCGGAGACCGTGGCGCGGCAGATCGTGGAGCTGGACCCGCGGTTCAACACCGGCCTGGGAGCGCGGATCGAGCCCTACGTGGACCGCCTCCTGGGCGGCTACCGCAAGCGGCTGTGGGTGCTGCTCGGCGCGGTCGGCTGCGTGCTGCTCATCGCCTGCGTCAACGTGGCCAACCTGCTGCTGGCCCGGGGGGCCGCGCGGTCGCGGGAGATCGCCCTGCGCGCCGCCCTCGGCGCGGGCCGCGGGAGGATCGTGCGCCAGCTCCTTACCGAGAGCCTGATGCTCGCCCTGATCGGGGCCGCCGGCGGGCTCGGCCTCGCCCACCTGGGCGTGCGGTCCCTGGTGGCGGCCAGTCCGCCGGGGATGCCGCGCCTCGAGCAGGCGGGGATCGACGGCCCGGTGCTCGCCTTCACCCTCGGCTTGAGCCTCCTCTCGAGCCTCCTCTGCGGGCTGGTGCCGGCGCTCAAGACCGCCCGGCCGGACCTCCAGAGCATGCTCAAGGAAGGGGGGGCGAGCCTCGGCTTCAGGCCGCGCGACCGGGTGCGGGTAGCCCTGCTGGTCACCGAGGTCGCCCTCGCCCTGGTCCTGCTGGTCGGAGCGGGCCTGCTCATCCGCAGCGCCCTGCGGCTGCAGCGGGTCGAGATCGGCTTCGATCCGGAACGCCTGCTCACCGCCCAGCTCTCCTTCCCCCAGGCCGACTACCCCGGGGCCGACGGGCCGGTCGATGCCGTTGGCCGCATGGTGGAGGAGATGGAGCGCCTGCCCGGGGTGACCGCCGCCGCGGCGGTCACGATCCTCCCGCTGTCGTCCTCCACCATCTCCTCGGAGGTGCGGTTCGATGGCAGGCCGCCGCAGCCCGGCAAGGATCCCTCGGCCGACACCCGGGCCGTCACTCCCGGCTTCTTCGGCACTCTGGGAATTCCCGTCCTCGCGGGACGGGAGTTCACGGGGGACGACCGGCGGGGCGCCCCCGGGGTCGTCGCCGTCAACCAGACCCTGGCGCGTCTCGCCTGGCCGGGGCAGAGCCCGCTCGGCAGGCGCCTGGACTATACCGGCGAGTGGCTGGAGGTCGTGGCCGTGGTGGGCGATGTCCGCTCGGGGCTCCTCGATGAGGACTTGCGCCCCGCCTTCTACGTTCCGCTCGCGCAGTACCCGCCGGAGCTCTGGAAAGCCGATGTCCAGCTCGCCCTGGCGGTGCGGACCCAGGACGAGCCGGCGTCTCTGGTGCGGGACCTGCGGCGGATCGTCCACGCGGTGGACCCCCGGCTGCCGCTCTTCAGCGTGGCCACCATGGACGAGATCCGCGCCTCCTCGGTAGCGTCCACCCGCCTCAACACCCTGCTGCTGACCCTGCTTGGGACCATCGGGCTGATCCTCGCCGCGGTGGGCATCTACGGTGTGGTCGCCTACTTCGTCAGCCAGCGCACCCAGGAGATCGGCGTGCGCATGGCCCTGGGGGCCACGGAGGGGCGGGTGCTGGCCCTTGTCGTGGAGCAGGCGCTGCGGCCGCTGGCCCTGGGGCTGGCGTTGGGGCTGGCCGGAGCGCTGGCGGCGAGCCGTCTCCTCTCCGGCTTCCTCTTCGAAGTGAGCGCGACCGACCCGGTGACCTTCGCCGGCGTTCTCGTGGTACTGGCCGCCGCGGCCCTCCTCGCGAGCTGGCTGCCGGCGAAGCGGGCGGCGCGGGTCGATCCCACGCGGGCGCTGGCGCCGTGAGGGGACTCACCCCCCGATCTGCATGAAGCTCGCGAGGTTGCCGTAGTTGCCTGCGGTGAGCATGTGCTCGGCCGGCTTCTCCTCAAGGACGCGCAGGATCTCAGCCTCCAGGGCAGCGTCCGGGTCGGAACTCTCGAGCAAGGGACGGAGAGGATAGACGCGGTCGGCGAAGAGGCAGAGGCGCAGCTCGCCGCGGGCGGTCAGGCGCAGGCGGTTGCACTCCGCGCAGAAGGTGTGGGAGAGCGGGGTGATGAAGCCGACCGTCCCCAGGGCGCCGGGGAGGCGGAACGCCTTGGCCGGTCCGGTCCGCGGGCCGATCTCCACGGGCGTCAAGGGGCCGAAGCGCTCCTCGATCCGGGCGCGGGCCGCGCCGGCCGAGAGGAACCCGCCCGGCTGGAGGTGGCGGTTGACCCCGGTGGGCATCATCTCGATGAAGCGCACGTGGAGCGGACGGTCGAGCGCCAGGGCCGCCAGGCGCTCGGCATCCGCGAGCCCGCCGTCGGCCAAAAGCACGGCGTTGAGCTTGACCGGGTCGAGCCCGGCCGCGAGCGCCGCCTCGACGCCCCGCCAGACCTCCTCCAGGTCGCCCCGGCGGGTGATCTCGCGGAAACGCTCGGGGTCCAGGCTGTCGACGCTGACGTTGACCCGGTCGACGCCCGCCTCCTTGAGCGCGGGGGCCAGCCGTTCGAGCCCGGTGCCGTTGGTCGAGAGGGCGAGGTTCTCGACTCCGGGCAGGGCCTTCACCCGCCGGGCGATCTCCAGGATGTCCTTCCTCACCAGCGGCTCGCCGCCGGTCAGGCGCACCCGCCGGATGCCGAGGCGCACCAGGGCGCCGACGATCGTCTCGATCTCCTCCGGGGAGAGGAACGCCCGGTCGCCGAAGGGGAAGTCGGCGTCCTCGGGCAGGCAGTAGGCGCAGCGGAAGTTGCAGCGGTCGGTGACCGAGACCCGCAGATAGGTGAGCCGGCGGCCGAAGGCGTCGACGAGCCTCGTCTCCTGGGATACAGGGAGGGTCTCGGGGAGAGGGCGGAGGATGGCGAGGCGGCTCATGGACACTCTTTCTCCCCCCGAGCCGCGGCTCTCGACCCGCCTTTCCAAACACGGGAGGCGGCCCGGTTTCCCGGACCACCCTGTCGGCCTGCCCTCCCGCCGGATTCACCGGTGAGGGCCCGAGCAGGCTCGGTGGGCTGCGGGTATTGTAAGCCAGAACGGCCCGCGCTTGATTCCCCGCCCCCCTGTTCTTAGAATCCTCTCACCTGTAGCGAGAGAAAAGACGCCGTCCCGGCGCTCCGCGCATGAACACTGGTTACAACACCGACGTCCGTCACGGCGAGGTGGTGTTCCACGTCCAGACGGAGGACAAGGGGGTCGCGAACCCCTACATCGAGAGCCTCGTCTACGTGGGCGGCCAGGTGCTGGCGAGCAAGCGGGCGAGCTACGCCGACCTGCTGGCCGAGGGCAAGGACGAGAAAGAGGAGATCGTCGCCCTCATGAAGCACCAGCACCAGACCATGATCGCGGCGATCCGCCACGGCAAGCTGGACGCCCGGCTGGCCTCGCTCAACGCCGGCCGGCAGACGGGCCAGCACGCCGCCTTCGAAGCCCCGGCTCCCGCCGTGAAGCCGGCCACGGGGCGGGTGGTCCCGCCGCCCGCGCCGGCCCCACCGCCGGTCCCGCCGCCGGCGCGGACGGAGTCCGGGGAGACGGTGGCTCGCTCGAGCGAGACGGTCGCCCGCGGCGCCACCATGGCTCCGCCGCCGGTCCCGGCGGCGGCCCGGCCGGCCGCGCCCCCAAGGCCGGCCGGGCCGGACCGGACCCTGGACCAGGTCATCCTCGAGTACCTGACGAGCGAGGCCGACCAGGAGCAGCTCGTCCTGATGCTGGAGGACGAGCGGGACCTGACGCTCGGCCGACGGGCGACGCTGGCCTTGCGGACCAGCTCCAGCAAGACCGGCCAGCCGGTCGCCGGCGCCCAGGTCTCGGTGCGGATGATCTCGACCGTCCTCGAGCCGCGGGTGCTGGCGGCCGGCCGCACCGACGAGCGGGGGAGGCTGACCCTCGGCTTCGACATCCCCCAGCTCAACCGCGGCACCTCCGCCCTGATCGTCAACGCTGTCAGCGCGATCGGCCGGGCGGAGCTCAAACACCTGCTGTAGGGCCCTCGCTCCCCTTCCGCCGGGCATCTTCCAGACCCGCGATCTGTTGTATAAGGAAAAGGAATGGACCCGATGCCCGCGCTCCTCGATGTCGTCCTCAACGGCGAGCCGCACCAGGTGCCCGCGGGGGCCACGGTGGCGGACCTCGTCGCCGGGCTGGGCCGCGACCCGCGCACCGTGGCGGTCGAATGTAACGGCGACCTCGTGCCGCGCGCCCGTTTTGGTGAGACGCGTCTGGGGGCGGGAGACCGGCTGGAAGTGGTCCACTTCGTGCAAGGAGGCTGAAACGAGGACGGGTAGAGGAGGGCTTGTGGCAGCCCGGGGTCGCAGCGGGGCGCGGGGAATGCGCGGAGAGCTCCGAGCGTTGGAGAGGAGGGCGGCGACGCTGCTCGGCGTGGCGTTGTCACCGCTCTCCTCTTTACAGTATGATCCCGACCCGAACGGGCCGCTAGCTCAACTGGCAGAGCAGCAGACTCTTAATCTGCGGGTTCTAGGTTCGATTCCTAGGCGGCTCACCACTCCCCTTCCCACTCCCTCCTGGACATGGAGGTTTCCCTGCGAAAGTGGCGGAACTGGTATACGCGCTAGACTTAGGATCTAGTCCCGAGAGATCGGGTTGGGGGTTCGAGTCCCCCCTTTCGCACCAGAAGACGAGGACGGTACACGGATGAGCGTGGTGTTATCCCTGGAGGACGTGGGACCCTGCCGCAAGCAGGTCAAGGTGGAGGTCCCCGCGCCCGCCGTCGAGGCGGAGACGCAGCGCGTCGTCCGGGAGTTCGGCCAGCGGGTCAACCTGCCCGGCTTCCGCAAGGGCAAGGTGCCGGCCGAACTGGTCCGCCGGCGGTTCGCCGACCAGATCGAGCAGGAGGTCAAGGAGCGGCTGCTGCCCCGCTACTGGAAGCAGGCCCAGGCCGAGAGCTCCCTCGAGCCGCTGCTGCCGCCCGAGGTCGAGGAGGTCGCCGACCTCCAGCCGGGCGAGCCCCTGACCTTCGTCGCCACGGTCGAGACCCGGCCGCCCATCGAGCTGCGCAACATCCAGGACTTCGACCTGCCCGACCCGGCGGTCGAGCCGGGGACGCTGGAGGTTGAGGAGGCGGTCGAGAACCTCCGCCGGCAGATGTCCCGCTGGGTGCCGGTGGACCGGCCCGCCTCGCGGGGCGACCTGGTCTCGCTGGAGATCACCACCCTGGGCTCCCCCGAGCACCCGGAGGAGAGGACCGACCGGGTGCAGGTCGAGGTGGGGGACCCGCAGGTCTGGGAGGAGCTCTCCCTCGCCGTCCAGGGCCTCTCGGCCGGACAGGAGACGGCCTTCACCCGGCGTCACGAGCATCCGCCGGCCGAGGAGGGCGGCGAGCCCGAGGTGCACGAGCAGAGGTTCCGCGCCCGGGTCGAGGCCGTCCAGGAGCGCGAGCTGCCGCCGCTCGACGACGAGTTCGCCGTCCAGGTGAACCCCGAGTTCAAGACCGCCGGCGAGCTGCGCGAGGCCGTCGTCGCCCGGCTGCGCGAGAACAAGCAGGAAGCCCGGCGCGAGCAGCGCCACCGGGCCCTGCTCGACCAGCTCCGGGAGCGCCATCCCATCGACCTGCCCCCGGGGGTCGTGCGCAAGGAGGTCGAGCACCTGGTGCAGGACTACGCCGAGAGCCTGGCGCGCCGCGGCGTTGACGTCGAGCGCGCCGGCCTCGACTGGAACCGGGTGGCGGAGGAGATGGCGCCGCTCGCCGAGCAGCGGGTGCACGCCCGCCTGCTGCTCGACGCCGTCGCCGACGAGCGGGGCATCGCCGTCACGGAAGAGGAATTCGAGCGCACTCTTTCGGTGTTGGCCCGCTCACAGGGGGTTTCCACCCCGGTGCTGCGCCGCAAGCTCGACGAGGACGGTCGTCTGGCGACGCTGCGCTCCCAGCTCCGGCGCGAGAAGACGATCCGCACCCTGCTCGGGGAGCCGGAGGAAGGAGCGGCGGCCGCCGCCAGCCTCCCCGAGACGATGACCGAAGGTTAGGCAAGGAGAGACCCGAAGCATGCTGATTCCCATGGTGGTCGAGCAGACGAACCGGGGCGAGCGCGCCTACGACATCTACTCGCGCTTGCTCAAAGACAACATCATCTTCCTCGGCCGCGCGATCGACGACGACGTCGCCAGCCTGATCATCGCGCAGATGCTCTTCCTCGAGGCGGAGAACCCGGAGAAGGACATCTCGCTCTACATCAACTCGCCGGGCGGCTCGATCAGCGCCGGCCTGGCGGTCTACGACACCATGCAGTACATCAAGCCCGACGTGTCGACCTACTGCGTGGGGCAGGCGGCCTCGATGGCGGCCGTGCTGATGGCGGCGGGGGCCAAGGGCAAGCGGACCCTGCTGCCCAACTCCCGCATCCTCATCCACCAGCCCTGGCTGCAGGGCCTGGGCGGGCAGCAGAGCGACATCGAGATCCACGCCAAGGACATGCTGATGATGCGGGACCGCCTGGACGAGATCCTGGCCTATCACACGGGAAGATCGAAGGAGGATATCCATCGCGACACGGAACGCGATAGAATCCTGGGAGCGAAAGAGGCGGTCGAGTACGGTATCGCGGATCGGGTGATGATGCGGCGGCGGCCGGAGCCGGTGCCCGTCCCCACCCCGGTGCGGTGACGTTCCGGGGGTCTCGCGGCACCTTTAGGAGGTGGGAGTCCCCGGGAAAGGAGCCGGCAGTGCGGCGGGAAGGAAACAGCCGTGTTGCCTGTTCTACCTGGCAAGGCGTTGACAGGGGCTCAGGATCACTTCTAGCATCGCGGCAAGCTTCGTCAACGCCCGCGCCACAACGGAGGAGAAATGCCGAAGAAAGACAGCGGCGATGAAGTCCTGAGGTGCTCGTTCTGCAACAAGAGCCAGCGGGAGGTCAAGAAGCTGATCGCCGGCCCCACCGTGTTCATCTGCGATGAGTGCGTCGACATCTGCCTCGACATCATCGCCGAGGACCGGATGCTCGAGCAGCAGCAGGACACGACCCTCCCCAAGCCCAAGGAGATCAAGGCGCTCCTCGACGAGTACGTGATCGGCCAGGAACAGGCGAAGAAGAAGCTGGCGGTCGCGGTGTACAACCATTACAAGCGGATCGACTTCGCCGAGAAGTCCCACGGCGACGTGGAGCTGCAGAAGTCGAACATCCTGCTCATCGGCCCCACCGGCACCGGCAAGACGCTGCTCGCCCAGACCCTGGCCCGGCTGCTCTCGGTGCCGTTCACCATCGCCGACGCCACGACCCTCACCGAGGCGGGGTACGTGGGCGAGGACGTCGAGAACATCATCCTCAAGCTCTACCAGGCCTCGGGCAACGACAAGGAGAAGACGCAGCGCGGCATCGTCTACATCGACGAGGTCGACAAGATCTGCCGCAAGAGCGACAATCCGTCGATCACGCGCGATGTCTCGGGCGAGGGCGTGCAGCAGGCGCTGCTGAAGATCCTCGAGGGGACCCAGTGCAACGTGCCGCCCCAGGGGGGACGCAAGCACCCGCACCAGGAGTTCCTGCAGATCGACACCACCAACATCCTGTTCATCTGCGGCGGCGCCTTCGTGGGGCTGGAAGACGTCATCGAGCGCCGCATGAACCAGAAGTCGCTCGGGTTCGGGGCCGACATCAAGGGCAAGCGCGAGAAGAAGACGCATCAGTTCCTGGAGAACGTGCTGCCCGAGGACCTCATCAAATACGGCCTGATCCCCGAGTTCGTGGGGCGTTTGCCGGTGATCGCGACCCTGGAGGAGCTCGACGAGGAGGCGCTGGTGCGCATCCTCCACGAGCCCAAGAACAGCTTGATCCGGCAGTACCAGACCATCCTGGAGTTCGAGGGGGTGGAGCTGAAGTTCTCGGACGAGGCGCTGATCGCCATCGCCCGCGAGGCCCTGAAGCGCAACGTGGGTGCCCGCGGGCTGCGCATCATCCTCGAGGAGTTGATGCTCGACCTCATGTACACCATACCCTCGCAACGCGACGTCAAGCAAATCCTCATCAACGAAGAGGTCGTTGCGAGCCGGATCCAGCCGATCATGCTGTACAAGAAGGCCGGCTGAGGAAAGGTTCAGAGCATACGCGACATGGCCGCACCATTCATTACCAAGAAGCGCGAGACCCTGCCCCTCGTCCCCTTGCGGGACATGGTGGTGTTCCCTCACATGATGGCTCCGTTCATCGTCGGCCGCGAAAGCTCGGTGCGCGCCCTGGAGCAGGCGCTCTCGGGCCCCACCAAGCGGATCTTCCTGGCCGCCCAGAAGGACCCCCGGATCGACGACCCGCTGCGCGACGACATCTGCGACATCGGTGTGGTCGCCACGGTGATCCAGAACTTGAAGCTCCCCAACGGCAACGTGCGGGTGATGGTCGAGGGGGTGCAGCGCGGCCGCATCCTCAACGTCGCCGAGACGGACGGCGCGCTCAGCGTCGAGGTGGAGACCTACGAGGTCAACTATCCGCTGGGTGAAGAGCTGCGCACCTACATGAGCAAGGTGCTCTCGGCCTTCGAGCAGTACGCCAAGATGTCGCACCACCTCGCGTTCGAAGGGTTGATGTCCACCTTGAAGCTGGACGACCCCGACCGCGTGGCGGACATCCTCTCGGCCCACCTGATGGTGGCGACCACCGAGAAGCAGTCGCTGCTGGAGCTGATCAACCCCTATGAGCGCCTCCAGCGCCTTCACGACCTGCTCGACAACGAGATCGAGAAGCTCAACATCGACGAG
>DASWME010000018.1:0-33761 GCA_036399915.1 Thermoanaerobaculia bacterium
GCTGGCGTCGATCTCGGGCACGGTGCCCGTGGGCATGCGCGACCTTTCCGGCCAGATCCGCATCGACTTTAGCTGGCGCTTCACCGATCCCGAGACCGGCGCGCCGCTCGGCGACGTCGCCGTCATCGGCGGCGCGCTCGACGCCTCGGCGGTGACCATCGTGCTGCCGCCGCTCGTCACCGAGATGACGGTCGCCGACTTCGACACCGCGCTCGCTGCGGCGCCGGTGACCCGGCGGATCGGCGTCCAGGTCGTGGTGCGCGGCCGCGTGGGCACCACCCAGGACACGGGAGACGTCCTCATTCCACCGCAGCCGCTGCCGCTGGAGATCATTCCGCTGCCGCTGCCGTCGGTGGCGGCGCTGTTCCGCGACCAGGACCTCTCCGGGGACGCCATCCTCCTGATGGTGCCGGCGGGGAGCCCTTTCGCCAGCGCGGCGGCGTTCGTGCCGGCGCTCTCCGCTCTCAAGGGCGTGGTCGACAGGATCGATACCGCCGCCACCCTCGCCGCCTGGGCCAGCGGCACGCGCGGACTGAAGTCCGCCGTCGACGGCCTGCTCGATCGTCTGCCGCTGACCAAGCACATGGGCTTCCAGGCCCGCGACAGCTTCAACAACATCGACAAGTACAACTTCATCGAGCGTTTCGGGCCCAACACCGACATGGAGGACCGCGGCTCGAGCGCGCTCATCATCTCGGCCAGCCGCGACATCCATTTCTTCCAACACGACGATTTCAGAGGCCAGAGGCTTGCCCTCGAGCCCGTCCCCTTCGGCCTCACCCGCTTCGGCGGCGTGGTGGTGCGCCGCCTGCACGTCGCCGTGCCCAGCTCCGAGCCCCCCGGCTGCGCTCCGATCACCGGCACCCCCGGCGACGGCACCTGGGGCAACGTCATCTCGTCCTATCGCTGGGTGGGATAGGCCGGATCTTGCCGGCCGCCTCAGCCTCGATTCACTGGGGACGAGCGCGCGAGGCTACTCCTATTACAGCGGACTGCGAGAGAGCTGGCCGTTCCTCGCCCGTGATCTCCATTTCTCGACGTTCACGCCCTTCACGATGAGCCAAAGGCAGAGCGACATTTCCGCAATGAAGGCAGGAACCAGAATGGCAGGGAACATTAGATCTGCGATGGCGGGGGCCAGAAGCAGCGTGAAGCTGTTCGTCAGATAGCTCAAGCCGGCGATCTGCATCAGAACTCCCAGGACCTTAGGCAGGTAGCCCGATCTAAAAATCAGATACCCAAGAATCAAGCATGTAAAACCGAAGAAGATGAGACCCACGCTGAAACCGTGTCCGTGCAACCTGATGAAAAGATACGTCAGCGTATATAGCTGACGGGGTTCGAATACCTTCAGGTACTCCGCGCTCCCCAACAGGAACAAGGGTATCAGGAGAGTCAACTTGTTGGCGACCAGAACAGCGGTCTGGACCAAATTGAAAAGCACCGCGAGCAGAGCGAGTTCTCTGTTGACCAGCCTCAGCAGCACATAAAAAACCACCATCAAGGGGACATCGCATGCGTGCATGATCAGGTCGCCGGCAATGCCGATGCGCCACAGCAACGGAGAGGCCATGATGTTGTTGGCTGTGGCCGTAGCATCGCCTGCCACCACCATTTTGCCTCTGACGAGAAGTTCGCCGAGGACCCCGGCGACGATGATGATCAGGTATAGAACGCCGCCGACTCGTGCATAAACTTGTGGCGAAGCATCAGCTTGGTGGTCAATCATTTCGACTCCTTCTCGGCATCTCTGCCCAGATACGTCCCAGGTGCGCAAAGCTTACAGCTCAGCCGCGTCTCGAGAAGCGGGAGTGGGGAAATATTGTCGGCGGAACCTGTTTCTTGCCGGTCCGCGCTGCCACCTGGGGCAGGCGCGGGTTCAGCCCGAGGACGAGCACGCCGACTACTTAAGGTGCTTCTCGAGGAACGCATAGAGGTCCTTCCGCACGTTGCGCGCGTAGGTGGTATCGATGCGTTCGAAGCTGTGCCCGCCGGGAGCGTCGTCGTAGATCCTGTGCTCGAAGCTCTTGCCTGCCGCCTTGAGGTGGACGATGAGCTGCTCGACCTCGACGACGTTGACGTCCCGGTCGTTGGTCGTCGAGGTGACCATGAGCGGCAGCTTGAGCTTCTGGACGTTCCAGACCGGGCTGCGCTTGCGGTACTCGTCGACCGCCTTCGAGGGGGGCTTACCGATGTGGTAGTCGGCCGCGAAGAGGTCCGTGTACCCCTGCTCGTGGTAGCCGAGCCGCGTGATGAGGTCGGACACGGGGACGCCGGCGTAGATGCACGCGAACTTGTCCGGGTGGTCGAAGCCGACCATGAGCGAGATCATCCCGCCGTGGCTCCAGCCGACGAGGGCGATCCGCTTCGGATCGACCGGGAGCTGCTCGACGGCCCAGTCGCGGCTGGCGACGACGTCGTCGTTCTCGAGCCCGCCGTAGTCGATCGCCTCGTACATCTCCCTCCCGTACCCGGTCGAGCCGCGGTATTCGGGGGCCAGCACGATGTACCCGCGCTCGACCATCTCGCGCACGAGGTGCACGTGATAGGTGCCGAAGTCGCCGTGCACGCCGCCGTGCGTGAGCACGATCGCCGGATGCTTCCTCGACTTGTCCAGACCCTTCGGCAGGAACGTGTAGAGATAGATCCGGAGCGGGTGCCGCTCGTTGGCGATGCCATAGGTCTCCTCCCCCTTCGGGTTCGGCGGCCCGGTCAGGAGCACCTTGTCCACCTCCGCGACGTCGGACAGCCGCAGCCAGAACTGCGCGTCGTCCGAGAGCTTGCGGACCTGGTCGAGGTCGTACTGGAGCGCCTCGACCTTCTTCGCGAGGTCCTTCACCTGCGCTTCGAGGGACTTCTCCTCCTCGGCCCCGAGCGGGTTGGAGACGAGCGCGACGGCGAGCAGCGAGAGCACCAGGATCGATTTCCGCATGAACACCCTCTCGTGGAAGACGGGGACGTGCGCTTTTCCGGAGCGCCAGCCAATCGTACCCCAGTAGGTGCCAGTCAACGAGCGCCGCCAAATGGGAGCCTGGCACCCATTCCGGCGTTACTATACCGAAATGGTCGTGTCGTTCAAGAGTGCCGAGACCGAGGAAAGACCATGGAGAAACTCAAGCCTGTGACGCCCGGCGAGTTGCTGCGCGAGGAGTTCCTTATTCCGATGGGGCTATCGCAGTACCGTCTTGCCAAGGAAATCGGCGTGCCCGCCCAGCGGATCGGCGAAATCATGGCCGGCAAGCGCGCCATCACGGCCGATGCCGCCGGCACCTCGAGGCCGTACGCCGCCAGTCTTGGCACCTTTTTTGCTCCATAAAATAATTACCAGTCCTAGACGATCTCACACCGGGGTCTTAGAGGATCCGGAACTGAAAGGAACCCTATGCAATTCAACCGTACTTTGCTCATCGCGTGCCTCACCGGCTCGCTCGCCGGAGCGGGCAGCCTTTTTGCGGCCGAGCCGCAAAGCCAGACCCCTCCCCAGGACGCCGCTCCGACGGCCACGGCCAAGAAGACCATGATCAGCTTGGACGAGGCTCGCGTCATCGCCCTTGGCAAGGTGCCGAACGGTGCGGTGCGGTCGGGGGAGCTCAGCCGGGAGCATGGCAAGCTGGCCTATGTCTTCGACATCCTGGTGCCGGGCAAGAAAGGAGTCGAAGTGGTGATGGTCAATCCGGTCGACGGCGAAATCCTCTCGCTCAAACACAAGAGCGCCTGGGCCGACAGGCGTGACGAGCAGGCGAAACGCCGCCGCAAGGGGTAGAGGCGTACAGTACCTCGTTCGGCGGCACCCAATTCTGGGCACTTTTGGCATCTCACGGCACCGTTTTTACAAACACCCGTAGAATGCCTTCAGCCCACCGGCCGTCATGATGGGTGCTCGATCCGCTGCCGTGTTGGAAGCATCTGCCGCCCGAGCCAGGCGCGAAAGGAGCCTGGCACTTATTCCCGGACTTTACCGGGGTTCGTCAGGGCCGACAAAGGAATCCGCCGGAGACAGGTGCCGCGGGTCCAGATTCTCCATCCGGCGGCAGGCGGCCTGATAGCAGTCCTCGTGGCGGACCGCCTCGGGTGACGGTTGCCAGCGGAAATCCGGGCGCCCCGCGAGCAGGAAGTCGACGAAGGGGGCGAGCACCTGCAGCTCCGGATTGGCCTCCTCCACCCAGAGGAACTGCCCCGAGGGATTGACCTCCAGGAAGACGTGCTCCCCTTCCGGAGTGACGATGAAATCGAAGCAGCCGAAGACGATGCCAAGGCTGCGCATCAGGCGGAGGCAGGCGGCTTCCACGGCATCCGGCAGCCGGTCGGGCTCCAACTGGATCTGCGCCCCCGCGGCTCGCCAGTCGAGTTGCGCCTCCTCCACCTCCTGCGAGCACAGCCGGGCGGTCACCACGTGGGAGCCCATCACCGTGACCCGCAGCTCGTGGGATTTCTCCACCCTGGCCTGGAAGATCCCGGGCGTGAGCCGCAGGAGCTCGTCTTCCGGCAGGTCCCCGGGGGTGATCTCGCTCGTCAGCAGGACCGCGATCCTCTCCTCGCCGTTCCACTGGGCGGGATAGAAAGCCTTGTAGATCCCCCGGCCACCGATCTCGTCGAGGAACTGGCGGATCCGCGCCGGATTGTTGCTCATCACTGTCGGCGGGATGGTCAGTCCCACGCGTTGGGCTTCGCGGAGCTGCACCGCCTTGGAGTCGGCCCGCAACCGGCCGGCCAGGGGGTTTACCCAGAACGCGTCCGGCGCCGCCAGGTGATAGAGCCCGCGGAGGAAGTCGCGGCACTCGCGCCGGGCCACCGGCAGGTCGCCGGGATGAAGGTCCGGGGGGAGGACCGCAGGCGTCGGGCGCCGCAGCCAGACCGTATCGAAGGGAGGGCGGGCACCCGCCAGACCGGGCCCTGTGAGCTCCCAGTCCATCTCCCCGCCGCGGAAGTCGAGAGTCGCGCTCTGGACCGTCGGGAAATCGCTGGCATACCAGAGCACAGCCTCGTGTCCCTGGTCTTCGAGGGCCAGGGCCACCTCCTCGGCATGGACGTCCTTGGGGAACGTGGAGATCAGCACTCGCGTCATGGGCTCGCCTCAGACAGGAAAGAGCCCCGGCCGGTCCCCGAAGGGACGTCTGGCCGGGGCTGAAGGGAGCCTTACAGGTCCCCGTCCAGCCGATCCCTGTCCGGCGGATCGGTGAGGGTGTAGGTGGGAGGACCGACCTGGGCGCTGCCAGTCGCGCTCGCGACCTGCTCGCGCGTCATCACCCGGGCCACACGCCGGCCAAGGATCCGTCCCTTCGAGGTGCTGTGCTGTGTCATGAGTCTCTCCTTCTTGATTGAGCCGTCCAAGCGGGGGCAGGCCCCTGGCAGGGTATATATCGAATCCCCCCTATATCTGCAAGTAGAAGATCCTGAGAGACGACGGGCTCTCCGAGTTCGCTCGGGACTGGCCACCAGGTGTTGCCACTAAGTGCCAGGGACTTCACCACCGCCGAAAGCAGAAGGCACACGCCTTAAAAGGCCGATGGGATAAGAGTTTGCGCGGCGCGTTTCTCTGGTAAGGCCGTTCGCCTACCGAGCGGGCCTGAATCCAGCCAGAAAGCGGTAGAACTGGCCTCAAAATGCCACTTGTCCAGAGGGGACGTGTTTTTCCGTCTTATTTGGCATGGCAAGAAAACTGCGCTTCCTCCCCGTGTCCCCATCCCCGACCCTCGTCTTCGTCACCTGCCGGACCATCCAAGGTCGCTATCTCTTCCGGCCCGGCCCCCAATTCAACGACGTATTCCTCGGCATCCTGGGGCGTGAGCAGCGGCGATATCAAGTGCGGATCTGTGCCGTCTGCGCGCTGTCGAGCCACTTTCATCTCCTCCTTATCATTGAGGACGCCCGGCAGTTGTCGCGGTTCATGAGGGACCTGAAGTCCAAGCTGGCCCGCGAGGTCAACCGCCTGACAGGCTGGCGGGGGCCGGTCTTCGATCGCCGCTACGAGATGGTCGTGGTCACAGACGAGGAGAGCGCGCAGGTCGAGAGGCTGTTATACATCTTCTCCAACGGCTGCAAGGAAGGGCTCGTCGAGCGGCCGCAGGATTGGCCCGGAGTTCATTGCGTCAAGGCTCTCCAAGGCGCGCTGCTGACGGGGCACTGGTTTGACCGGACCCGGGAGTTTGCGGCCCGCAATCAGCGACAGCCTTTCGACCGCCTCCGTTACGCGACGGAAGAGACCGTGGTTCTCTCGCCGATCCCCTGCTGGGCCCACCTGTCGCCAGAGCTCTACCGGACCCGCGTCGCAGCTCTGGTCGATTCCGTCGTAGCCGAAGCAGCGCTCGCGCGAAGCCAGACGGGACGGCCGGTCGAGGGTGTGGAATCCATCCTCTCGCGGAACCCTCAGTATCGCCCCGCCGAGCTCGTGTGCTCACCGGCGCCGCTCGTTCACGCCGCGACCAAGAGAGCGAGGAAAGCCTTTTACAAGATGTACTCCTGGTTCGTGGCTGCCTTCCGCACCGCTGCCGACATGTTGAAACAAGGCGCTCGCGATGCTCCCTTCCCGGTCGGGAGTTTTCCCCCTGGATTGCCCTTTGTAGCAGGGTAGCCGGCGAGCCCCCGATCTTTGACAGCTGTCCCGCCCCAGAGGTAATTCCGCAGCTCGCGTGCTCACGTAAGAAGACGTGTGCCCGGAAAAAGCAGCCCGAGATTGAGAAACCCACGAAAACCTGTCTTCTTGGGGGTCCCGCGGCCCTATAAGACGTCCTCTTTCAAAAGGAGCCTGGCGCCTATTCCGGCACCTATTCCGGGCACCTATTCCGGAGCGCCAAATGGGAGCCTGGCACCCATTCCGGCGGGCCACTATGTGCCTAGAAGAGTTTGGCAGGCTCGATGACGACTCCCACCGACATAGTCCAGGTCTCCTGCTTGACCAAGCTCTTTACAGCATCCCCTGGGATGAAATAACCGGCGGTGACCCGCCACTTCACGAACTGGGGCTGCTCGATTCGGAACTCCGCGTCGAACTCATATCCCGCCTCGCGGTCGCCGAACACTGGCTCGACGAACCGATATCCGTGGGCCGAGAAGGTCGACGACTGCGAAACGATGTCCCGCTTGTCGCCGTTGAATACGTTGACAGCAATCCACTCAAGCCAAGATGAATCGTTGATTGTGTACTGGAAGCCCAGGTACGCCTTGTTCGATAGTCCGATCCCGATCCGGCGACGCTCCTCTTGGGTGAGATCTTCCAACGGCCGGTTCAAGCTCCCCTTGCGGATGGCCCCGGCGAGACCGCTCAGGAAGACCATGTCGTTGGCGAACGCCGCACCTTCGCCGATGTACCCCTCATCGACATCCTGGGAGTCAGTCTCGTCCCCTGATCCGTATCCCGCGAGCGCAGTCAGGATACGGCGCGGCTTCAGTTTCTTCGAACCCTCCTTCTCCGGGACCCAATCGAAGGGCCTACCCAATGTGAGGAGCCCGACATAGCCTTCGCCATCAGGTTTGCCCGCGAGCCTTGCGTCTCTGCGGCTGACATAGGCTGCGAAGCTGCCCGTCAAAGGGGAGCGCCCGGCGAGCAGGTCTTCGGGTGTCCTGTCGGCCCTGGCATTGAAAAAGACTTCACCTCCGAGAGTTGCATAGGTGTAAGGAAAGCTGCTGGCGTCTTTGCACTCGCCGTTGATCACGCTTTCAGAAGTCGAGAGTCGCCTCGGCTTGCATCGGTCCTCTCCCCACAGGCCGGTAATACGGAAGCGCCTGAACAGCCTCGTCCCGCGGATCGGTCCGCTCACTTCACCCAGCAGGGTTTCGCGATCCTTGTTGTGGTCGTTGGCCACGCCGAGGTTGCTCTCCCGCTTGGCAATATAAGAAAGGGAGAAGTGGCGCCACGTCAGACGCAGGCCTTCTCCGGCCTCGGAAATAGCAATCCTGTTTGAGGGCTCCGCGAACGTGAACTTGCCGAGGCTTAGAGTCAGGCCCGTGGTTCCGAAGACGTTAACCTGGAACTGTGAGACGCGGACCGGATCGTTAGTGTTATCCGCCTCTGTTTGCCCGAGATCGTTGGCCTCATAGAGGAGGCTTAGCTTGGCATCCGCCCGGTTGCCGAGGTTCTGGGACAGGTCCAATTGGCCTCTCCCTCTACTGTGCCTCCTCGACTCACCTTCATAGAGAGCATTCTGATCGGGCTTTGCAGGGGGAACGGTTGGAAAGTTTGGGCCAAGAGAACCGCTACACTCTGCTCCTCCAAGACAGGGTTCATATAGAGTCGTTAGGCCGGTGATGAGATTATTGACGAATCTGCTGTCGGGCTGTACCGAAGAGTCGGTCGGATCGATCTCACGCAGGGCGATGTACCCCTTCGAGTAGGCCGGATCGTCTGTCTGATCGAAGAAATCCACGTTGAAAGGAACGATTCCCTTGGGCGCCTTGGAGAGTAACCATGCATCGATATCCCCCAGAGAGCCGGGCGGCACCGTTAAGGTAACGGTTACACTCGTGGCACTGGAAAACGAGAGATCGATGGAGTTGCTATATCGCTCCTCTTCGATCTTGCCCAGCTCGCAAGTGTCCTTGTCTTTACCTTGGCATGCCGGCGGATCTGGGAAGGCGTCGAGTAGTTTCTTGCGGTCGACCTCAAGCGTGACTACAAAATGCCGGTCAACGGTGTCGTTGATGAATCGCACGCGCTGCTGCGTCAAGATGAAATCCTGGATTTCGGTTCGGAGTGCCTCGATGGCGTCCGCCACTTTGGCTTGTAATGCATTCAGAGATCCTGTCGCCTGCCCTACGGCAAGGTTCATCAGCGCCAGCTTTACCCTGAGGTCGGTGGTCGCTCTGTCGATCCCAGCCAAAGCCTCCTGCCCTTGGCTGTTCTCTGCATAAATTTCCTGGACGAGGTTCGTTGCTTCTTTGATGCGTTGGACGTCTCTCTCCTTGCGCTCCTTCGTGAGGGGCACGTCCATTTCAGGTGTTATCTGTGCAGCGGCCCCAAGCCTTCTGATCGCAGGTTCGGCGATCCTGAGGCCAGCAGCAATCTCTTCGTTTGATCTCGTCCGCGACGGCACGCCCTGTTTGGGCGGTTCTATGTGCTGAATGGAGGTTGTCGCAATGGAGCATATATGTGCGATGGCGGTCTCGCGAACCCGATCTGCCTCTTCCTGCAAATCGAGACTAGGGGCACGCTCTTTTAGCGGTGGACAAGATGTCGGCTTTGGCTTCTCCGTACTGTCACCTTGTCTACGCTGAATGATCAGTTCTGCCATGTCTCGAACCACCGCAATTGACTCGTTTTCGAAATCCCGGGCCTCTATCGCATCGCGATCGGAGATGTGGAGTTGTCCGACCCGGTCGATTTCTTCAATTGCGGCAACGGCTAAATTGCGTATTTGGATGGAAAGATCGGGTGGATTTGGCGGAGTGGGGTCGGGTGCCAATTGCTTCAGGCGATTGATGACATTTTGGGTGTTCTCCCTCAACCGTGGGTTCCCTGATCCAGGTGCCTGAGGCAACTCGAGTGCACCGATAGAGAGGACTTTGGGAAGTCTGGGGTTTAGGAACCCCCAGTCCGAGATACCCGTGTTGTCGAGAGGTACCCTGAGACGTGCTGACGCGGGCTTGTTCTCGGTGGTGACAAACCCGGTCCGGTTCTCGACTTTTTCAAACTTGTCATCTTCATCTCCAGGGTTGTTTCGGCGAATTCTAAGCACGTGAAACGGAGTTGCGCTCGATGCGTCGAGCTCGAGGATTTCGGTAGGTACCTGCAGCGTTCCAGGCGTGTCCGAATTCCGTGCCTTCGGTACAGTGAATGTCACCTCGCAGCGAGGGAGGATGGTGCACTTTGCTTCGGTTACGTCTGGCTTGCTCTCAAGGACTTCTTTGAAGGCATCGCCTAGCTTCTCCTCGGTGGTCCCCTGGGGAACCTTACCCCTGACTTCTGGAAGCGGTACGAGCAGGACGAAGGTCACGTCGAACTCGAACTCACTCTGCTCAGTCGTCAGCAAGATCTGCTGGCCGGGACTGAGGATCTGAGGAGACTCGGAGTTCTCGAACTGGCCATCTACGATTCCATCTTGGTCGAGTTTTACCTCGACCGTGTTCGATTGGTTGTTTTGCCGTCTAGAGAACGACGGGGTGTTGATGTTGATGGTACAGCCGACATTGACAATCATCAGTAGCAACGACAGGAGCCCGAGGATCTTTTTCAAGGTTACCTCCCATGCGAGGGCGCCGAAGCTGGGCCAAAGAGTTCCGGTCCTCACCAGACCGTGGTTCCTACGTCCGGCGCACTTGCTCATAATTGAGTAGACCGCCAGAAGAGGCGGCAAGCTCACAGGGAGTAGACGGACAGATCTTGCTTTTTCCCGGGAGATATGCCATGCGATTCTCGGATCCCCGGTCGTGCTCACGCTCCCTGGATCGGGGGCACCCTGTGGTGGCCTTCCGCTGAGCCGGTCCTGGAAACTGAGGCACCCGAAGGTCTTGCGTAGAGGGGGCCAGGGACAGTCGGCTTCTGCCCCCTGGCATCAATAGGTGGGGGCCGGGGAGCGGTCGCCAGCCGCTCCCCGGCCGGATTCAGTTATCAAAGTCGTTCACCGACGGCTTTCAGCCGCGTCCCTGAGCCATGAAAGCCCGTTGAGGGGTGACGCGAGAGAATTCCGCCTTGCTACCGCCGTTCTTTCTTCAGAGTCGCTCACCGACGGCCTTCGGCCGCGACCCTGAGGCATGAAACGGGGGTAGAGTGGAGTCAGGCGCGGCGCTGGCGTTGAGGTCGTGGCGTTAATGGCGCGGGTAGCCCGTGTCAGAGTCTGACCCGGAGCCGTCGAAGCACCCTGGAGTGTCGCCAAGGTCGCCAGACCGGGAGCACGACTCAGAGATTTTCCCTCTTCAAGGCTCTACGCCGGTGCCTCGTCTCAAGGAGCGGTGCCATCCTGCGGCACGATGGGGTTGTCTATCCTCGGCGAGACACCGCGAGCCACAAGCCCGAGGCACGAGTTTCTTCAGAGAGCTCCGTGCCGCCTCTCGTGCTGCGCTTGTCAGTGAGCAAGGCGGCCTCGGGTGGACGGGCGACGCCTATGGACGTCCGGTCCCGCCGATCCAGCCGTCATCGCCAACCAACGGGGGCCCGTCCACTTCCATTGCGCCAGATACCGAGACGTCGCCGCGAGGGAAGCTTCGAAGATTAAAGTTGCTCCTTCCGGCTCGGATCGAGCGGCGACAGAAGGAGATGCGCCGCAAGATAAGCGGATGTCCTTTCAAGAGAAGGAGACATCGCGGTCCGGCGGCCAGGTGCCAGATTCGACCGCCCGGCCGGTGGCTCCTCTGGGGGCGACTACCCGGGATCGTACAGTCGGATAGGCAGATGCTTGGCATACCCAGAAAAGTCCGGATCGGTCGTGAAGATCGGCACGCCGTAGCGGTGGGCCAGGGCGCAAATCAGCATGTCGATGTGGGAGCCGACGACCCCGTGGGATCGACAGAGATTGAAGAATCGCGCTGCTTGGACGTAGTCGCCCGGGAGGCTCTCAAAGTAGCGGAAAGACGAGAGCTTCTCATGGAGAGCCTCGAAGGCCTCGTTACTGCGGATGCCCGACAGAACCTCCTGGTGTACTGGACCGGTCAGAACAGCTCGCCCGGAGGTGACGAGTTTCACCCACTCTTCGACGAGTCTCTTTTCCGCAGGAGAGATTTGGTGGGCGCGCCGCCGCAAGGCGAGCGCCTAGATGGTGGTGTCGACAAGGACAGGTTAGCTTACACGGCTACGATTTCAACGAGATCGCCGATCGCGCGGAAATCATCCGGATTGCGGGTATAGAGCGGCAGGCCAGCAGCGCACGCCACCGCTGCAAGGAGGAGGTCGATGGCACGTGCCCCCCTTGCCTTACGTCCCGCGGTTGCCACAGCGGCATAAATCCTCCCATAGGCGCGTGCCGCCTCAGCGTCGAAGGGCAGAGGATCGAATGCGGCTTCCGCGCGCTGGAGCCGGTCCTGGCGGCGTGCCCGCTCTTCGGGGTCCGGTGTGGCATGCGGACCGGCGGCAAGCTCGGCCATCGTGATTGCGCTGACGGCGACCTCGATCGGAAGCCGCGAAGGCTCGATGTGTTCGAGATCGATGACCACCGAAGTGTCGAGAATCCCGCGAGCGGGGCGCCGGTCAGGCACGAGGCAAAATGTCCTGGCCAGCCAACGCATCGACATCGGCACGGAAGCGGCCAGGGTCGATGGCGGGCGCGTTCCTGAAGATGGCAACGACGGCCGCCGTGGCCACAAATCGGTGGCGCCGCAGGGGAGTGAGCTCGCCCACCGGCACACCGTTGCGAGTGACGATGAAGGACTCTCCCTGATCGAGCCGGCGCATGATCTCGCCGCTGTCGTTGCGGAGCTCGCGCTGGGTGATCGTTTCAGCCATGTTTCGATGGTAGCACACTGTGCGACGGTTGTCGCCCCCGCGAGACCCGCCAGGTGCTCAGCCAACCAGGTGCAGGGACTTCTCCCGTCAGGTGAGCTAAAGGCATCGTAGAGCGCGCAGCGCGTCCGCTGGTCGTCTGACTGACCCGATACAAGGGTTGTAACACTTCCCGCCTTGTCGCGCCTGTGGAGAGTGCGACCAACCCGGCGAGCGGCCGTGCCGCCGCAGAGGTTCGAGCACATCTAGAGGAGGCTCTATGTCCATCAACCGTCGACTACTCGCCATCATAGGGCGGCGTTTGCCCGCCATCTACGACGTCATCCCTCGCGGGCCATTGGCCCGCTTCTCACGTTTTTCGGAGGTTGCGCTCAACCCCCAGCCGCTCCCGCCCCACGAGTTGGGTGCCGCTATCGCCGCCGAGTTCGTCCACACCGCCTGGCTCGCCGATCGCTTCGGTCTCGATCTGGGGCGCGCATTCGAGGATCTGGACGATTGGTGCCCCACCCCGACCGAAGAAGCTGAAGCTGCCGCCGTGGTGGCCACCGGTTCCCGAGCCAGAACCACACCCGGAATGGCTCACCGACTTCCATCTCGGGTTCGCCGCTCAACTCGCTGTGATCTCGGGTGAATTTGAGGGCACTCGACTCGGTGAATCCTTGAACAAAGCGATCGAACGATCCATGGAATCGATCGAGTCCGCGAACGCTTGAGCGAACAACTGGGTGAGGGGTGCCACATAGTTAGTACAACCGGGCGTGGAGGGACCAGGGAGCAGCCGGCCTCTGCCCCCTGGCATCATTAGGCGAGAGCCGGGGAGCGGTCGCCAGCCGCTCCCCGGCAGGATTCAGTTTTCAAAGATCTCCGTGCCTCTCTCGTGCTGAGCCAACGGGGGCCCGTTCACCCACGCGGTGCTATACTGTCTCCAGGCTCTCTTGGAAAAAGGCCGGGAGCGTGCCGCACACACGCCCCCGGCGTCAACTACCGCAGCCCTAGTGGTAGCCGGGGGAGCCGTCTTGCCTCCGTAGCTCCGGCAGCTTGCGATGGGGCCGCCCGGGCTTGATCCCGAAGTCAGTCAGCCGCGGATCCGTCCGGCCGAAGGCAGCCTTGACCAGGTCCTTCAGCCGCCTCACCAGCTCGCGGCCCTCGGCCACCTTGTCGTTGTAATCCTGGGTGGCCTGCCGGCGTCTCGACTCCAGGTTGACCTGCCTGGCCTTGCTGGCGATCACGTCTTCGAGAGCCTCGTCCAGGGCCATCTTGAAGTTCGTGAGCTCCGGCAGCTCCCTTTCGTGCTCCTGGGCCGCGGCGAGAAGGTCCTGCCACACCGCGACGAGGTACTGATGCGAGTTGCTGACCATCGTGGTTTCCTCTTTCTTCCGGTTCACTCCGCCGGCTTGGTCATGGCCGGCGGATTGGTTGCGCCTTCGGGCGCCGGCGTCGGCGTCTGGGGCTTCTTGGCCTTGCGGGGCCGCGAGCGGTTGGGAGGGATCCCGAACTGCTGGAGCAGCTCGCTGCGCGTACCGAGACGGGACTTGACGAAGTTGCGGAGCTTGCGCGCCATCTCCCGGCCGTCGTCGACGAGCTTGACCAGGCGCTGGGTGGCGGCCAGGCGCTGACCCTCCAGGTTCTCCTGGTCCAGCTTGAGTTCTCTCGCCTGGGCAAGGAAGGTCTTCATCTCTTCCTTCATCGGCTCCACGCCGGGCAGCAGCTCGCCGTTGCGGTCGCAGGCGCCGAGCAGACCCTCCCAGTCGCGAAAAACCTTGGCATACGCGTTGATCTCAGGCATTCGTTGGTCTCCTTTCTGAATGGGTTTGAGGTTTTGCCGTCAGCCGAGGAGCCTGGCGAAGCCGAGGATCCCCTCCGACAACGCTCCCGGCCGGCCCTGACTGCGCACCGAGTGCAGCCGCACGACCACCTTGGAGTCTGTGACCTTGACCGCCGCCGAGATGCCCAGCCTGCCGGCGAAGCTGGTCACGAAGGCGCCGTACAGCGCCGCCACCTCCCGGCTGGCGAGCGCCCGGGTGCGCTCGATCGCCTTGCCGTCCGCCACCAGCCGCCAGCCGGGCAGCAGCGGCAGCAGGTCTTCCACCTGCCGGCGCGAGAGGAGGATCCTGAGGGCTTCCTCCACCCGCTCCGGCTTGAGGTGCTCCTCGAAGGCCCACCAGAGCGGCGGCAGGCGTCTCCCCGCCGGCTGCGGGAGGGTGACGTTGGATACTTGCAACAGACTCATACACGTCTCCTTTCGGAAAACCGGAGCCTCCATGGCCCCGGAACTGGAACGTCTCATTGCGTCAGCCCGCGGCCGTCGCGTTTCCCCAACCCCGCATCGGCCCGCCCCCCGGCCCGGCTCCGCTGCGCCGCCTTGAACCACTGGAACAGCGTCATGGGATCGACCGCGAGCGCATCCGCCAGCAGGAACAGCCACTCCGGCGCACAGGCCGCCCGGCCGGCTTCGATGTTGGCGATGTGCCGGCCCGTGACCCCCACCATCTGGCCGACTTCGTCCTGCGTGAGATTGAGCTCGAGGCGGCGGGCCTGGATCGGACTGCTCGCCACGGCCCGGCCAGCCTTCAGCCGGGCGCCCTTACGAACGCGACGGAGTTTTGGGGTTTGCATGGCCGGGGAGGCTAAGCCCCCCTTTCCGAACTGTCAATAGATTATTTCGGAAATACCGCCATCCCTCTCGCTTGACACCGGGAGCCTGTTCAGGCGATCCTTTTTTCCGAAATGGCCGCCCTTCGGCATCCCCTGGAGCAGAGGACCCTCGACCGGCTGAAGGCTCTCCTGCGCGAGCGCGGCGGGGTGAGGCCTTTTGAAGAGGACCAGGGGTATACGCCCGGCCAGGTCAGCGACCTGTTCCGCCGCAAGGGCGGCAAGCGCCTGTCCGTGAACCTGCTCTGCCGGCTGGCCGAGCAGCTCGGCGTGCCCCTCACCTACTTCTTCGAGGACAGGTCGGGCCAGGACGGCGAGAGCCCCGCCCGAACCCACGAGCCCGAGGACTGGCGCAGCCTCGACGACTATGTCGCCCATGTCATCGACGAGAGGATCCGCGCCGCCCTGACGCAGCAGACGAAGAAGACCGGGCGGCGGCGGGGCTAGCAGGCCCGAAGGGCCGACAGCATGTAGCCTGGGGGCCGCCAGGCCAAAGGTGCCATGCGATTCTCGGTCTCCGAGGAAGAGATACCGGGTACTCGCGTCCTCCTGAAGTCCCTTCGAGCCTCGCGACGAACTCCGCCGGTCCGCGATGCGCTACCATGTGCTACATGGTGGAGGAGCGGAGATGAAGGCTCAACAGGTGGGTGTCCGGGAGTTGCGCCAGAACCTCAGCCAGTACCTCGAGCGGGTGGCCGCTGGAGAGCGCTTTGAGGTCACCGAGCGGAACCTGCCCGTCGCCATCCTGGCGCCGCTGCCGGGACGGAGCTCGGCGCTGGAGCGGCTGATCGCCGCAGGTCGGGTCGTGCCGGCCCGGCTCGATCTCGCCGAGCTCGGACCGCCGGCGGAGCGGCCCCACGACATGACGATCTCGGAGGCGCTTGCGGAGCAGCGGCGGGAGGGTTGAGTGGGTGGCGAGCTGCTCTATCTGGACTCTTCCGCCCTGGTCAAGCTGGTGATGCCGGAAGCGGAGAGCACCGCTCTGATCGCGAGTCTTGCGGCATGGCCGGCACGCGTGACGAGTGAGCTGGCCACGGTCGAGGTGTTGCGCGCTGCCCGTCGTGTCAGCGTGGATCCGGCACTGGCGCTGCGCGCCGAGGAGGTGCTGGCGGGCGTCCATCTGCTGAAAATCGACGCAGACCTCCTCAGCCGGGCGGCCCGCCTGGAGTCCAGGACATTGCGTTCCCTCGATGCGATCCACCTCGCGTCGGCCCTGTCCCTCGGCGATGACCTGGGGGCGATTGCAGTCTACGATGGTCCCTTGGCAACGGCCGCGGCCGCCTGTGGGCTCGCGGTAATGCCGTCCGGGCGTAGCGCACCCAGCGTCTGAGGGAGCGGATGCGCAGCAGGCATCCTCCAACCGCCGGCGCAATTTCTTCTCCCGCCTGCGCAGCCGGCTCGTCCGCCTGAGGAATTTGGCCAATCGCCTGAGCAATTTGTCCTGCCGCCTGGGTAATTGGCTCAGCCGCCTGGGTAATTTGTCCTCCCGCCTGTGCAGGCGGGCCTGCCGCCTGCGGAATTGGCTCAGCCGCCTGCGGAGGCGGACCGTCCGCCCGCGCAATTTGTTCACCCGCCTGCAGAGGCGGTTCAACCAACGGCGCAGGCGGGCCTTGTCGAGCTGCGGGCGGGAGGTGTCGCGGCGCGGGCGGCTCGACCGGCTACGCCGGCGGGTGAACCAGCTTCGCTGGCGGGTTTCGGCGACGCGCTGTTGCGTCCGCCGGGAAGGGAGGCGTCAGCCGAAACTCTTCACCTGCGAGTCGACGGTCAATCCGCGGCCAGAGCCGCCCGGCCGCCGTTGACCCCTCCCCCCGGCCGTGTCAGACTCCCGCCCGCACTCTAAGAGAGGAAGGGAGGCCCTGCTTGCTCCGAGGCATCTTCCAGACCAAGAAGCTGGACGACATCATGGCGGCGGCGGAGGGCGGGCCCTCGCTGCGCCGCGAGCTGGGCGCGCTCCAGGTGACGCTGCTCGGCATCGGCGCCATCGTGGGCGCCGGCATCTTCGCCACGGTCGGCACGGCCGCGGCCGGCGACGCGGCCCGCCTTGGGGCGGGACCCTCGCTGATGCTCTCCTTCTGTCTCACGGCGATCGTCTGCGCCTTCACCGCCCTCTGCTATGCCGAGTTCGCGGCCCTGGTGCCGATCTCGGGGTCGGCCTACACCTACTCCTACGCCACCCTGGGCGAGCTGGTGGCCTGGATCATCGGCTGGGACCTCATCATCGAGTACGCGGTGGGCAACGTGGCGGTGGCCATCAGTTGGGCCAACTACTTCCGGACCCTGCTCGAGAACCTCGGCATCCACTTCCCGCAATGGCTCGCCACGGACTATCGCACGGCGGCCAGGATCCCGGGCCTCTACGACAGCGCGCCCCACCTGTTCGGCGTGCCCATCGTCTTCAACCTGCTGGCCGCTTTCATCGTCGCCCTGATCACCATCGTGCTGGTGCTTGGCATCCGCGAGTCCGCGCGCTTCAACGCCGGCATGGTGATCGTGAAGATCCTGGTGTTGCTCTTTTTCGTGGTGATCGCCCTGCGCTACGTCACCCCGTCGCAGATGGCCGCCAACTGGCACCCGTTCCAGCCCAACGGGTGGAAGGGGACGTTCGCCGGGGCGGCGGTCGTCTTCTTCGCCTACATCGGCTTCGACGCGGTCTCGACGGTGGCGGAGGAGACGCGCAACCCGGGTCGCAACCTGCCCATCGGCATCATCGCCTCGCTGATCATCTGCACCATCCTCTACATTGGGGTGGCGGCGGTCTTCACCGGCATCCTGCCCTACGGCGAGCTGAAGCAGCGGCTCGCCACCGAGCAGGCCGAGCCGCTCACCATGGCCCTGGACCACGTGGCGCCCGGACAGGACTGGGCCACCGGCATCGTGGCTTTAGGCTCGGTGATCGCCCACACGGCGGTGCTGCTGGTCTTCCAGCTCGGCCAGCCGCGCATCTTCTTCTCCATGGCCCGCGACGGCCTGCTCCCGCAGGCGTTCGCCGCCGTCCACCCGCGGTACCGCACGCCGCACGTCACCACCATCCTGACCGGCGTGGCCGTGGGCGGAGTGGCGGCCTTCGCCAGCATCGACGAGATGGTGGACCTGACCAACATCGGCACCCTCTTCGCCTTTGTGCTGGTGTGCATCGGCGTGCCGATCCTGCGCTACACGGACCCGAACCGGCCGCGCCCCTTCCGGGTGCCCTTCGGGCCGTACCTGCTGCCGCTGCTGGGGGTGGCCGCCTGCCTGTTCCTGATGTTCTATCTGCCGCCCGCCTCCTGGTGGCGGTTCATCGGCTGGCTGGTGCTGGGCTTTGCGATCTACAGCTCCTACGGCTACACCCGCAGCCTGATCGGGCGGCGCATGGGCCGGCCGGAGCGCACCCCGGGGACGCTGAAGGTGGCGTCCGTGGGCTTCCTGCTGACGGCCGTCGGCCTCTTCACCATCCCGCACCACGCTGGCCTGGGAGAGCTCTTGGCCCAGGCAGGCGACGCGGCGGCGGAGGACCACGCCCGCGCCCTGGTCGGACTCGCATTGATCGCCCTCGGCCTGGTCCTGGGGATCGCCGGCCTGTTCCTCGAGACCGGCACGCGGAGGAGCGGGGCCGGCGCACCTTCCTAGCAGAGGGAGGACTTCGCGATGAGCCTGACGCTGCTCGCCCTCGGATTCATCGTCCTCCTGGTGACCGCCTACCGCCTCTATGGCGGCTGGGTGGCCCGCCAGTTCGCCTTGGACGACAGCCGGACGACGCCGGCGCACGAGTACAACGACGGCGTCGACTTCGTCCCCACCCGGCCGTTCTACCTCTTCGGCCAGCACTTCTCGGCCATTGCCGCGGCCGGGCCCATCGCCGGGCCGATCCTCGCCTGCATGACCTTCGGCTGGCTCCCCTGCCTGCTGTGGATCGGCCTCGGGGTGGTGCTGATCGGTGCCGTCCATGACTTCTCGAGCCTCACCGCCTCGGTGCGGCACGGCGCCACCTCGATCGCCGAGATCACCGGCGAGCACCTGGGGCGCAAGGCCGGGCTCGCCATGATGGCGTTCATCTGGATCGCCCTGGTCTACGTCATCGTCGCCTTCACCGACATCACGGCCCGGAGCTTCGTGGTGGGCACCGAGGAGCTGCAGGCGGGCGGCGTCACGTTCCATCCCGGCGGCGCGGTGGCCGCGGCGAGCATCCTCTACCTCGCTCTCGCGGTGGTGCTCGGCTTCGTGCAGAAGCTCTTCAAGCCGCCGCTCTGGCTAGTGACGGTGGTCTTCGTGCCGGCGGCCTTTGCCTGCGCCTGGGCCGGCACCCGCATCTCCGGCGTCTTCGTGCTCGACGCCCAGACCTGGGGCCTGCTGATCCTCGCCTACTGCGCCGTGGCCTCGGTGGTGCCGGTCTGGTCGCTCCTCCAGCCGCGCGGCTACCTGGGGGGCTTCATCCTCTACTCGGCGCTCGCCCTGGGGGTGATCGGCGTCTTCTTCGGCGGCTACCGGATCCAGCAGCCGGCCTTCAAGACCTGGGACGTCGGCGGCATGACCGGCACGCTCTTCCCCTTCCTCTTCGTGACCATCGCCTGCGGCGCCTGCTCGGGGTTCCACGGGCTGGTCTGCTCGGGGACCACCTCCAAGCAGGTGGACCGCGAGTCCCACCTCCAGCCGGTGGGCTACGGCGCCATGCTGGCCGAGGGGTTCGTGGCCCTGATCGCGCTGGTGACGGTGATGATCGTGGCGCAGGACGACCTGAAGGGGCTCGCCCCCGGCACCATCTACGGCAACGGCATCGGCGAGTTCCTCACCTTGCTGATCGGCCGCGAGAACCTGCCGTTCGCGGTGACCTTCGGCGCCATGGCCTTCTCGACGTTCGTCTTCGACACGATCGACGTGTCGACGCGCCTCGGCCGGTACCTGATCCAGGAGTTGCTCGGCTGGAAGGGCACGGGCGGCGCCTGGGCCGGCACCCTGGCGACGGTCATCGCGCCGGGGCTCTTGCTGTCTTTCGCCGGCGAGGGGATGTGGCAGAAGTTCTGGACCCTCTTCGGGGCTTCGAACCAGCTCCTGGCGGCCCTGACCCTGCTGGCCATCACCGTCTGGCTGCACCAGGCCCGCAAGCGGATCGCCTTCACCCTGCTGCCGATGTGCTTCGTGCTGACGATCACCCTCTGGGCGCTCGGCAAGCTGACGTGGGCCAACCTCAAGGCCACGCACGGGCTCGACGTCGAGTTGCTGAACGGCATCGCCGCGGCGCTGCTGATCGTGCTCGCCCTCTACCTGGCGGTCTCGGCGCTGGTGAAGCTGCGCGGCGAGCGCGGGGCGGGAGCCGTGCCGGTGGAGGCGTAGGCGAGCGTCATTGCAACCCGCGGATGGGGGCGGGCCACTGCGCCGCGGCGGCGTGGGCCATGGCCCGCTTCGAGTCCCTCGCGAACCGCTGTTGCAGCAGGCGCGAGAGGGGACGCCCGAGCCGGGCCAGCGGCTGGTTCGGCCGCGAGAAGGCGAAGAGGTCGTACCACACCGATCCGTCCTCGTGGTGCCACTCGACGGTGAACCGCTCCTCGCCCCGCTCCGCGTGGTCGGCCAGCGTGCCGTAGGCGAACCCGAAGCGCACCACGGGGCCCTCCTCGTCGATCATGTAGACGACGCGGCAGGCGTTGAGCGACCAGAACCCGAAGTGCCGCACGCGGATCGCCACCGTGGTGCCGGGCTCGACGGGAGCGCCCGGCGGCCAGACCGCGATCCAGCCGAGGTCGAACATCTTCCAGGCGCGGACGGCTTCGACGGCGCGCGCGAACGCCGCCCGTCCCTCTCCCAGCCGCACGCGGTTGTGGTCCACGCGGTAGCCCGGCGGCGCGCCCTTGCGCGAGTGGCCGACCTCGGGGTAGGAGAACGCGCGGTTCCGCTGCGCGGCGAGGAACCGCTCGATCTGGTACCGGGTCGGCTTGGCGAGGAGGAACACGGCGGCGAGGGAGCGTACCATGCCGGCCCCGCCTGTTGGCACGGGGCTCGCTATCGACTACTCTTGGTTTTCCCGGCGCCGCTGCCGGACGGCTGAACCCATGAGACGGACGCCCATCACCTGGCTGCTGCTGCTCGCGATCGCCCTCGGGGCGAGCGCCGGTCCCCATCCGTGCCACGCCGCGGCCGGGCCGGTCCAGGCCGCTCCGGCGGCGGCGGAGCACGCCTCCTGTCATGGCGGGCCGCAGGCGCCGAAGAAGGCGCCGTCCCACGAGCATGACTGCTGCGATCCCACCAAGGGCGGCCACGCCCTGTGCGACCAGGCGTGCCAGGGCGCGGCCGTGCTCGGCGTCGCGCCGCTCCTGCCGGCGGTCCGCTCCTTCGAGGAGCTGACGGCACCCGTCCACGACCGTCCTACCTCCCTGTTCGTCCTCTCGATCGACCACGTCCCATTGGCCTGACCCCCGGGCCGTCGAACGCAGCGGGAGCTCTCCTTCGCAGGGGAGCGCCCTGGGTATGGACTTTCAGGGGGATCGAGTCATGAGACGAATCGCATCGATCACTTTGAGCGCACTGGCGCTCTCCCTCTGGATCGCGGCGCCCGTGAAGGCGCAGCACCAGCACGAGCATCCGTCTCCGCCGCCCGAGCAGCCGCCAGCGGAGCACCCGGGGCATGAGGGCCACAGGAGCCCCCGGCGTCCGAGCCGCAGAAGGAGCCGGAGCACGAGATGCAGGACCACTCCATGCACGGCATGCACGAGATGCGGGGGATGCTCGGCCCGTACGGCATGTCGCGCGAGGCCTCGGGCACGGCGTGGCAGCCGGAGTCGGCTCCGCACACCGGCATCCACACCACCCAGGGCCCGTGGGAGCTGATGACCCACGGCTTCGCGATGCTGATCTACGACGACCAGGACGGCCCGCGGGGGGACGAAGACACCTTCAGCGAGAACATGCTGATGGGGATGGCCGCCCGGCCGCTCGGACTGGGGCGCCTCGGCCTACGGGCCATGCTCTCGGCCGAGCCGTGGACGATCGGCAAGGAGGGCTACCCGCTGCTCCTCCAGACCGGCGAGACCGCCAACGGCGTGGACCCGCTCATCGATCGCCAGCACCCGCACGACCTGTTCATGGAGCTGTCAGCGAGCTATAGCCTCTCAGTGGGGAAGGAGGGTTCCATCTTCGTGTACCTGGGCCTGCCGGGCGAGCCGGCGCTGGGGCCGGCCACGTTCATGCACCGCTTCTCGGGCATGGAGAACCCCGAGGCGCCCCTGGGCCATCACTGGCTGGACTCGACCCACATCACCTACGGCGTGGCCACCCTGGGCTGGATCCAAGGGAACGTCAAGCTGGAGGGGTCCGTCTTCACCGGCCGCGAGCCGGACCAGAACCGCGACGACATCGAGGACCCCGAGATGGACTCCTGGTCCCTGCGCGCCTCCTGGCAGCCGTCGCCGAACTGGTCGCTCCAGGTGAGCCGCGGCCATCTGAAGAGCCCCGAGCAGCTCGAGCCCGAGATCGACGTGGACCGCACCACGGCCTCGGCGATCTACAACCGCCCGCTCGCCGATGGCAACTGGCAGACCACCTTCGCCTGGGGGCGCAACGGCCGCGACCCGGGGGAGAGCACGGACGCGCTGCTGCTCGAGTCCACGGCGAGCTGCCGCCGTCACACTCTGTTCGGCCGCGCCGAGCGCCTGGAGAACGACGAGCTGTTCGGGCATGGCCACGAGGGAGAGGAAGGCGACGTGTTCACCGTCGGCAAGGTCTCGCTCGGCTACATCTATGACGTCTTCGAGGGCGAGGGCTGGAAGGGCGGCGTCGGCCTGCTCGGCAGCCTGGCGCTGGTGCCAGGCGAGCTGGAGGAAGCCTATGGCGACTCGCCGGTCTCCTGGATGGCGTTTTTGCGGGTGAGGATCTGACTGCGTCGGAACGCTGGTTCCTGTAGGGGCACCCCTGCGTGGGCGCCCTGTCCCATGATCGCCTACAAACAGGACGGCCACACAGGGCCGCCCCTACGGCCTTCTGTCAGATACGCTGTGACACCACCTAGAAATTGTAGACCGTGAAGACGCCGATCTCCCGGTACTTGCCCTTCTCTTTCGGGTTCACCGAGCCGATGGTGCCGTTGCCGGTGCCCAGCGTGCCGCCTTCGACGTCGGCGTACTTGTAGACCAGGGACGCGGCGAAAGCCTTGTTGAAGGTCCACTGCCAGCCGGCGTTGTAGTAGGTGAACTCGAGGTTTGGCTTGAGGTCCTGGCTGGGCGTGGACTGATCGTAGCGGCCGAAGAGGGAGTGCTTGGCGTTCAGATTGAACTGCGCCCAGCCGGAGAAGCCATCGGACTTGTCCGTGGCGGTGGTGGTGACGTTGTTCCAGTTCTTGGCCTGGAAGTACTCGCCGCCGACCTTGAAGCGATCGGCGTTGAAGGCGACGAGGGCATCGCCGCGCGTGGCGGTGTGCCTGGCCGGGGCCTGATCGGTGTTCTGGCCGCGCTTGCCGCTGTAGCCGCCGACGGCGAGGTTCAGGCCCTTGACCGGGGTGAAGGAGAGCCGGCCCTCGAAGTCCACGTTCTTGCTGCGGGTCGGGTTGCTGAAACCGCGGCCGTTGCCGGCCGTGAAGGCGTAGCCCCACACCGGGTTGTTGCCGGTGACGTGAAAGCCCCACTCGCCCGAAGCGCCGAAGCTCAGGTGATCGGTGAGGGTCTGCTCGATGTAACGCAAGCCATAGAGGCCCTCGACGTAGGGGATCCAGGGCGTGTCGGCGGCGCCGAGACGGAAGATGCCCATCGGGCTGAGCTGGGCCTGGACGTAGGCCTTCTTGACGAAGACGTCGTAACGGCGGGCTCCCTGGTCGCCGATGTCGGACTGGAACACGGCGGACCAGGTGGGGTCGAACTGATGAGTGAAGGTGAAGTAGGTGCGCTTCACGTCCACGCCCACGCCGCTGTCGTTGCTCTCCTTGCCGGTCGCCTCGTCCTTGTTGGACTTGGTGCTCGCGTCGGCGTAGACGCGGATGCCGAACTTGTTGGCCGGGAAGTCGGCGGGCTTGGCCGGCTTCGGCGTCGGCCGCTCGTAGGCCGGCAGGTTGTGCTTGAACAGGTAGAGGTCCATGGCGGTCTCGTTCTCGGCCACGATGGTCTCGCCGTTGGGGCCGCGGCCGATGAGCGTGATGGCAGTGCCCATGTCGCCGGTCTGCTGCCACGACTGGTACTTCTCCGGCGTATTGAAGACGTAGATGCGGCCGTCCTTCTCAACCTCTTGATAATAGAGACCCGTCACCTGCGCCCCGGCGACGGAGGCGGCCGTCAGCGTCAGAACGAGCGCGACAAGGCCGGCCTTGAACGTAGGGGATCTGCGCATCCTGCTCTCCTTTTGATTCCAAAGGTATCGAGTTCAGGGACTCACGACGAGTTGCGGTCAGGATAGGAGCCGCGGCGAGCGGCCCGGCGACGGGCCTGTGACAGGCTTGCGACAGCCTCTTTGGCGGGAATGGTTGTCACGCCGCTGTCACGCGACGGTAGGCCCGCTGCCAAACCCTTTTGCGAGAGTTTCGCTGCGGGCCTGGGACACCGGTCCGCTCCAAAGACGAGCAAACTCGTTCAACCCTGAGGATAAGGAGAGAGCATGAAGCGCAATCGCATGGCAGCTCCGCTCGCGATGGCCCTGGCCCTGTGCGGGAGCGCCGGTCTGTCGGCGCAGGCGGTCAAGGTGGACCCCGGGATCAAGGCCTACCAGAAGACGAGCGGCGTCTCCGGCAACCTGGGCTCCGTGGGCTCGGACACCCTCAACAACCTGATGACCTTGTGGGCCGAAGGCTTCCGCAGGGAGTACCCGAACGTCCGCATCCAGATCGAGGGCAAGGGCTCCTCGACGGCGCCGCCGGCGCTGATCCAGGGCACCTCGCAGCTCGGTCCCACGAGCCGCACCATGAAGGCCGAGGAGATCGACGCGTTCGAGAAGAAGTACGGCTACAAGCCCACGGCGTTCCGCGTGGCGGTGGACGGCATCGGCGTCTTCGTCAACAAGGACAACCCGGTCAAGTGCCTGACCCTGCAGCAGATCGACGGCATCTTCTCGAAGGGCCGCGCCTGCGGTGGCAAGGCCGTCAATACCTGGGGCCAGGCAGGCGTGGCCGACGGTGCCTGGGGCAAGCAGCCGATCAGCCTCTACGGCCGCAACTCGGCGTCCGGCACCTACGGCTACTTCAAGGAGCACGCGCTCTGCAAGGGCGACTACAAGGACACCGTCAAGGAGCAGCCGGGCTCGGCCTCGGTGGTGCAGGGCGTGACCGAGGACAAGTTCGCCGTCGGCTACAGCGGCATCGGCTACAAGACCTCGGGGGTCCGCGCCGTGCCGGTCGCCGCCAAGGCAGGCCAGTGCGTTGACGACAGCCCGGAGAACGTCACCTCCGGCAAGTACCCGCTGTCGCGCTTCCTCTACGTCTACGTCAACAAGGCTCCCAACAAGCCGCTCGACCCGATGGTGCGCGAGTTCGTCAAGTACGTCCTGTCGCAGCAGGGGCAGCAGACCGTGGTCAAGGACGGCTTCATCCCTCTGCCCGCCAAGATCGTCCAGGAGGAGCTGGCGAAGCTGCAATGAAGGGCCACGCTCGGACCCCGAAGCGCCGCCTGATGGCGGACCGCGTCGCCCGCTGGATCGTCTCGGCGGGCGGAATCGCCATCATCGTCAGTATCCTGGGGATCCTGGTCTTCATCCTGCTCGAAGTGCTGCCGCTGACCTTCTCCGCTAAGGTCAGCCCCGCGCGCCGCGTGGCAATCCCCGGCGCCGGCCGGATCGGCGCTCTGCTCGCCGACGAGCACCGCTCGCACGTGGCGGCCCTGGACGACCGCGGGCGGGTGCAGGTCGTTCGTCTGAACGACGGGGAAGTGGTCTACGCGGCCAGCGTAGGCGCTCCAGACCTTCTCGGAGCCAGCGTGCCGCCGCAGGGCCGGGCATTCGCGGCTGCGACGCGCGATGGCCGTGTGGTGCTCAAGCGCATGGGGTTCAGCGTCTCCTTCGAGGGGCAGGAGCGCGTGGTCACGCCGGACGAGACGCCGCCGGTCTCGCTGGAGATCGATCCGCAGCGCCGGCCCCTGGGCGCCTTCGCCGCGCAGCTCGGCGAGGACGGCACCGCCACCGCGGCGGCGGTGCTCGCCGGCGGCCGTCTGGCCGTGGTGCGGCGCGCCGTGGAGACCAACGAGATCACCGGCGAGAGCGCCGAGTCGCTCTCCCGCGCCGAGGTGGACGCCCCGGGCCGCGTCACGGCAATGGTGATCGATCCCGACCAGCGCAGCCTCTACGCCGGCACCGCCGGCGGCGAGGTCCTCTGGTGGCCGCTCCAGGACGGCCAGCCGGGCGAGCTGCGCGCCGCCACCGCCGGTGCTCCCGTCACCGCGCTGACCCTGCTGATCGGCGGCCGCTCGCTCGTCGTGGGGCAGGAGAACGGCGCCCTCTCCGTGTGGTTCGCGGTGAGCCGCCCCGACGGCAGCGTGCGGCTCGCGCGCATCCGCGACTTCCCCCGCCATCCCGGGGCCGTGCGGCTGATCGCTCCCTCGCAGCGCGACAAGGGCTTCCTGGTCCTGGGCGGCGGCCGGCTGGGGCTCTACTACTCGACCTCCGAGCGCACGCTGTGGGCCGGCCCGGCGCCGGTCGAGGACGGCTCGGCGCTCTTCTACGCGCCCAAGGCCGACGGCGCCTTCGTCGCCGGCCCCGGCCAGGTGGCGGAGGTCGCCATCCGCAATCCCCATCCCGAGGTGACGCCGCGGGCGCTCTTCGGCAAGGTCTGGTATGAGGGCTATGACCGGCCCGAGTCCGTCTGGCAGTCCACCGGCGGCACGGACGACTTCGAGCCCAAGCTCTCGCTGACGCCGCTGCTGGTGGGCACCTTGAAGGGCACCTTCTACTCGCTGCTGCTGGCCATCCCCCTCGGCGTGTTCGGGGCGATGTACACCTCGCAGTTCATGCATCCGGTGTACAAGCGGTACGTCAAGCCGCTGATCGAGATCATGGCCTCGCTGCCCAGCGTGGTGCTGGGCTTCCTGGCCGGGCTGTGGCTGGCGCCGCGGGTCGAGAAGGCCGTGCCGGCCCTGGCGCTGATGGTAGCGGTGCTGCCGCTGCTCGTCCTGCTCGCCGGGTTTCTCTGGAGCCGGATGCCCCGGACCTTCCGCGGCCGGTTCGCCGCGGGCACCGAGGCGTTCCTGTTCGTCTTCGTGCTGGCGGGGGGGATCTGGCTCTGCCTGCAGCTCTCGCCGGGCTTCGAGCGGCTCGCCTTCGGCGGCGACTTCCAGGCCTGGCTGCGCGAGACGACCGGCCTCACCTATGACCAGCGCAACGCTGTGGTGGTGGGGCTCGCCATGGGGTTCGCCGTGATCCCCATCATCTTCGCCATCGCCGAGGACGCCTTCTCCAACGTGCCACCCAACCTGGTGGCCGGCTCGCTGGCCCTGGGCGCCGACCGCTGGCAGACGGTGACCCGCGTGGTGCTCCCCACGGCGTCGGCCGGCATCTTCTCGGCCGTCATGGTCGGCTTCGGCCGCGCCGTGGGCGAGACCATGATCGTGCTGATGGCCACCGGCAACACCCCGATCCTGTCGTGGAACCCCTTCAACGGCTTCCGCACCCTGTCAGCCAACATCGCGGTAGAGATTCCCGAGGCGCCGCACGGCGGCACGCTCTACCGCACCCTGTTCCTGGCCGGCCTGCTGCTGTTCGTGATGACGTTCCTCGTCAATACCGTGGCGGAGCTCGTGCGGCAGCGGCTGCGCGAGCGATATTCTCAGCTCTGATGGCCTCCCTGTTCGGCGACTACCGCCGGCGCTCCGCGGCCATCGGCCAGGCCCTCACCTGGCTGTGCGGCGGCGCGCTCGCCTTCAACCTCCTGCTGGTCATCGCCATCCTGCTCCTGCTGGCCGTCAACGGCCTGAGCTACTTCTGGCAGAAGGACCTGGTGCAGCTCGACCTGAAGGACGGCCGCAGGCTCCTGGGCGAGGTGTGGGAGGTGGAGAAGGTCCCCGCGACCACGGGCGCGGCCGCCGCGGCCGCGATCGACCGCCTGCGCATCAAGGTGGGCAACCGCGACGTGGGCGGGCTCGACTTCGCCTGGATCGACGAGAAGGACGTCGCCCGCCGCTCGCGGCCGGAGGACGCCGTGCTGCTCGAGCGCCTGGAGTGGGGGAACTTCTACGGCGCCTTCGAGGAGCTGCGCCGCGGTGGCCAGGTGATCGCCCGCGGCCCCGGGGTCGTCCGCAGGGCGTTCGGGTCGCTCCACTCCCAGAAGGTGGAGGAGCGCAAGCAGATCGAGGAGTTGGAGAAAGGGCGGATCGGCGACGTGAACTATGACATCGAGCGGTTGCGGCTCGCCGAGAAGCGGCTCGACTTCGAGGAGATGCCCGCCGCCGAGCGGCAGCGTCGCAAGACCGAGATCGAGCGCGAGCTCGCCGAGCGGCAGGCCGAGTACGAGGCGCTCGCCGCCCGCCTCGCCACGATGCGGGACGCCTTCCAGGCCGAGGTCCTGGTGATGCGCACGGCCGACGGCGAGAGCAAGGAGATGCCCCTGGGCACCGTGGTCCGTGCCGTCGAGCCCAACCGGATGAGCGGGCCCGGCAAGGCGCGGCTCTACCTCTCGCGCATCTGGGAGTTCGTCAGCGCGGACCCGCGGGAATCCAACACCGAGGGGGGCATCTTCCCCGCCATCTTCGGCACGGTGATGATGGTCTTCCTGATGTCCTTCGCGGTGGCGCCGCTCGGCGTGCTGGCGGCCCTCTACCTGCGCGAGTACGCCCGGCAGGGCCTCCTCGTGCGCATGGTGCGGATCGCCGTCAACAACCTGGCGGGCGTGCCCTCCATCGTCTTCGGCATGTTCGGCCTGGCATTCTTCGTCTACCTGATCGGCGGCTCGATCGACCGGCTCTTCTACCCCGAGTCGCTGCCGGCGCCGACCTTCGGCACGGGCGGCATCCTGTGGGCCGCGCTGACTCTCGCGCTGCTCACGGTGCCGGTGGTCATCGTGGCGGCCGAGGAGGGGCTCGCGGCCGTGCCCCGCATCGTGCGCGAGGGCTCGCTCGCCTTAGGCGCCACCAAGTTCGAGACCCTCCGGCGCGTGGTGCTGCCGGCGGCGGCTCCTGGCATCCTGACCGGCATGATCCTCGCCATGGCGCGCGCCGCCGGCGAGGTGGCGCCGCTGATGATCGTGGGCATGGTCAAGCTCGCTCCCGCCCTGCCGGTGGACGGCAACCCGCCGTTCGTCCACTTCGAGCGGAAGTTCATGCACCTGGGTTTCCACACCTTTGATATAGGCTTCCAGAGCCCGAACGTCGAAGCCACCACGCCCCTGGTCTTCGCCACCGCCCTGCTGCTGATCGTGATGGTGACGGTGATGAACCTGGTGGCGATCGCCCTGCGCAACCACCTGCGGCGCAAGTACGCTGGCAGCGCCGTGTAGGATCGCTGGCGAGACGAGAACGAGATGATCGCAGAGACCCAGGCCCTCCCGGCGCGCCGCGACCCCGCCCTCGATCCGGGCATCGAAAGCCCGATCCTGAGCATCGAGAACCTCTCGCTCTGGTACGGTGAGAAGCAGGCGCTCAAGGACATCTCGCTGAGGATCCCGGAGAAGCAGATCACGGCCTTCATCGGCCCCTCCGGCTGCGGCAAGTCGACCCTGCTGCGCTGCATCAACCGGTTGAACGATCTGATCGATGGCGTGCGCACCGAAGGTGACATCGTCTTCGAGGGCGGCAGCGTCTACGACCCCAAGCTGGACATCAACGCCCTGCGCAAGCGGATCGGCATGGTGTTCCAGAAGTCGAACCCGTTCCCCAAGTCGATCTACGAGAACGTGGCCTACGGCCCGCGTATCCAGGGGACCAACCGGAAGCGGGACCTCGACGAGATCGTGGAGCGCAGCCTGCGCGGCGCCGCCCTGTGGGACGAGGTCAAGGACCGCCTGAACGACAGCGCGCTCGGCCTCTCCGGCGGCCAGCAGCAACGCCTCTGCATCGCCCGCGCGATCGCCGTCGAGCCCGAGGTGATCCTGCTCGACGAGCCCTGCTCGGCCCTCGATCCCATCGCCACCGCCCGCATCGAGGAGCTGATGCAGGACCTGAAGACCCAGTATACGCAGGTCATCGTGACCCACAACATGCAGCAGGCCTCGCGCGTGTCCGACCTGACCGCCTTCCTCTACCTGGGCGAGCTGATCGAGTACGGTCCTACGGAGAGGATCTTCATCAAGCCCATGAAGCAGCAGACCGAGGACTACATCACGGGGCGGTTCGGGTAAAGATCGCGGGGCTCCGCGTCAGGCCCTCAACTTCCCGGCCGTAGCGCCGCAATCTCCCGGAGATCCTGGATGGCGGGCGTGAGCCGGTCCTCCAGGACGCAGCCGATGACCGCGCGGATCTCGGTGCGGGTGTCCATCGGCTCCTCCTCCAGGAAGTGGACGTGCTCTGCTGGCGACTCGGGCAGGCTCGCTTGCACTCCCAGGAGCCGGAAGCGGATCGCTTCCAGCTCGGCGGTGATCCCTCGAAGCTGCTCCCTCGCAGCGGCCTCGGCCTCGCTCATATCCGCAGCCCTCGTTGTCCTCGTTTTCCGGCCGGCGTCGCCCGGTCCCCGAATTCCCACAACCGACGCGTCACCTGAACGCACTGCGGGCAGCCGGTCAGCAGGTGCCGCACCACGGCGTGGAGCTCGCGCCGTGGCAGCTCGCCGCGCATGAAGCGCTCGAGCTCCTGCTCGCCGGGGTGGGTTCGACCTGCCCGGAGTGGCTCCCTCTCCAGCATGGCGGGAGGGTACGGAACGGCGATCGGCTCGCCAAGGCCGGGTGAGGGTTCCAGCGGGCCCAGTGTTGCCTTAGCATGTGCTCGGTGGAGATGTTTTTTCCTTGGATGTCACAAGGAAAGCCTCTCCGGCAACCTATCTACTGAGAACATCGAGAGAGGAAGACGAACCATGCCGCGACCCCCCCTGCCCGACCTGAGCCTCGCTCTGACCTTCCTCCGCTCGGGCCAGGGCTGGAGCCAGGTGGACCTGGGGGAAGCCGCCGGCGTCTCGCCGAACCTCCTCAACGACTACGAGCGCGGGCGAAAGACGCTGACCCGCGAGAGGCTGGAGCACCTCGTCGCCTTCATGGGGCTGCCGCCGGAGGCGATCGACACCACGCTCGCCTGCCTGGAGACCAACCGCGCCGCCTCGCGGGCTCCCACGGACCCGGCCGATCCGTTCTCTCCGTCGCGCCGCCGCATCGAGGCCGTCGCCGCGCAGGGGGCGAAGCTGGCGGCCGAGTTCGGCCGGGCGTTGCTCACCCTCTATACGATCGAAGGGGAGGCCCTCCAGGCCCGCCAACGCGCCGAGCTGCTCTGGTCGCGGCTGAAGCGCCGGACTCCCGAGGAGCGGCTGGCCCTGGTGGAGGACTCGCAGAAGTTCCGCGGCTGGGCTCTGTGCGAGCGGGTGGCCGCGGAGAGCATCGCCGCCGCGCCGAACCACCCCCGGCAGGCGCTGGAGCTAGCCGAGCTGGCCCGCCGCATCGCCGAGTTGGCCCCGGGGCCGGAGGCCTGGCGCTGGCGCCTCCAGGGCTACGCCTGGGCGCACGTGTGCAACGCCCGCCGCGTCTGCAATGACCTGCCCGGCGCTGAGGAGGCGATGAACCGTGCCTGGAAGCTCTGGGAGGCCGGAGCCTCAGGGGACCCGGGGTTTCTTGAGGAGGCATGGTTGCCAGGGCTCGAAGCCACCCTCTGTAGAGATCAGCGACGGTTTCCGGAAGCCCTAAAACGTATCGGTGAGGCCCTGGCCCTCGACCGTGGCGAGCTGAGGGCACAGATTCTGCTCGCCAAATCAGGAATCCTCGAAATGCTCGGAGACCCCGCAGGATCGACGGTAGTGCTTCGGGAGGCGGCTTCCCTCATCGACGGAAACCGGGAGCCACGGCTCGCCTTCGGCGTGCGGTTCAATCTCCTGGTCAACCTCTGCCGCATAGGCTGGGCCGCTGAGGCCGAGCCGAAGCTGCCCGAGGTACGGGCGCTCGCAGAGCGGCTGGGCGGGGAGCTAGACCTTGTAAGGGTGGTCTGGCTAGAGGGGAAGACTGCGGCCGGGCTCGGTCGTACAGCCGACGCCTACGCGGCCTTCCAGCAGGTGCGGCGGGAGTTCACGACCCGCGAGCTGGCCTACGACTGCGCCCTGGTGAGCCTGGAGTTGGCTTTGCTCTACCTGGAGCAGGGACGTGCGGCGGAGGTCCGGACCCTGGCAGCGGAGATGCTTTGGATCTTCCGAGCCCAAGGGGTCCACCGCGAAGCTCTGGCGGCGCTCCGGGTTTTTTGCGATGCCGCCCAAAAGGCAAGCGCGACGGCGGAGCTGACGCGGCGCGTCCTGGAATTTCTCCTCCGAGCCAAGCACGATCCTGAGCTGCGGTTCCAGTTTAGACAAGGGGCCGAAACCTTGTGAAAGTTCCGGCCCCGGAGCGAGGCCAACTCCTCGTTCAGCTAGCGGTTCGAGCAGCCGCCCAATGGGTCGATCGTGCACCCGGCGTCGGCGGCCGGCGTGCTGGGTGTACAGCGGCCCCACGGGTCGATCGTGCACCCCGCCTTGCTCCAGATACCTGTGAGGAGGCTCCCCAAGCGGTCGAGGACGTCATGGAAGCTACGGGTGGCCGGTTTCACCTCCTGGTTGGCAGTCTCCCTCCGAGCTGGAGAGGCCCAGGCCTGGGAAATTCCCAACGTCAGACTGAGGACGAGAACGGTGATCAGACGAAGAACACGCATGACCGGCTCCTTCCGGACAGCGGCTCAGCGCGTGGCCTCCATGGCCCGCGAGGCCGCGATCCCGGGGAGTATGGTGCGACAAAAGGTGAGGAAATTATCCTTCGGAGTGACGTGACATCGCTCTCCGGGAGGAGAAAGTGATGAGGGGAGAGAAAAAGGAAGACCCCGACGCGAGGCTGGCGATGGTCCTGCTGCGCTACTTCCGGGGATGGGACCAGGGCGAGCTGGCCCGGGCCGCCCGGATCGCGCCGAGCCAGGTGTCGGTCTATGACCGGGGGGAGAGGGCCATTCCCCGCGAGGCTCTGGAGCGCATGGCGGACGCTGTGGGATTTCCTCGCCACCTGGTCGATCCCCTCCTGCGCATAATCAGGTCGTTTCGGGCTGCCGCGGCGGGCTGGTCACGCGCCGAGCGGGCCCTCGGAGACGTGCTCTCGGCAGAGCTGCTCGCCCTCGGCCGGTCGTCGATCGATGCAGCCCTGCCGATGGAGGATGCCGGTCTCGCGCGAGGAGACCGGCCGCCGCTCGCCACGGATCGGGAGGAAGCGGCGGATCTATGGGCTCGGATGGCGCGGCGCACCGCGAAGCAGCGCATCGCGCTGGTCGAGGAGACGGAGGAGTTCCGCGGCTGGGTGTTGTGCGAGCGGGTGGCGGCGGAGAGCCTCGCCGTGGCGCCGGACCATCCCCGGCGGGCGCTGGAACTGGCCGAGCTGACCCTTCGCATCGCCGAGCTGACCCCGGGGCCGGAGACGTGGCGCTGGCGACTCCAGGGCTACGCCTGGGCGCACGTGAGCCACGCCCGCCGCGCCGGCGGCGACCTGCCCGGTGCCGAGGAAGCCATGGTGCGCGCGCGGAAGCTCTGGGAAGCCGGCGCGCCGGGAGACCCGGGGCTCCTCGAGGAAGCGGTGCTGGAGAAGATGACGGCGTGGAGGAGAAGATGACGCGCGCGGGGGTCGTCCGTCTCCTACGCTTCGACCGGCTCCTCCGCCCCGATCGCCCGCGTCATCTCCTCGATCCGCAGCCGGTCCAGCTTCTCGAAGGGGAGGTTGCAGAAGAGCTCGATGCGGCGG